>JBJXGL010000248.1:0-13000 GCA_046160365.1 Aestuariivirga sp. | reverse complement strand
ACCAGCTTTCCGAAAGTTGCGTCGTAGACTGGCGCCCAGCGTTTGTAGGCGCGGCGCACATCGCCTGCGTCGATGACGGCCAAGTTGGTCTTGCGCATATCGCGACCCCGCAAATTGAATGCCGTCTCCCTTATGTAGGCATGGCAGGGCGGAAGGGCAATGGTGTTGCGTCGATCGCTATGCTGCCGCGATAAACCCGCCGCCCAGCACGCGCGCGCCCGCGCCTGCGCCATCGTAGAACACGCAGGCCTGGCCGGGCGAGACGCCGTATTCGCCGGAGGGGAGCGTCACCACGGCGCCGCTTTCGCGCGCAGCGACTTCGGCTTCGATGGGCGGGCGGGCGGAACGGATTTTCGCGTAGACGGGCTGTGGTGATACAGCGAGCGGTACATGGCCAAGCCAGTTCACGGCCTTCACCGCGATCTTGTGCTTCTTCAATGCCTCGCGCGGGCCCACCACGACGCGGCGGGCTTCGGGTTCGACCCGCACGACATAGAGCGGCTCGCCGCCGCCGATGCCGAGACCCTTGCGCTGTCCAACGGTGAAATTGACGATACCTTCGTGGCGGCCGAGCACCTGACCATCCACATGCACGATCTCGCCCGCCGCCATTGCCGCGGGGCGAAGCCTCGCGATCACGTCCTGATAGCGGCCTTCGGGCACGAAGCAGATGTCCTGGCTGTCGGGCTTTGCCGCAACGGCAAGGCCGAGAGATTCGGCGATCGCACGCGTCTGGCTCTTGGGGATGGCACCCAAGGGAAAGCGCAGGAAATCGATCTGTTCCTGCGTGGTGGCGAACAGGAAGTAGCTCTGGTCGCGGTTCATATCGGCGGGCGTATAGAGATCGCGGCGGCCGTCTCCACGCGCTTTACTCTCGATATAGTGGCCGGTGACCAGCGCCGATGCGTTGAGGTCCTTCGCGTGGGCCATGAGATCGGCGAATTTGACTGTCTGATTGCAGCGGATGCAGGGCACCGGCGTTTCGCCCCGCATATAGGCGTCAGCGAAATCGTCGATCACCGCCTCGCGGAAGCGGCTTTCGAAATCGAGAATATAGTGAGGGATGCCGAGGCTCTGGGCGATGCGGCGGGCATCATGAATGTCCTGGCCCGCACAGCAGGCGCCCTTGCGGCGGATGGCTTCTCCGTGGTCGTAGAGCTGCAGGGTGATGCCGACGGCGTCGAAGCCGGCGAGTTTGACCAGCGCCGCCGCCACCGATGAATCGACGCCGCCCGACATGGCGCAGACCACGCGATGGCCCTCGGGCGCACCGGGCAGGTCCAGGCAGGCCCGTACATGGGCGATGAGCGAAGCGTCGAAAAACATCGCCGCTAGATGGGGCATCGCTGCTGAAAAGGCAAATAATCCCCGCAAATCCCGTGCAATGTTCTGAAATGACGCAGCTTATTCGCCATCTTTGGGATTTGTTTACACAGGCTTAGGCGAATTTTAAGCGCCGGGGCCTAGCGTGGGCTGGTGTTTGTGTACCTGCGTTTCGGTCGAGTTTGAGTAACATGAACGGTCAGTTGCGTCCCCGCGTGAACTACGTGATCGGGCCTGATGGCAGCCCGCTCACCATTGCCGATCTGCCGCCTCCCGGCAATCACCGCTGGGTGATCAGGCGGAAGGCGGAAGTGGTGGCGGCGGTGCGCGGAGGCCTTCTGAGCCTGGAAGAGGCCTGTGAGCGTTATACGCTGACGGTCGAGGAGTATCTCGGCTGGCAGCGTTCGATCGACAGGCACGGGCTTGCGGGCTTGCGCACGACGCGGATCCAGCAGTACCGCCAGTAATGCAGTACCGCCAGTAATTGAGTAGGCGTTGAAGAGTTCAGGAGCCGGGGCGGTTGCCCCGGCTCTTTCCGTTTGGAGGTTTCCCAGGCACAGCGCGCGACGGAGCCGAAGATCCCGGTGCCTTCCATCCTGAAAAGCCAGGGTTTCGTATCGTCACCGCTCTCATTTGACATCCCCGCCACCTCCGACAATAAGCCTGCGATGCGCATTCTCGTGTTGTTTGCCCACCCTAGGTTCCGCCAGTCGGTCGTGCAGAAGGCCATGCTTGCGGCGATTTCAGGCCTTGAGCAGGTAACAGTGCGCGATCTCTATGCGGAGTATCCCAGTTTCATGATCGATGCGGCGCGGGAGCAGGAGATGCTGCTGGCGCATGATTTGATCGTGCTGCAGCATCCGTTTTACTGGTATTCCTCGCCCGCAATCATCAAGGAATGGCTCGATATCGCGCTCGAGGAGGGCTGGGCCTATGGTAATGGCGGCAACAAGCTTCATGGCAAGTTCCTTCTCAATGCGGTTTCAACAGGTGGCCCGCAGGATGCCTATCATTCCAAGGGGCGGAACCGCTTCCAGATCGCGGCACTGCTCGCTCCTTTCGATCAGTCCGCCTATCTCTGTGGCATGGGCTGGCTTCAGCCTTTCGTCATTCATTCAGGCCGCAAACTCGATCCCGCAACATTGAGCGGGCGGGCGGAGCAGTATCGCGATCTGATCGCCGGACTTCGCGATGGTAGACTCGATCCTCTGAAGCATCTGGCAGAGGGCTATGCGCTGCCCGCTGGTTTCTTGGCCGCTCACGAGGTCCGCGAACATGCATCTTGAGGATCTTCTACTCGGCAGCTTCGTCTATCTCGCGGCGGCGGTGATTGCGGCGCCGCTCTTCGCCCGGATGGGGCTTGGCTCCGTCCTGGGTTATCTCGTGGCCGGCATTCTGATCGGGCCCAGCGTTCTCGGTCTGGTGGGTAGCGAGGGTGCGGATGTGATGCATTTCGCCGAGTTCGGCGTGATCGTGATGCTGTTCCTCGTGGGCCTTGAATTGCAGCCTTCGAAATTGTGGGAGTTGCGCAAACCCATTCTGGGATTGGGCGGATTGCAGGTGGCGTTGACGGCAGCGGCGATTGGGGGCGCTGCCCTGGCGTTGGGGCTTGAGTGGAAGGCAGCACTGGCGGCGGGGCTCATCCTGGCGATGTCGTCAACGGCGATCGTGGTGCAGAGTTTGAACGAGCGGGGACTATTGAAGACGGCGGCGGGGCAGTCGTCGTTTTCCGTGCTGCTGTTTCAGGACATAGCGGTGATCCCGATGCTGGCGCTGCTGCCGTTGCTTGCGGTGGCGCAGGCTGGCGATGACCATGGCGGATCGTTCATTTCTGGACTGCCCGGTTGGGCCCAGGCAATTGCGGTGCTCGTTGCAGTGGCGGCAATCGTTCTCGCCGGGCGTTATCTCATGCGGCCCCTGTTCCGCTGGGTGGCGGGCACCGGCATCCGCGAAATCTTCGTGGCGTTCGCGCTGCTGATCGTCGTCGGCATCACGCTGCTGATGGGGTTCGTGGGTTTGTCGGCGGCGCTTGGCACGTTTCTCGCGGGCGTGGTTCTGGCGGAAAGCGAATACCGGCACGAGCTCGAAATGGATCTCGATCCGTTCAAGGGGCTGCTCTTGGCAATCTTCTTCATCGCGGTGGGATCGGGCATCGATTTCTCGCTGCTGATGCGGATGCCGGGAACGCTGATTGGAACGGTGGTGGGCCTCGTGTTGGTGAAACTCGCGGTGCTGGTGGCGCTGGCACTGCTGTTCCGCATGAACCGGGCAGATGCTTCACGGTTTTCGTTTTCGCTGGCGCAAGGCGGCGAATTCGCGTTCGTGCTGATCTCTTTCACGTTGGGCCTCAAGCTGCTCGATGCCGATCTGGCGGGCCTCCTGGTGGCGGCGGTGGCGATCTCGATGGCGCTGGCGCCGCTGCTCATGCTTTTCGACGACAAGGTGATGCAGCCGATGTTCGCAAGGGGCGGGAGCACACGCGAGGCGGACACGATCGACGAGAGCGAGGTGCGCGTCATCATCGCGGGGCACGGGCGCTTCGGGATGACGGTGGGGCGGTTGCTTCAGGCCAATGGCGTCAAGGCCGTGGTGCTCGATCACGATGCCGAGCAGATCGACGCGCTGCGGAAATTCGGTTTCAAGGTGTTCTATGGCGATGCCTCAAGGCTCGATCTTCTCGAAGCCGCGGGTGCGCGTGAGGCCGAGGTTCTGGTGCTTGCCATCGACGACCGCGAGAAATCCATGGCGATCGTCGAAACGGTGCAGCGCAATTTCCCGAAGATCAAAATCTTCGCGCGCGCCCTCGACCGCACCCATGCCTATGAGCTGATCAATGCCGGAGTCGAGAATATCCATCGCGAACTGTTCTCGTCGTCCGTCGATCTGGCCCGCGATGCACTGGCGGCGCTCGGCCACCATCCCTTCGAGGCTCAGCGCGCCGCCAATCTCTTCCGTTCGATCGACGAGCGCCTGCTGCGCACCTCCGCACCGCATCATGGTGATCAGACGAAGCTCATCGACATCGCGCGAACCGCGCGGGCGGAAATCGCGAACGTACTTGGCGCGGATCGCGGCGTTGCAAAGGAAGAGGGCGATCCGGCCTGGCATGCACCGGAGCGGGATGACGCCTAGCGGCCCTCGCGGTACCACATGGCGCACGCTGCCGCGAGTAACGCGGCGAGTGCAGCGAGCGTGGCGAAGAGCGGGAGTTCGGTGACGGCGGTCACGCGATAGGCATCGTTGTTGCGCAGGCCCATCCAGCCGGAGCCGGCCATGGTGCGGCCTTTCTCGACTTTAACAAGGCGCGGCATGCCGTCTTCAAACCATTGCACGCCGCCGCCGGTTAGCTCGGCGACGGGAGTGAGCCGGGATGCGGTGGCGATGATGTCGGAGGCTTCGCGGGCATCGGCATCGCCGGCCGCGGCGACGGCTTTCAGCGTGCCGTCGCTGAGGCGATGCAGGCCCGCTTCCTCAATGTCGATGCGGCCGCGCCAGATGCCAGGGGTTTCCTCGGCGAGCGGCACCTCGACGTCCTTGCCGGAGGGAAGCGTCACGGTCACCGGCTTGGCGCTCGATGCCATGGTGCGGCGTTCGATGGTGAGCTTGCCGCCGGACTGCGTGCCACCCAGAGCTTCTTCCTCGAGATCCGGCTCCTTCATCAGCCAATGGGCGATGCGGCGGAGCAGTTCGGTTTGCGGGCCGCCGCCTTCGAAGCCGCGCGCCCACAGCCAGCCATGATCGGAGAGCATCTGCGCCACGCGGCCTTCACCCTGACGCGAAAGCACGAGCAGCGGCCGTTCCTCCGGGCCATTCATCACCACATCGCCCATATTGGCGGCGGCATTGACGACGCGGAACCAGCGGCCCCATTTCGGCGTCTCGCCTTCGCCGCCGGGGAGTGCGCGCGTCACCGGGTGGCGCTTGCCGCTATCGGTAATTTCGGGCCGGAAACCGCCTTCAAAGACGCCGCCCAGAGGTGCGGCCGGCATCACATCGGCGAGTGGCGTATTGTAGAGGCCATCCTCCGCCGCGAAATCAGGGCCAGACGCAATCAGCACGGCACCGCCTTGCGACACGTAGTTCGCGACATTGGCCAGATAGTTGAGCGGCAGTACCGCTTGCCGGCGGTAGCGGTCGAAGATGACGAGATCGAATTCCTCGAGCTTGTCGATGAAGAGCTCACGCGTTGGGAACGCGATCAGCGCCAGTTCCTTGATTGGGGTTCCGTCCTGCTTTTCTGGTGGGCGCAGGATGGTGAAATGCACGAGATCGACCGAGGCATCGGCTTTCAGCAGATTGCGCCAAGTGCGCTCGCCGGGATGCGGCTCGCCCGAAACCAGGAGCACGCGCAAACGGTCGCGCACGCCATCGACGACGACAATGGCGAGATTGTTCTGCAGCGACACTTCGCCGCCTTCGAGGGGGGCGACCGAAATTTCCCAGATGTTCTGGCCGCCATGATCGACCAGCACCGGCACTTCGACTTGTGCGCCCGGAGCCGCCGACATTGTGACGGACTGGCCGTTGCCTGATGTGATGGTGACTTCCATGGGCTGATTGGGACCGCCGGTTTCCTGAACATGGAAGCGGATCGTCTGTTCCTTGCCGACAATGCCGAAGCGCGGCGCCTGGTCGACGACGACGCGGCGGTCACGCTCGCTCTGGCTGCCGGTGATAATCGCATGCAGTGGTCCTGCAACGCCGGCTTTCGCCACATCCTGCGGCACGTCATGCACCTGGCCATCGGTCACCATGATGGCGCCGGCGAAGCGCTCGGGCGGCACTTCGGCCATGGCGCGGGAGAGGGCGGCGAAAGCCTGCGTGCCTTCATCCTCAATGGCCTGGCCGGACTTGACCGTCACCACGCGGAGTTCGGTGTTGCCGAGAGCGGCGGCAGCGGCTTTGAGGCGTTCCTCGGCGGCGTTCACCTGCGCCGTGCGATCGCCATTGTTCTGGCTGAGGCTGCGGTCAATGACAGCGATGGCGATGTCGGAGAGCGCTTCGCGGGTTTCGCTGCGGATCGATGGATTGGCCAGTGCCAGGAGCGCCAGCGCGATCGTCAGTGCACGGAGATACCAGCCGCGCGATCTGGTGTAAGCGAGCACGAGCGCGGCCGCGATGCCAAGTGCGGCAAGGACTGCCAGCATGGTCCAGCCAAAGAAGGGATCGAAGGAGAGGCCGAGGTTCATTACTGGCCGAGCCTTTCCAGCAACGCCGGCACATGCACCTGATCGGCCTTGTAGTTGCCGGTCAGCGCGTACATGACGATGTTCACGCCAGCGCGGAATGCCATTTCGCGCTGATCGTCCGAGCCGGGGATCACGGCATTGAGCGGCTGACCGTTGTCGTCGAGCGCCCAGGCGGCGGCATAGTCGTTGGAGCCGATCATAATGGCGGAGACGCCGTCGGCATTGCCAGCCAGCGCGCCCCGCTCATCGGCGCGTTCGACCCAGAGACGGCCTTGCGCGTAGCGGCCGGGGAAGCCTTGCATGAGATAGAAGGATTTCGTCAGCACATGGCCGGGCGGCACGGGCTCGATGGCGGGAATGTCGAGCTTGGCCAGCATGCGCTGCAATGCCTCGGCGGATGCGGAAGCACTCCCCGAAAGCGCTTCCGCGTCATCTTCGCGGAGATCGAAGAAGATGGTGCCGCCGTTCTTCATGAAGGCATCGATGCGTGCCAGCGCTGCATCGGAGGGAACGGGGCTTGCTGGCGTCACGGGCCAATAAAGCAGGGGGAAGAAGACGATCTCGTCCTTCTCGATGTCGATGCCCATGGGTTCACCGGGTTCGACGGATGTGCGCTCCGAAAGTATGAGGCCCAGTCCCCTGAGGCCAAGCGCGCTGGTGTCGTCGATGGTTTGATCGCCGGTGCGGACATAAGCGAGATGGGTTTGCAGCGTACTCTGCATGGCGAAGTCATCGACCGCCTGCGCCATGGCGGGTGGCGGTTGCGTTATCGCCAAGCCGAGCATCAGCACGGATGCCGCGGCACTTGCTCCGCGCAAACGTTGCCATCCACCACCGAGCACAAGAGCCGCGAGACAATCGAGCAGCAGCAGGATGAACGCGGCGATGAAGAGATAGGGCGCAAGCGGAATGGCGGGCAACGGCTTCAGATCGCGCATGGCGACACCGGACGGCAGCGCGGCGATGGGTTTGTAGTTCTCCGGCGCGGTCTGGAGATTGATGGCGCGCTCGCTGGCGCCGCGCGTATAGATGCCCGCCGGATTCTGCGGCGAGGGTGTTGCCGCATCGATGGCGTTGGCTGGAACGGGCCGCGCGTCTGCTGGAGGATCGGCAAGGCGGCCATCGCCAGCGAGTGCGCGACGCGGCGTGTAAGCTTGTTCTTCGCCCGAGATTGCCGGTGCGGCGGCGGCGGATGCGCTTCCGGCTGAGGGAGCGAGATCGAGCAGCCGGTTCAGCATGGAGACGAACAGGCCGCTCAATGGCAGGTTCGACCAATCGGCATTGGCGGTCACATGGAACAGCACGATGTTGCCTTTGCCTTCCTGTTTCGCGGTCACCAGCGGCGTGCCATCGGCGAGGCTGGCCCAGATGCGTTCCTGCAAATCAGCGTCGGGTTCGGCGAGCACCTGGCGGGTGATCCGCACATCGTTGTCGAGCACGAGGCCGGCGAACGGACTCTTCTCGCCGAAATCCTGAAGTGCTTGCGGCGACTCCCAGCTTAAGGCACTGCCGAGCGAGCGGCCACCCTGGCGAAGGGTGACGGGCACCATGTCGTCGGTGGCGCTCGCGAGCTTGGGACCGGCGAAACGCACGAGCAAGCCACCCTTTTCGACCCAGGCCTTCACCTGATCATGGCTGTCGGCAGGAAGCACGCCGATATCGGCCAGCACCAGCATGGAGACTCCTGCGGTCAGCGCTTCCTTCAGCGCCGGTGCATCAGGCGGCGAGGACATTTCGGCATAAGGCTCCATGGCGCGCGAGACATAATAGAGCGGTGAGAGCAGCGGCTGCGCATCTTCGAGTGCGGAGCCAGAGAGCAAGGCCACGGTTTTCCTGCGCCAGCGGTCATCCATCAGGAACACGGAGCCGGCCGTTTCTTGCCCCGCCACTTCGAGGCGGCTGACTTCGTTCCGGAGTTCGAGCGGCAGTTCGAGTTTCACTTTGGCTTCGTTTGCGGCTCCTGCGAACTCGACCGGAGCGGACGCGAGGCGGCGGCCATTGGCGGCGAGGGCTTCGAAGGCGAACGGCGCCGCGGGGGCGGGCACGGCGCGGTGAATGGAGGCGGCAATTCCGCCGCCATCGATCGACGGCCTACCGATGGCGAGCGGCAGCGCTGCCGCATCGGGAACGATGGTTTCGACTTCGGCCCTGCCGCCGCCAAGTTTGGCGAGACCTTCTGCGAACGCGGACGCATCGCCATTGTCGATGCCATCGGAAATCCAAATCACGCGCAGCGCTTGCGGAGTTGCGAAAGTCTCGTTGAGTTTGTCGAGCAAGGCAAGGCGTGCGGGTGGCAAAGCGCGCGGCTCCAATGCTGCGGCGCGGGTCAATGCGTCGGCTGCGGTCTTGGGTGCGAGTTCGGGAGCGCGCGCTTCGGGCGCGGTAACCGCAAGCGTCACAGGCGCGCCTTGGCGCTGGGCAGCTTGCAGCAGCTCCTTCATCACTTCCCGGCGCTCGTTCCATTGCCGCGACGCTGGCCAGCTATCGTCCACCACGAGAAGCAGCGGCGATGAACCAACGGCAGCGGTGCGCCCCGGGGCGTAGTCTGGATAGGAAACGCCGAGGATCAGGAGTGCCGCAATCGCGAGCCTCAATAGCAAGAGCCACCACGGCGTCTTGTCCGACTCTTGCTCCTTGTTTTCGAGGCCGAGCAGAATGCGCAGCGGCGGGAATTTTACACTTTGCGGCACCGGCGGCGTGAAGCGGAGCAACCACCAGATGACCGGCAGCAAAGCGAGTGCTGCCAGCGCCAGCGGGTTGAGAAAGGCGATCTGCTCGAACAGCGCCATCATGCCGAGGCACTCGTTCCGAAAGCGCGGCTCTTGGTGCCGCCCACGAGCGCGTGGAGCGTCATCAGAAGCTTGATGGCGGATTCATCGGTGCGGTGCACGGTGAAGCTCCAGCCGACGCGGCGGGCCAATTCGCGAAGCGCATCGCGATGTTCGTTGAATTTGCGGATATAGGCGTCGCGGAGCGACTCGGTTTTGTCGGCAAGATAACGTAGCGGGCCTTCGACGGCGCGGAACTCGACGCGGCCATCGTAGGGCAGCGACTCTTCGGCGGGATCGGTCACTTGCACGATATGGCCGCTGGCTCCAGTCGCCGCCATGCGGGTGACGGCGGTTGCGATTTCTTCGATGGGCTGCAGAAAATCGCTCAGCACGACGATACTCGAAAAGCGCTGCACCGGACCCATCACCGGAAGCGGCGGACCCTCATGCAGCAGCATCCACTCGGCGATGCGGAGAAGGGTGCCGCGGGAATGGCCGGGCTGCATGGGCGAGCCGATGGCGCCGATCCGCTCATGGGCGCGAACAGCAAGTGAGCCCATCGCGAGCGCCACCAGTTCGGCACGGTCGCGCTTTGTTGCGCTCGAGAGATGCGACTTGAAGTCCATGGTTGCCGAGGGCGATGACCAGAGCCACAGTGTGTTGGCGGCTTCCCACTCATTCTCGCGGATATAGACGCGATCAGAGCGCGCCGACTTGTGCCAGTCGATGCGCTGGGTCGAGTCGCCAAAGCTGTAAGGGCGGTACTGCCAGAAGCTTTCGCCCGGCCCCGCGCGCTTCCGGCCATGGACGCCGAGGATCACTGTTGCGGCCACGCGTTCGGCCTCGACGAGCAGCGGCGGCAGCGTGTGGGTTGCTGCTTCCGCCCGGCTGTTCAGTTGAAATGCCGAAGCCCCGGACATCGATATGGGCCTCAGGCGAGCAGCGACTTGAGGCGGGCGACCGTGCCTTGCACCGTGTGGCCATCGGCGCGGGCTGCGAAATTCAGGGCCATGCGGTGCTTGAACACCGGTTCGAGCAGCATCTCGACATCGTCGATGCTGGGCGCGAGACGGCCTTGCAGCAGCGCGCGGGCGCGGGCGCATAGCATCAACGCCTGGCTGGCGCGCGGCGATGGTCCCCAGGCCACGGTCTTGTTGATCGTCTCATCCGCATCGGGACCGGGACGCGCCGCGCGCACCACGCGCAGGATCGCATCGGCTACCTGCTCGCCCACGGGGATCTGCCGTGCGAGGCGCTGGGCGGAAAGCAGCTCGGGGGTGGTCAGCACCTTCTTGGCTTCCTGCTCTTCGGTGCCCGTGGTCGAGAACAGCATGCGGCGTTCGGCATCGAGGGCGGGGTAGGGCACGTCGATCTGCACCAGGAAGCGGTCGAGCTGGGCCTCGGGGAGCGGATAGGTGCCTTCCTGCTCGATCGGGTTCTGCGTGGCCAGCACATGGAAGGGGCGCGGCAGGTCATGGCGTTCGCCTGCCACCGTCACGTGGTGCTCCTGCATCGCCTGCAAAAGTGCCGACTGGGTGCGGGGGCTGGCGCGGTTGATTTCGTCTGCCATCAACAGCTGGCAGAACACCGGCCCTGGCACGAAGCGGAAGGAGCGGCGGCCTTCGGCGCTTTCCTCCAGCACTTCCGAGCCCAGAATATCGGCGGGCATAAGATCTGGCGTGAACTGCACGCGTTTTTCCTCAAGGCCCAGGGTGCGGCCAAGCGAGGTCGCGAGTTTCGTCTTGGCGAGGCCTGGCGCGCCCACGAGCAGCGCGTGACCGCCCGCCAGAATGGCGGTTATCGTCAGATCGACGACATCTTCCTGGCCGAAGATGACTTCGCCCATGGCCTTGCGGACGCGCTCCAGGCGCTCGCCTGTGGCGTCGAGTTCGGCAACAATGTGGGCGTCGGTGGACGTGATGTTGGTGGCCATGGGTCCATCATAGGTGGCCGGGGCCGGCATTGGCCACGGGTGGGGATTAGCGTTAATGACACTCTCGATAATGAGAGTGGCCTAAAAGAGGCACAACTATTACGACTCAGAAAGGCGTCCGGACCCTAGCACGATGACCTCGCCCGGTGATCCAAACAATCCTGTGAAAGGGCTGACCGAAGCCGCCAAGGCCGGGAAGGGCTTGCCGCCGGTCGAAAAGTGGAACCCGCCTTTTTGCGGCGACATCGACATGCGGATCGCCGGCGACGGCACCTGGTTCTACATGAACTCGCCCATCGGGCGGAAACCGCTGATGAAACTCTTCGCCTCGGTGCTGCGGCACGACGCCGACGGGAAGTACTATCTCGTAACGCCCGTCGAGAAATGCGGCATCCAGGTGGATGACGCGCCCTTCGTGGCGATCCGCATGGAGGTGGAAGCGCGGGGGCCCGATCAGGTGCTGACTTTCGAGACCAATTGCGATGATCGTGTTGTGGTTGGCCCCGCCAATTCGATGCGCTTCGAAATCGAAACCGGCACCAATGGCTTGAAGCCCTATGTGCTGGTGCGGGGCCGGCTCGAGGCGCTGGTGTCTCGCGCTCTCTATTACGATCTGGTGGCGCTGGGGAGCGTGGAAGAAGGCTGGTTCGGCGTACGTTCGGGTGGTGTATTCTTTCGCATGCAGCCAGCCGCCGAGATTGGTCTTCCTGCATGAGCTTCAGTTTCGATGAGGAAGAGTTCCGGGGCCGCGCCGCAAATCGCCTTCTTGCGGAGCCTTCATCCCTCCCCAAACGCGGCGACGACGACCTCAATCCATTGGCGCGGATTGTACCCGAAGGCGCGGTTCTCAGGCCGGCTGCGGTGCTGGTGCCGATCATCAGGGGTTTGGAGGGATTGTCGGTGCTATTGACCGAGCGCACGGCGCATCTCCGCCAGCATGCCGGGCAAGTGGCGTTTCCCGGCGGCCGCATTGATGAGGGCGACGATGGCCCGGTTGCCGCGGCGCTGCGCGAGGCCGAGGAAGAAACCGGGCTTGCGCCCCGCTTTGTAGAGCCCATCGGCTTTCTCGATACCTATCTGACAGCCACCGCCTATGGCGTGGTTCCGGTGGTGGCGCTGGTGGAGCGGGGCTTCGAACTCAGGCCCCATGATGGCGAAGTGGCCTCCGTCTTCGAGGTGCCGCTTTCCTTTCTCATGGATCCCTCCAACCACCTGCGGCATTCGCGCGAGTGGAAGGGGCTCACCCGCTCCTACTATGCGATGCCCTATGGCGAGCGCTATATCTGGGGTGCTACCGCGGGCATGATCCGCAATCTTTATGACCGGATGTATGCCGCGCAATGATACTTCCATCTCTCGCGAAATGCCGTTGGTTGAAAGCGCCGTCTCTCACGCGCATTTTTGACGTCATCGAGGGCGGCGGAGGCGTTGTCCGTGTGGCCGGTGGAGCGGTTCGAAATGCGCTTCTGAAAGTGCCCGTCGCGGACATCGATCTGGCGACCGATTTGGCACCGGAAAAGGTCACCGAATTGTGCGAAGCCGCGGGTCTGAAAGTTGCGCCCACCGGCATCGCTCACGGCACTGTCACGGTGGTCTCGGAAGGTCGTCCTTACGAGGTGACGACGCTCCGCCACGATGTCGAAACCGATGGCCGCCGCGCGCGTGTTTCCTTCACCGATGACTGGCAGGCCGATGCGGCACGCCGCGACTTCACCATGAACGCGATGTTCTGCGACAGGCGAGGGAAAATCTGCGATTTTACAAATGGTTATGATGCGACTCTG
>JBJXGL010000247.1:0-2719 GCA_046160365.1 Aestuariivirga sp. | reverse complement strand
CTCGCCATTTTGGCCAAGGGCTATCAACCGCGCTGGCATCCATCGGCGCATAAGGGGAGCGACACATGAAACTTCTGCGTTACGGGCCAAAGGGCAAGGAGAAGCCGGGCCTTCTCGACAAGGACGGTAGGATTCGCGATCTCTCGCGGCACGTTGCCGACATTGCCGGCGAAACGATTTCGCCGAAGGGGCTGGCCAGGCTGCGCAAAATCAAGCCGGAGTCGCTGCCGCTGGTGAAGGGTTCGCCACGCATCGGCTCCTGCATCGCCAATCCGCAGAAGTTTATCGCCATCGGCCTCAACTACTCCGATCACGCAGCCGAGTCCGGCTTGGCCGTGCCGCCGGAGCCCGTGGTCTTCACCAAGCAGGTGAGCTGCCTCTCGGGTCCGAACGACGATGTGACCATTCCGCCCAAGTCGAAAAAGTCCGACTGGGAAGTGGAGCTTGGCGTCATCATCGGCACGCGCGCCAAGAACATCGCAAAGAAGGACGCGCTTGCCCATGTGGCGGGCTATTGCACCATCAACGATCTCTCCGAGCGCGAATTCCAGGCCGAGCGCGCCGGGCAATGGACCAAGGGCAAATCCTACGACACCTTCGGCCCGGTGGGGCCGTGGCTGGTGACCGCGGACGAAGTGAAGGATCCGCAAAAGCTTCACCTCTGGCTCGAACTCAACGGCAAGCGCGTCCAGGACGGTTCGACCGCGACCATGGTTTATGGCGTGGCCCATATCGTGTCCTATCTCTCGCAATTCTTCACGCTTCACCCCGGCGACATCATCACCACCGGAACGCCGCCCGGCGTCGGCATGGGCATGAAGCCGCAGCGGTTCCTGAAACCTGGCGATCGGATGCGGATCGGCATCGATGGCTTGGGCGAACAGAACCAGGTGGTGGTGCGGGATAAATAGTTTCCCCTCCTCCGCGCGCAACGCGCGCGTGGGGAGGGGTTAGGGGTGGGGGTGGTGAAGCATCTGCGCTCTCTCTTGAGAAAGCAGCACTCGCATTCACCACCCCCACCCTTACCCTCCCCACACTCGCTGCGCTCGCGGGGGAGGGGAAAGCGAGTTGCCCGCATTCCGCCCTTCCTCTAGAAGCCCGCCCATGACCGAAAACAGAAAAGAACACCGCCCCAAGGCCCGCTTGGCCAAGGGATTCCGCGATGTGGGGCCGGATGAAATCCGGGGCTTGCGGCGCATGCTCGCCACCATTCAGGAGGTCTACGAATCCTACGGCTTCGAGCCTGTGGAGCAGCCCTTCGTCGAATACACCGACGCGCTGGGCAAATTCCTGCCCGACCAGGACCGGCCCAACGCCGGGGTGTTCTCGTTCCAGGATGACGACGAGCAGTGGCTGTCGCTTCGTTACGACCTGACCGCGCCGCTGGCGCGTTACGTGGCCGAGAACCAGCAGTCGCTGCCGACGCCTTATCGCAGCTACCGTCAGGGCTGGGTGTTTAGGAACGAGAAGCCGGGGCCGGGACGCTACCGCCAGTTCATGCAGTTCGATGCCGATACGGTAGGGAGTGCGTCGCCTGCGGCGGACGCCGAAGTGTGCATGATGGCGGCGGATACGATGGAGGCGCTGGGGATTCCGAGAGGGTCATACTGCTTAAGAGTCTACAATCGAAAAGTCATTGATGGAATTTTTGAGTCAATTGGCCTTGCCGGCACAGAAAACTCATCCAAGCGTTTGATTGCGCTACGAGCTATCGACAAGCTGGATAAGTTCGGCATTGAGGGTGTCAAGCTGCTACTTGGCAACGGGCGTAAGGACGAATCAGGAGATTTTGCAGTAGGTGCCAAACTAGAGCCGAAGCAAATTGATAAGTTGACTGCGTTCTTTGTTGTGGCCGCAGCAGCAGAAAAGGCTTTGGACAACATTGGCGTTCCCAATTCGAAACATGGAGCGACTGGCTCAGACCTACAGCAATATGAGTCATTTAGAGCTGAGGGAATTTTCGGTGGAATCGCCAGTTTTGCGGCGACTAGTCCGAGAGGACTTGAGGGCATGGCAGAGCTGCGCCAAATCTGGTCCGCTGTAAGCGAGGCAGGATACAATGACGGTAGAATTCGCATCGATCCCTCCGTCGTCCGCGGCCTTGAGTATTACACGGGTCCCGTTTTCGAATGCGAACTCCTCATGGAGACGAAAGATGAGGAGGGCCGACCCGTGCGTTTTGGTTCGGTCGGCGGAGGCGGACGGTATGACGATCTCGTCGCACGGTTTACGGGACAGAAGGTTCCGGCGACGGGATTTTCGATCGGCGTCTCGCGGCTTTACTCGGCGCTGAAGCTGGTCGGGAAAGCTCAGTCCACGGATGAACCGGCGCCGGTCGTCGTGCTGGTCATGGACAAGGACCGCCAGGGCGACTACTGGCGGATGGTGCAGCAGCTTCGCGAGGGCGGTATCCGCGCCGAAATGTATGTCGGCACCGCCGGCATGAAGGCGCAGATGAAATATGCCGACAAGCGGGGTGCGCCGCTGGTTGTGATTCAGGGCGGTGATGAGAAGGCCAAGGGCGAGGTGCAGATCAAGGATTTGCGGCTTGGGTCGGAACTCGCTTCGGGGATTGTATCGCGCGAGGAATACGCGTCGCAGCGGCTGGCGCAGGTTTCGGTGCCGGAGGCGGAAATGGCCGATGCGGTGAAGAAGGCGCTCGGCCGGTGATAAAACCCAACAGCGCTTCTCTCCCCCAACTTGTTGGGGGAGTGGCGCG
>JBJXGL010000246.1:0-8080 GCA_046160365.1 Aestuariivirga sp. | reverse complement strand
CAAGTCCGGGCGGCCCCGCGAACAGCACATGATCCAGAGCCTCGCCCCTGGCCTTCGCCGCCTCGATGAAAACGCGCAGATTCTTTTTGACCTTGGTCTGCCCGACAAACTCATCAAGCCGCTGCGGACGAAGATGCGTGTCGAGCTGGTCTTCGGGTTTGAGGTCGCGGTCAAGGATGGAGCGGGTCTGCATCTTAACTTGATCAACCAAACAGAACGCTCAATGGAGTTGCTTTTCCCATCAAGTGTTGAATGCCCCAAAGTGCCCACGTGATCGGCCATATCACCGAGAGAAAAGCATCAAGCGTCAAGTTTATGATCAGCTTCAGCCAGACAGGTGAATTGCCCTTCCATGTTTCGACGACGAGCAAAACATATGTGATGGGTCCCGCAATCGTCCAAACAATTCCAATTGCCCCCCCGAAAGTCGTTGCAACTGCCTTCCAGACCTTTTCCAACGTTACTTCCTCCGACCTAGAACCAAAAAGAGTGTTAAGCCAGCGCCAGCTCTCTGAGCGCCAGACGGATCAATTTTTCCGTAGACTGATTATTCCACGTAAATCCACCCTTCTCCCGTCGGGAGAAGGTGGCGCGCAGCGCCGGATGAGGGCCTTGCCGCATGGAAGAGATAAGAAATTTCGAGGCTGTGTCATTCCTCAAGACCCTCATCCGCCCCTTCGGGGCACCTTCCCCCGATGGGGGAAGGGTGAACATCAAGCCATATGCGACACCTCTGCCCTTGTGGGGAGGGGTGAGGAATTGCACGTTTGCAGTTGCGGAACATGTCATGCGAGCGCCAGCTCTTTCAGCGCCAGCCTTATCAGCTTTTCCGTCGCCGGAT
Source organism: Aestuariivirga sp. (assembly GCA_046160365.1). Classification (GTDB taxonomy): domain Bacteria; phylum Pseudomonadota; class Alphaproteobacteria; order Rhizobiales; family Aestuariivirgaceae; genus Aestuariivirga. The sequence goes on along the minus strand of JBJXGL010000246.1, from coordinate 7,239 downwards.
CATCGCCTGCTTTCTTGACGGCAAGGCTTACGGCTTGCGCGGCTTGGGTTTGGCCGTAGCCCAGATTGACCAGCGCCGAGAGTGCATCGGTCACCGCCGTCGGGCGTTCCGACCGCAACTCGGCTGAGACTTGCGAAAGCCCTTGATCGGGCAAGGCCAGCGCCGGAGCCTTGTCTTTCAGTTCCAGCACAATGCGTTCCGCGAGTTTCTTGCCAACGCCATTGGCGCGCCCAATCATCGCCTTGTCTTGCAGCGCAATCGCGTTCGCCACTTCGCCCGCCGTCAGCACCGAAAGGATCGACAGCGCCACCCTGGCACCTACGCCTTGCACGGTTTGCAAGAGCTTGAACCATTCCTTCTCCTGCACCCCCGCAAAACCGACGAGACGGATCGAATCCTGACTTACCAGCATTTCCGTATGCAGCTCTGCATACTCCCCCGCTCCCGGCAACGCCGACAGCGTCTTGGACGAACACGACACATGATAGACCACGCCACCCACATCGATCATCGCCCAGTCTCCGCCCAAGCTGTCGATCCGTCCTTTGAGTTTGCCGATCACGGATGGGTGTCCGGCGCGATGATGTCGAGAGCGGGGAAGTAGGATCGGTAGAGCCGCACATCCCGTGTCAGCAGCCGATATCCCTTGTGCATGGCATGGGCGCCAATCAGAAAATCCGGCAATGTCTTCTGTTTTGGTCCACCCTGCTTGCGATATGCATAGTGAGTGTGCCCCGCGATGAACGCCGCCGGAAAAGGCAGCGGTTCAAGTTCAAGTCCAGCATCCTCCAGCACACTTGCGAGATCCTGTTCGACTTCAAAACCAGCAGCGGCTTCTGCGTACACAACGGGATTGATGATCACCGGCCCCTCATTCGTGGCTTCCATCAACCTGCGCGATGACCACGAAAACCATTCATTTTCGTGCTTGAGGAGGTCGATCACCACATTTGAGTCAACGAGGCTTGATGTCATCCAGTGATCCGCGCGTCATATCCAGAACTTCGTCCGTGCTTAGATCGTTCAGCCAGCCGTTGCGCCGCGCACGCTCGCCAAACTCGGCGAGCTTCCGCACCAGCCGCGCACCTTTGTTCTCGCCTTCGACTTCCTCGGCCCGTACCAGCACCACATGACCTCCCTGCTCTTCGAATCCAATGTTGCTTCCCGGCCCGATGCCGAGCTTGTCCCGCACCTCTTTCGGGATTGTCACCTGGCCTTTGGACGTGACACGAGCCAAAGTAATACCTCCTCAGTATTACCTATCTGAGATTCTAGAACAAGTCAAGAACGTACCAACAGCTTCTCCAGCGACTGGCTCCCCCGATGATGCGCATGGCAAATGGCGATTGCCAGTGCATCGACCGAATCCGCGCTGTTGAGCTCGGCTTTGGGCAAGAGCACCCGCACCATGTGTTTCACCTGATCCTTTTCGGCGTGCCCTGCTCCCACCACCGATTTCTTGATCTGGTTCGGCGCATATTCGGAAACCGGAATTCCGAGCGCCGCCGGCGCCAGCATTACAGCACCCCGCGCCTGCCCCAGTTTCAGCGTGGCCCGCGCATCCTTGTTGACGAAGGTTTCCTCGATCGCCGCTTCGTCGGGTGCAAAGGATTTGAACACGTCGAGAAGCTGCGTGTGAATTTGCAATAGCCGTTCTGCCAGCGGCGCGTTCGCCTCCGAATGAACCGCGCCATCCGCCACATAGGACAAGCGGCTACCCTGCGACTCGATGATGCCCCAGCCAGTGTTGCGGAGGCCCGGATCGAGGCCGATGATTCGAACGCTATGCATGAGGCCCGATACCATACTCCACGAAAGATCGCTCACGGCCTGTTGATGCGCTGTTGATTGGCGCACCAGCTACGCTGTCCGGTCTGGAGGGACCCCATGAAACGTTTCGCGTTCTTCGTATTGCTATGCGCCCTGGCAATTCCGCTCTCAGCCAAGGCCGAAAAGCCGCCACAGGGCATCACCGCCCCGCTTCTCGCCAAACTGCAGCAGGGCGGGCTTTTGATCTTCTTCCGCCACGGCCTCACCCCAAACTACAAGGACGCCATCGACCGCGATCCCGACGATCCGCTGCCCGGCAACTGTTCGCACCAGCGCAATCTCTCCGCCGAGGGCATCGAACAGATGCAGAAGATGGGCGAGGCGTTCAGGGAACTGGAAATCCCCATCGGCATCGTCAGGGCAAGCCCAATGTGCCGGTCTTATGATTCAGCTTGGTACGCCTTCGGCCGCTACGAACGCGACCGCAACATACTGCTGCATGGAAGCAATCCAGAAAAGGATCCGCCGGAAGCGAAGATCTGGAAGAATATCCAGAACATCGCCAAGATACCGCCGCTGCCGATGACCAACTCGATCTTCATGAGCCATGGAACCGTCGGAGAAGTGTTTGGCGCCGGCTACCTCCAGGAAGGCGAGGCCGTCATCATCGAGCCGGACGGCAAGGGCGGCTGGTCGCTCGTGGCACGCGTGACGAGCGAGGAATGGCGAAAGCCCTGAAGTTTTCTCAGGTCGGGTTTGGAAGCCACGGCTTCTCGATCCGGCACGCAACCGAAAAGGCGGGATTGAACACATTGGCGATGTCGTAGCGCACCGCCATGCCGAGAAGATGCGAAGCCGCGATGCGGTCGAGCCCGTAACGCTCCTCGAGCCAAACGAGCATCTCCGTCGTCGCATGCTGCAACGCCTGCTCGAGCGGCCGCGCATTGCCAATGCAGAAGATATCCCTCTCCGTTTCGCCCCGCGGCCAACCGATGTTCGCGCCCTTGATCACTCGCACCGAGAATTCCACTTCCGACGATGTCTCGATGCCCGTGCCTGAGATTTCGCCATCCCCCTGGCATCCATGCACATCGCCAAGAAAGAACAGCGCGCCCGGAACCGAAACCGGAAACTGAACCTCGCATCCCGGCTTGAACCCACGATAATCCATGTTGCCGCCAAAGCGCCCGCTTGTCGCGGTCGAGATGGCTTCGCCGTCTCCGGGCGCTACGCCGAAACAGCCGATCATCGGTTCGATGGGGATCGTCCAGTTGCCTAGTGCTGCAAGGGGCTCTTGAAGCGATATGCGTCCGCTGTTCCGCTCAATGTTCCAAACGATCTTCTCGCGCACAGGCATCTGCGGAACTGCCGCCGGCTCCACCACATTCCAGGCAAGCCCCTGCCGCGTCCAACCGGTGGCGCGGTTCATCTCTATACGGACGATCTTCACAGCCAGCGCATCGCCAGGCTCTGCACCCTTCACGAAGAACGGCCCCGTCATCGGATTGGGATCGCGGCCCCTCTGAACGTCCTCGCGATCAAAGCCATGCGCGTCGAGTGTCTCGGTGATGACCGTATCGCCGCTATCAACCGAAAGCACCGGCGTATGCGCACCCAGCGTATTGAAGAAGGTACTTGGCGCGAAGCGGTGCGTGGTCATGCGGCGTCGAGTTTCGCCATCACATCTTCGGCGATGTCGGCATTCGAAAACACGGCTTGCACGTCATCGTCATCTTCAAGCCCTTCGACGAGTTTCAGCAAGCTCTCCGCCTTCTCCTGATCGAGCGGAGTCAAAGTCTGCGGCTTCCATATGATCTTCACCGTTTCCGCATCGCCAAAACGCGCCGCAAGTGCCGAAGACACCTCGCCGATTGACTCGAAGGCGCACGTCACCACGTGGCCCTCGTCGCCCGACACAACATCGTCGGCGCCCGCGTCGATCGCGGCTTCCATCATCTGGTCCGCGGTGGCCTTGGCGGCAGGATAGAGAATTTCACCCACCCGCGTGAACATGAAGGACACCGAGCCGGTCTCGCCCAGGTTCCCGCCATACTTCGCGAACAGCGCGCGCACACTGGGCGCGGTGCGGTTGCGGTTGTCGGTGAGCGCCTCGACGATCACCGCCACGCCGCCTGGTCCATACCCCTCGTAACGCACCGCGTCATAACTCTCGGCATCGCCGCCAGCGGCCTTCTTGATGGCGCGCTCGATATTGTCCTTGGGCAGGTTTTCGGCGCGCGCATTCTGGATCGCGAGCCGGAGCCTGGCATTGGCATCGGGATCGGGGAGGCCAGCCTTCGCGGCAACGGTGATTTCGCGCGCCAGCTTCGAGAAAATCTTGGACCGCATTTTGTCCTGCTTGCCCTTGCGGTGCATGATGTTCTTGAATTGCGAATGGCCGGCCATGTGGTCCTCGGAACGGGAGATTTGCGGCGGCTTATAGACCTCGCGGGCGAGCCGGGACAAGCCGCTTAACCCGGCATTAACGCGCCCTCGTCAATGCTCTTTCCGGGTGTGTGTTGTGTGGGAGTTGTTAACATGGCGGCGCGTGCAGGCATGATCGAGGAATTTTCATTTGCGGCCGAGGGTTTGACGGGAACGGCCGCCAGCGCCGCTCTCCGCCGTGTCCGCTCATTGGCCGACAGTGCCCCTCCCGGCCGCCTGTTCAGCTGCATCGCCACCTTGACCGAAGTGTCCCGCCGCATCGAAACCAGCCTCGAAGCCGGTTCCGCGGCGATGGCGGCGGGCGATGAAGACTCGGCCTCGCTGGAACTGGCCCGCGCCGTCGTGGGCATGGACCGCCTTGCAGGCGAAGCGATGCGCGACGATGCGGTTGCAGCGCCGCTGCCGAACTATCTGAAAAGAAGCCGTTAGGACTCACGCTTCCCAAAACGGAATCTGTTTCGGTTCCAGGCGGCCGCCGATCCGGAATGTTGCAATGCGCAGCGCAAGCCCGGTTGCATCATCGGTTTCGACGGCAACGCCGCATACTGTCGCCGGCCCTTCCGCGGGGCGCATGCGTTCGGTCGGGAGCTTGCGCAAAAATCGCTGCATTGGCTCGGTCTTTTCCATGCCGATGACCGAGTCGTAATCGCCGCACATGCCGGCATCGGTAAGATAGGCGGTACCGCCCGTGAGGATCTGATGATCGGCGGTGGGTACATGGGTGTGCGTGCCCACCACAAGGCTCGCCCGGCCATCGCAGAAGTGGCCCATGGCCATTTTTTCGGATGAAGTTTCCGCATGCATGTCGATCAGGATGGCATCGCACGCCTGGCCCAGCGGGCATGAATCAAGCTCGCGCGATACCGCCGGGAAGGGATCGTCCAGCACCGGCTCGGTCATCACCCGGCCCATGGCGTTGATCACAAGCACTTTCTTGCCCGATGCCGTGTCGAACAGATTGGCGCCCCGCCCGGGGCAACCCGCAGGCCAGTTCACCGGGCGCAGCAGCTGCGGGTATCGCTCAATGAAAACAAGGGCTTCGCGCTGATCGAAAGCATGATTGCCAAGCGTGACACAATCCGCCCCCGCTGCGAGCAACTCCTGCACAATGCCCTCGCTGATGCCAAAGCCATGCGCCGCGTTCTCGCCGTTTATGGTCACGAAATCAGGCCGGTAGCGCTCGCGCAGCAGCGGCAGCTCGCGGTAGACCGCATCGCGGCCGGTCTTGCCAACAACATCGCCCAGAAAAAGTAACCGCATGGTTCCCCCAGCCCGCTCTTGAACGGCGCGGGAAGCACTGTCAACCGGCGCGGGGCGTGCCGAATTTGCGCGCAGAAGCGCATGGTTCGGGCGCACTTTTGCATGGCTTTTCGCGGCCATGTCTGGCGCTTGCGCATCGCCGTAGTGTCGGAATGCATGACGGAGTTCTACCAGATGATGAAATCTTTCTTGGCATAGTTGCGCGCGCGCTCGCACGCCTCGTAGCCGTTCACGGACCCTTCGTTGTTAGTATTACCTTCTACGGTCCGGATGAAGTCAGCCTCAGCCTTGGAAACGATCCCAATATGTGTCCAATCAGTGCTTGTTCGCCTAACCAAGAAAAAACTTCCAGGCAGAATTTTTGATACAGGGACTGCGCCCTCTCGATGGTAAAGGTCTTGCGCGCTGGCATTCGCTTTCATCGTGTCACAACTGGGAGATGAAGCGATGGGAGCCGACACACCAAGGGTCCTCGCCGCATGCTCAAGCGCAAAGCACACAAATCCCGAACACCATTTCCAGTCCGGGCCGTCATGGTTCAGATAGGCCCTTACCCAAGGCCCCCGGTTGTCGCCTCCTGCTTCTCTTGGATGCTGCGCGACATGTTGAAGCGAGTAGGCCAGAATGAGCCTAGACAATGTCTTTCCCGTCGGATCAATTGGGGCTATCGCTGTCACCAAAGGCTGCACCAACGCTCCGTGCGTGCGATTTTCAACTCGCCCGGTCGCAACAATCCCTTTGCTTGCCTGAAAGTCCTTAACCCGCTGCTCGGTTGCCGGCCCAAAATCGCCGTCGATCAGCACCGCGAATCCGTGAAGCGACAACCACTCTTGGACTCGTTTTACCTTCATCCCGCTCTGACCGCGGGCAATCGGAACGGGCCAGTCAAGCTCCTTCTTGACCCGGCTGGGCATATAGGAATCTGGGGCAATTGTACCAGGCAGCATGATAGCCTCCATTAGCGGAAGTTCAGTCCCTTCACCGTTACGGTCGTTATGGTGATAGGTAGTTAAGGTGGTAGTTGCGGTGACAGTAGGAAGTGGTCGTGGTGACAGTGCATTTAGTTCAACCTCTCTCCGCCTTCTCGCATTGACAGGAAGCGAGCGGCTAAAATACGTTGTCACCTGGGTAAGCTCCGCGCTTCTTCGCCGTTCTGGTGAAACGATAACTTCATCCGTCGTGGCCGTCTGTGCGAAAATTCACAGTAGCTCCATTCATTTTCGCTCTCGCGCCGCGGGCGGCACACCTTAGCCGCGATCGACCCGCTTGATCGCCCTCAGCTTGAACGCCGTCGGGTACTGCTCGCCCCTTGGTTACGGCGACATTGCTGGTGGACTGACCCCGTCTGTTGAGACACGATAATTTCAGGGACATGGGCGATTCTCGCGGAGGAGCCTATGTCCGAGACGAAGTTGTTCAGGTCGTTTTCGACCGCTTTCAAGCTGGCGCTGATTGTGCGCGTCGATGCCGGAGAGCCGGTTGCGGTTGTGGCCAAGGAAGCCGGAATCCGGCGCAAGCTTTTGTATGACTGGCGCGATGCGTTCCGCCGCTTCGGCGAAGCGGGATTGAACCGCAAGCGCGGGCCGAAGCCGGGGCCGAGGCGGGTGAAGCCTGAGCCCGGGCCTGCGGCGCCGGGCGGTGCCGGGGAACTTGCGCAAGCCCGCGCCCGCCTCGCCGCGCTTGAGCGCAAGGTGGGCCAGCAGGAGATCGAACTCGATTTTTTTCGAAGAGCCTTGCGTGCCTTGGGCGGGGAAGCGGACGCGA
>JBJXGL010000245.1:0-45638 GCA_046160365.1 Aestuariivirga sp. | reverse complement strand
GCCTTTTCGCCCGAGTCGAGGTTGACGATCGGGATTCCCGCCGCGATCACCCGGCTGACGGGTCCCCGCATGGCGTCGGGGTCGGCGATCGAAATCGCGATGCCGTCGGGCTTGGTGGCGATGGCGGCGTCGATGAGCCGGGCGTGCTCGACCTGATCGAAGACCTGCGGCGACAGGTACTGCACCTGCGCGCCGGTGAGCTTCGCCGCGTCGTCGACGCCGCGCTTGACCACCGACCAATACTGATCCGAGGCCGAGCCGTGCACCACCACGGCGATGCGGACATCCTTGGGGTCCTTGAGGCCATCGGCCTCAGCTGAAGCCGTGGTGATGCCAAGAAGGGCAAGCACCGCGATTGCAGTCCGTGCGAGATAGTTCATGATTTCCTCCACTGTTCTGCCTGGTTGGTCGTCCATAGCCGCCTCCGGTTTGCCGAAGGCGGGTGGGGCGCGCTCGCTCGGCCGCGGACGGTCATCCGAGCCTCGCAAGCACGTTCTCGGTGATCCGCTGCACCTGCGGATCATGATCGAGGCCATAGGCCCAGTCGGCGAGCCCGGCGTTGAAGATCGTGCCGCCGCCAGGGTGGCGGTATTCGCCCATCACGCCGTGGCCATTGGTGATGCGGTTGCGGTTCTCGGGCGTATCGGCGCCGAACAGGAGTTCCGCCGTGTATTCGAGGTCGCCGATGCCGTCGAGATCGAAGGTGAAGGAGGGCGGGCTTTCGTTGCGTCCCGGCTGATGCTTCTTGAGATGCGCCGGTGCCGTGCATAGCACCTGCATGTCAACCGGGGTGCCGTCGCTCCCGGTGGGACGTGGGATTCCATTCTCGAGTTGCAGCTCGCAGCCGTCCACCTCATAGGCGACGATGTAGGAGCCAAGCCCGAGCGAGTCGCCATAGGCGAGGCCGGTTCCCTCGAAGGCCCAATGATCGGGGCGCCAGACCGTGTAGGCGCCGCTCGCCTGCGGCATCACGTGGCCGAAGCGCACGTATCCTCCGCGGCAGAAACTCAGGCCCGTCGTCAGGTTCTCCGGGCGCCCCACGAGGGGATCGGACCAGATGCCGGTGAGAAGATTCTGCTGGCTGGTGCCCATCACCGGATCGGTCTGGCGCGCCGTGTACTTGTGGCAAACCATCGTCTGGCCGTCGTCTTCGTAGCGGACCTGCCAATAGACAGCATTGCCCGAGAACACGGCGAAATTTCCGCCGCCCGCCACATGGCGGTCGATGGTGTCGCGCATGCCCCAGGACCAGTATTCGTCGTGGCCGATCGAGAGCACTAGGCGGGTTCCACCGACGACTTCGGGGCGGAACTCGAGATCGCTGTTGATGGCGTAGTCGAACTGGTGGCCGCGCGCTTCGGCGAAGCGCACGAAGCGGCGTTCCCAATTGTGCCAGCCGGAGGAATTGCTCCACAGCGCCACCCGGTGCTTCTTCAGATAGTCCTGGAGGCGGCGGTGGTCGGGATCGGGCTCCGTTGAGACATTGCCCGCACGGCCATCGAAGCCGTCGGCATCGACCGGCTTCACGACATAGCCGCGCTCGATCGGCCTAGCGAAAGAAACACGCGTTGCGCCGGTGTAGTAACAGGCGCCGCCCCACTTGTTGTAGGCGTTGTAGGTGTTGGTGCTGAGAACCAGCAGCGGATTGCCGCTCTTTCGCAGATGGGCGGCGCGCAGGACGAAGAATTCGTGGCTGGTGGGCTCGGCGCCGGAAACGCCCGCCGCCGTGAAGGCGACCTCGTAAAAGCCCGAGCGCCAGTTCGGATCGGCAACAACCTCAAAGGTTTCGGGCCATCGGGCGCCGGCGGCAAAGGAGTGAGGCAACACCTCGCGCTCTTCGCCTGCAATGCCATCGCGCCGGAAGACAACCTCCCGCTCCGCGCCGATCCTGGCGATTTCGACCGAGAACGTGGGCGCGCGCGACGAGCAGTGAAAGACGATCCTATCGCCCGGGCGATAGCTCAGCCGGGCCGGGTAGCCTTCGACGGTCAAAGAGACCGTATTGTACTCCCTCATCATCCGGCGGCTACATCTTCCTCAGGCGACCCGCGAGCGGGTCGCACCCTCGTTTGCGCGGCTCGGGATGTCGAACTTCTGGGTATCGACGCCCTCGGTGCGGCGAAGATCGGCCTCATCCATCGACATGCCGCCCAGCGCCACGCGGGCGCCGACGCCGATGTTGTGAATGATGTTGTCGATCTCCTTCTCGGTATGGGCCGGATTGGTGGCGACCATGACGGTGCGTCCCAGGATGTCGAGCGATGGCGCGCACATGTCCTTCGAGTAGGTGCGGCGGCAGCCGGCATTGGCCGGCATCAGGTAGGGGTTCATCAGCGGGTGCGCCGCGCCCTCGCCGATCAGCACCTGGTCCCACTCGGTATAGGTGTGGCGGCCGGTGTTGCCGGCAATCACGCTCGGCACGATCTTGCTGAAATGCGCCGCCACATCGGCGGAGGGGAACGTATACATGACCTGGCTGGAACAGTCGTAGTCCGGGCTGTTCATCGGCGATGGACTGAGGCCCAGATTGCCGAGCGAGGCGGTGGCAGCCAGAATCCTCTTCTTTTCGGCCCGCATGGCCCCGACCATGCCGTCGAGGCGGTCGAGCTGCACATTGAGCATGGCGCCCATCAGTTCCGAGGCCCGCGCACCATTGCCGGCGAAGGGCTTGTCGTCGTCGTCGCGGCCGTTCCAATAGAAGTGGCAGGGGTCGATGGCGCCGCGGGCGCGTTTGGCCAGGCGGTCGTCGTTGACCGCGACGCCGCCGCCTTCGCCGCAGCTCATGTTCTTGTAGTAGTTGAACGAAAAGGCTCCGATATGGCCGATGGAGCCGAACTTGCGGCCCTCGTAGCCGCCGCCCACGCCCTGGCAGGAGTCCTCGATCACGATGAGGTTGCGCTTGGCGGCGATGTTCATGATCGCATCCATGTTGCAGGCCGCCCCCCACATGTGCACCGGAATGACGGCGCGGGTGTGGGGGCCCACGGCGTTGTCGATCGCCTCGGGGCTGACCGTGATGCTCTCGTCGACGTCGATGATCACCGGTATGGCGCCCACTGCCAGCACCGACGTCGCCGTCGCCATGTAGGTATGGGCCGGGACCAGCACCTCGTCGCCGGGGCCGATGCCGACGGCAATCAGTGCCGCGGCTATGGCGTTGCTGCCGCTCGCGGCAAGCGCGAAATGCTTCACCCCGAGATGCGCCGCATAGCGCGCTTCGAACCGGTCGCATTCCTTGCCGACGCCATAGCGGAACAGAGCCTTGTCGCGGATCACGCGGGACAGGGCTTCGATCTCTTCTTCACCGACGACATACATGGGCCACATCCTCCCTTGCCAGCCCGCGGCAATGCTCCCGCGATGATGGCTCGCATTTTTCCGTTGCCAGGCAAGAAAGACTATATGCAAACTGGTCTCAGAGTCAGAACCAGTTCGGTTCAAAAATCGGGAACCACCATGTCCGTCAGTTTCGACATCGAAACCATCGCCCTCGATCCCTCCGGAACTGGAAACCTGCACCGGCAGCTCTACCAGCAGCTGCGCCGGATGATCGAAAGCGGCGTTCTGCGGAGCGGCAGCCCTCTGCCTTCGACCCGCCAGTTGGCCAGGAAACTTGCCATCGGCAGGAACAGCGTCATCTACGCCTACGATCAGCTTGCCCTCGAAGGTTACATCGCAACTCGGAGAGGGGCGCCGCCGGTGGTGGTGGACCTGCCGATGCGGAACAGCAAGAAGCGGACATGGTCGCGAACCGCCGCAAGCCGGCTCTCGGAACGCGGTCGCGTTCTCACTGCGCAACGCTACCACCATGGCGAGCCGGGCCACATGGCCTTCCATCCGGGCATGCCGGATCCTGACAACTTCCCCTTCAACACCTGGTCCAAACTCCTGGCCAGACGGGCGAAGTCGGCGCGCCGCGACCTGTTTGGCGCCTATTACGTGCAGGGCTATCCGCCGCTCCGCGAGGCCATCGCCCGCTATCTCACAGTCTCGCGCGGGGTGACCTGCAGCCCGGACCAGATCGTGATTACCAACGGCGCGCAATCGGCCTTCGACATCCTCGCCCGCCTGCTGCTCGATCCCGGCGACACGGTGTGGATGGAGGAGCCCGGCTACTATGGTGCCAGCGCTGCCTTCCTGTCCGCCGACGCTAGGCTCGCTCCTTTGCGGGTCACTGACGACGGCTGGAATCTCGAACCGCAGGAAACCCCTCCGCGGGTCATTTTCGTTACCCCCAGCTGTCACCATCCGCTGGGTATCACCATGCCGATGGAACAGCGGCTCAATCTCATCCGCCTCGCCGAGGCCTGGAACGCCTGGATCATCGAAGACGACTACGACAGCGAGTACCGGTTCCTGGGCCACCCCATTCCGGCGCTGCAGGGTTTCGACGCCGCGAACCGAGTGATCTATGTCGGCACCTTCGCCAAGATGCTGTTTTCGGCCATGCGGCTTGGCTTCATGGTGGTGCCGCCGCAACTGGGCAAAGGCATCGTCGCGGCGTTGAGCGCCACCGGCCAGTTCGCACCACTCCTGACTCAGGCCGCACTTGCAGACTTCATGAATGAAGGTCACCTGACGCGGCATCTGCGCCGCATGAAGCGGCTCTATGCCGCGCGGCGCCAGGATTTTCTCGACATCTGCGACCGTCACTTGTCCGCCTGGCTGCAACTCCGGCCCATGGAAGCCGGCATCCAGCTGGTGGCCTATCTGCGGCCTGGCCTGGAAGACCGCGTCGTGGCCGCCGCGGCCCAGAAGCAGGGCATCAACGTTTCGCCACTCTCGCTGCAGTTCCAGCACCCTTCCACTCAACAAGGACTGGTTCTCGGCTTCGCCGGCGCCGATGCCAAGGCCACCGAAAAATGCGCCAGGAAGCTCCGCGACATACTCCTTTCACTTGCGCCGAAGCCAAACTCCTGAGCCCCAAGGTGCGGCGGATTCTCGTCCGCTGGCTCGCGGGGCCTGGCAAGTTTCCGCCAACGCGCCCGGGAGCCTGCGCCCAAGTGAGTAGAAAACACTTTCAAGTATATGCACTTGAGCGAAACATGGCAGCGCGCCCGCAATGGCCCGGGCGTTGCAATTCCTCATCCGTAAATTCGTTTTCGTCTCCGCATTGTGTAGATCGGGCTCTGAACCGTCATTCGCTGCGCCAGGCACGAATGTGCATTGTGCCGCAACGTCGAAAGCAGAAATTTCCTGAGGTTGCCTGCGAAATTCAGGCTCCGGAGCAATGCACATGGTTCGATATCGGGATATGAAGGGGAGCCAGTTTCGGAGACCGGCGGCGCTCAGCGCCGGCCTTTGTTTTTCGCCTACTGCTAAACGATAACAATGTCGTCGAGGGCAAGTGCCGGCGTTCCGATCAGAGTGGCGACAAGCACGCGGGCGCCCGCGCCATTGCCATCGGCATCGAAGTAGCGGCGGCCAGAGGTCGTCTGATAGGCGAAGCGGTCATCCGAATCTCCAGCAAGTCCGGTGGCATTGGCGACAAACTGCCCGGCTGCCAACATGGTTGATGACCGGAATGTATTCTTTTGCCATTATGCGGACGACATTGAGGCTGCCGCTGCAATACATGGCATCACAGCCTGCTTGCAGCATCTCACCGAAGAATTTCAAGTATTCGTGTGGCGAGCCGTAGTCCAAATGCGTCTTACCCGTAAATGTGAATATGGAGGGCGCAACCTCGCGGTATCGCGGATCAAGCACGATTTCAGGAGGAACCGAGGCAACGTCTATCCCGGCTTTCTCCGCCGCTTCAGCTTCCTCAATCGAAAAGAAGCACAACATCGTCAGCTGCTTCTTGCCCTTGAGGGCGCGGGGGTCTGCCACCTTGGGCCGTTTACCTGCCGTTGCGGTCCTCCAACTCAGTGCTTCAGTGTCCAGGCCTGGCGATGTTCAGGGCGTGGAACTCGTCGCGATAGGGACGCGCGATGGGCGGCAGTTCTTTACGATAATAATACTCCGGGTCGGTCTTCTGCCGGCGGAGCGAGGCAAAGATCTCGCGATAGCCGTCAATAATCGAGGTGTTGGGCGGCGGCATGTCGTTCTTGACCAGTTCATGCAGCCGCGGCAACGCGTGATAGGGCACCATCGGAAACATGTGGTGTTCGACATGGTAGTTCATGTTCCAGTAGATGTAGCGGCTGATCGGGTTCATGTAGACGGTGCGGGAGTTCAGCCGGTGGTCGAGAACATTCTCAGCCAGACCTGCGTGCTGCAGGTGGCCGCACATGACCATGTGCCACGAGCCATAGATCCGCGGCAGTCCTATCAGCATCAGAGGCAACCAGGACCAAATCGCAAGCGCTAGAGCGATGGTGGCCGCGTAGATTGCGATGTGCACACGCGCCACCAGAATGGCCTTCCCCCGTTCGCTTTCCGGAACGAAGTCCATTTCATCCGCGGACAGAGTGCCGGTGGCTTGGCGCAGCAGGATTTGCAGGGACTTGAACACGCCGACCACGTCAAACAGCGCAAGGAAGTTGCTGACAACCTTGGGCGGGCGCATCCACACGATCTCGGCGTCACGGCCAACGATGTAGGTGTCGGTGTGGTGGCGCGCATGGCTCCAGCGCCAGGTCACGGGATTGCGCATCACCATGAAGCTTGCGATCTGATAGATCGCATCATTCATCCAGGCGGTGCGAAACGCCGTGCCATGGCCACACTCGTGCCAGCGGCTATCGCACGACGATCCGTAGATCACTCCGTAGACGATGAAGAAGGGCACGCAGGCCCAGGTCCCCCAGAAGTGGATGCCGCCCCAAGCCGAACCAAAGAGAAGGATGAACCAAAGAACTGTGTCGCGGATAGCGGGGCCGTCCTTGCGCTGCATCAGTTCCTTCATCACGGCGCGCGGCACGTCGCTGTGGTACCACTCCGCCGATGCGAGGCCTATCTCGATGGCGCGGCGGCCGTCTGCGCCAGTGAGGCCGTAGTCGCGTTTCCCAACGGGGATCGCAGCTACTGACATGTCTGACATTTCTGTTCCTCCTCGGGCATCACAGTTTCTCCGAGACCTCCTCGATCGAGGTTTCGCGCACCGGCTTGTCGAACACCACCTGACCGAGGGCCATCGCTACAATCCGGTCACAGCACGCAAAGACGTGATGCATGTTATGACTGATGAAGATCGCGGTCACGCCCTGCGCCTTCAGACCCTGGACGAAGCCGATAACCTTGGCTGTCTCCTTTACCGACAGATGATTGGTGGGTTCGTCCAGGATCATCACTTTGGACTTGAAGTGCATGGCGCGTGCGATGGCGACGCCCTGCCGTTGCCCGCCCGACAATTCGCCCACCACTGCATCGGGCGACCGCAGGTGCAAATCGACATCGGCGATCGCTTTGACACTCTCGTCGCGCATCCGCTTCTGGTCGAGCCAGCCGATGCCGCCGATGCTGAACTTCACCGGCTCGCGCCCGATGAAGACATTGCGGGCGATCGTCATGATGGGGACCATCGAGTTGTACTGGTAGATCGTCTCGATCCCCAGCGCCATTGCGTCCTTGGGATTTCGGATGTTGACCGGCGCACCTTCAAGGAGGACCTCGCCATCGTCTTGATGGTGCAGGCCCGAGAGGATGTTGATCAACGTCGACTTTCCGGCGCCGTTGTCGCCAACAAGACCAAGCGCTTCCCCCCGGCGGACTTCAAGGTTTACGCCTTTGAGGGCGTGGACGCCAGAATACCACTTGTGCAGGTTTTTGACGTGGATGATTGCGTTAGTCATTTGCGCACAGTCTCCACCTTCATCGCGCGGCCGCGCCTGCGCAGCCATGAATTGCCGACGACGGCAAAGATGGTCAGCGCGCCAATGGCAAACTGGAACCAGTTGCCGCTGATCTGACTCATCACCATGCCGTTGTCCATGACGCGAATGATTGTCGCGCCAATCAAGCCGCCCAGGATTGAGCCCACTCCGCCAGCCAGTGAGGTGCCGCCGATCACCGCCGCCGCGATGGCCTGCAATTCCATCCCCATGCCAATCGAAGGCAAGAACGAGTTCAGGCGCAGCGACTGTATCGTCCCGGCAAGGCCCGCCAGCATTGAACAGATCATGAAGCAGGCGATTTTGACGCGGCCTGTATGAATGCCCATGGCCTGAGCTGCGGGCATAAATCCGCCGGTTGCGCGCACCCAATTGCCGAAATTTGTCCGCGAGAGTAGCAGGGCAATTATAATCGCGATACACGCAAACCAGAGCACCGAAGCCCGGAAGAATCCGCCGGCATCGATAAAGCCCACGAAAAGCTGTGAGGGCACCTCGCCAGGCCGGATGCGCGGCGGAAACCCGCCCGAGACGACAACTGTCATCGAGCGCGCCATGAACATCATGCCAAGTGTGGTGATAAACGAAGGAATGTCGAAGCGGATGGTGATCCAGCCATTCAGGAAACCGATCAGAGCGCAGACCGCGAGACCCACACAAAACGCGGGCCAGAAGGGCCAGCCGCCCACGAAAAGCACGGCCATCGTCATCGGCATCAGCGCAAAGACAGAACCGACCGAGACGTCGAATTCGCCGCAAATCATCAGGAGAGTCACGCCCACCGCCACCAGAGCCGTTTCGGGCAGCAGGCCGAAGATGCCGCGCATGTTGTTAGCGGATAGAAACACGCCTCCGGAGCGGACCTGAAACAGGGTCACGAGGACGACAAGCAGGATCAGGCCGACCAGCTCCGGCTTCTCGAGGGCAAGTTTCAGGATACGGCGCATTTTGCAGGCGACTCCTATTGTGCATTGAGACGAGGGGCGGCCGGGCCACCCCTCGCAAGGGCGTATTCAGTCTCTGGTGCCTAGCGCAGCCCCTTCTCCGACAGTCCTCGGATGCCTGGGACGTCCTTGGGGTAGACCAGCGCCTCGCCTGTGTTGATGTCGGCGGGCGCCAGGCCCACATTGACCGACTGATAGATCATCATCACAGGCAGGAAACCCTGCATATAGGGCTGCTGGTCGACCTGCACCTGGATATAGCCGGCCTCCATCTCGTCAAGCACAACCGGGACAAGGTCAAACCCGCCCAAAAGCACCTTACCGGGGGCAACACCCCGCTCACGCAAGACGCCCGCAACGCCCGCATGCCAGAAACCAGTGTCGAAATAGGCATTGGTTTCGGGGCGGGCGAGCAGATAGGCGCCGACGCGGTCCGCTACGATGGCAAGGTCGAGGCCTGAGTCGATCTTCTCGTAAGTGATCTTGCGGCTGGGATTGGCGGCAATCACCTCGTCGAGATATTTGGTGATGCCAAGCGCCCGCTGTTCCGACCAGTTCTGGCCGGGCCCGGAAACACCGACAAGAACGTGCAGCGGGCCGTCAGCCGGGAAGTTCGCAGCTTGCGCCTTCGCCAGCCCGTAACCAGCTGGAACGAAACCCTGGCCCACGAAAGCCTGCCGGGCGTTGCCCTTCGCGCCTTCCACATCGTCCACGTTCGAGGAAATGACGATGATGCCCGCGTCTCGCGCGCGCTTGATGACATCATCGAAAGCGTCGTTGTCGACGATCGAGGTCAGGAGCGCGTCGGGTTTGCGTGCCAGCGCGGCCTCCATGTTGGCGACCTGCTCGGGTATCGAACCATCGGTCTGCAGGTAAACCATCTGGCAATTGGCGTCGATCAAGCCGCAGGCCGCTTCATAGCCCTTTTGAACGGCTTGCCAGAAGGTGTTGGACGCACCGGAATGCACGGTGAATACGATATCCAGCTTCTCCTGGGCATAAGCACTGGTGGCGGTGCCGCACAGCAGCGCTGCCAGCGCCAGATTCTTCAATTTCTTCATTTGGTGTCTCCTTCTCCGTTGTAAAAATCGGTCCGTCAGACCGTGGTTGCGTCGGAAATTCTTCTCGACGTCGTAAACGCCCGGTCGAGGTCGGGATGGAGCTCCATCCCAAGTCCTGGTCCGGGCGGCACTGTGATCATGCCGCCCTTTACCTCGGGCAAAGCAGTCACCAGATCGCGGTACCAAGTGCGCAGGAAGGCCCGCACACTTTCTTGAATCAGGGCATTCGGTGCATTCAGCGACAGATGTGTGCTGGCGCACAGCACCACCGGGCCGGTGCAGTCGTGCGGCGCAACCGGCAGATGCCAAGCTTCCGCCATGGCCGCGATCTTGCGCGCTTCGGAAATGCCGCCGCACCAGCTCAGGTCAAGCATGACCACTCCAGCCGCTCCGGTTTCGAGAAGATCGCGGAATCCCCAGCGCGAGCCGAGTGTTTCCGAGGCCGAGATCGGCGCCGGCGAGACGGCGGCATATCGCGCAAGGCTCGACAGGCTGTCCATCTTGATCGGGTCTTCATGCCAAAAGGTTTGGTACGGAGCCAGGGCCTTAGCAATCTGCATCGCCGGAAGCAGCTGCCACATCGAGTGGAACTCGACCATAATGTCCATCTTGTTGCCTACAGCCTTGCGGATTTTCTCGAAGGGCTCAAGCGCCTTGTCAAGGTCAGGCATTGATATGTACTGGCCGCGCGACATTTCAGCCGCAGCATCGAACGGCCAAATCTTCAGCGCCGTGATACCCTCCTCCAAAAGCGAATGGGCCAATTCATCAGCGCAATTCAGAAAACCGTCGAGATCGCCGAGGGTGGCAGATTTTCCGATGCCATAGTTCGAGGTTACCTGACCGCTGACCTCCTTCACATAGTCCGGCCCGGCACAGGTGTTGTAGGTACGGATTTCATGCCGCGTGAATCCGCCCAGAAGCTGCGCGATCGGTTGTTTCACCGCCTTGCCGAAGAGGTCCCAAAGCGCGATATCGAAAGCTGAATTGCCGCGGACTTCAGCACCTGTGGACCTGAAACCGAGATAGCCCACCAAGTCTGCGGACAAGAGATCGATCTGCATCGGATCGCGCCCGATGACGCGCGGTGCGATATAGTCATGTACATGCGCCTCCACGGCCGAAGCGCCGAACCAGGTCTCCCCGAGGCCGGTCAGACCTTCATCTGCATGCACCAGAACCCAGAAAAGGTTCGGCCGCTCTGCAATTCTGATGGTTTCTAACGCCCTGATCTTCATGGTTGCTTCAGGCCATTCCCACGGCCAACAAGGCACGCAGGCTTTCATCGAAGTGCAGAGACATGAGTTCAGTCGCCTGCTGCGGATTGCTAGCCACGATCGCCTCGGCAATACCCATATGGGTTTGTGCCATCAAATCGCGTGAGGCTTGAGTGGCCCGGCTTTTCCACCCAACGGGCCAAGTCTGCCGGGTGATGCCCTGGAAGGCGCCGATCAGCAGGACATAGACCGGGTTGCGCGATGCCTGTGCCAAGGCCATATGGAAGGCTAGGTCAAGCTCCATTAATTGGGCGGGATTGTCGATGCACTTCTGCATCTCTGTTGCGAGCGAGAGGATTTGCTTGGCCTCTGCGTCGCTTCGGCGGATGGAGGCCAGCGCTACAATCCGGGTCTCGATCGTGCGGCGCACATCATATACCTGCGGAATGCTGATCTGATCTGTGAGCACACCGTGCTCGATCATGAACGACATTGCCGAGTGGTCGATCTTCGCCACGCTGGCGCGTTTGCCTGTCGCAAGTTCGATGATCCGCATTGCGGCCAGAGACCGGAAGGCTTCCCGGACAACCGTTCTGGAGACGTTGAGTTCGCTCGCGAGGTCCGCTTCCGAGGGCAGCCTGTCGCCCGGCATCAGGTCCTTGTCACGGATGAGCCGGGAAATCGCCCCGATGGCACCCCCAACAAGCCCGCTGTTTCCACTCTGATCCAATAGCTAACCTCAAACCTGACTGATAGGTTTGCCGTTATTGTCATCTGAGGTGCAAGTATTTAGTCTGTCAATCCACTCAAAGCTTCAGTGCCTTCCTTCGAAGAGCTCGCATCGGTGCTGACAATTTAACATTGTTGGCCGCAAAAATTGTCGTGCGGATGTCGAGCATCATGCCGACAGTGTCGCCATGGTCCACGTTGCCATGGCCCCGGTTCTGAGATGGCGGAGAGTGGAGCGGCGGATCAGATGGCGTTGGACATTGAAGGTGTTGTAAACAGCGGCGTAGGTGGCGAGAAACCTCTGTGCAGAACCTTGTGATGTGAACCGCTGTTGCTTTCTCTCCCGGCGTCGGATCGGCAGATGCGAATACTCGGCTCGATTGTTGTCTCGCAGTCGTCCGGGCTGATGGCGTTCTGCACAACCAAGGTCATTGAATGTCGCCCGATACGAAGCCAAGCCATCGGTGACGAATGATTGTGGATGAATACCCTGGCGCTTCAAGAGCTTCCTGAGCAATTTCAGTGCTGCCTGCTTGTTCCGTCGTTTCTGCACCAGCATATCGAGGACTTCGCCTTCGTCATCTACGGCGCGCCACAGGAACATTCTCTGTCCACCGATCCTCGCCACCGTTTCGTCGAGATGACATCGCGAAGTGGGTGCCACTCTCGACTTTCGAAGATTGTGACCGAACAGCCGGCCGAAATTCCTGGTCCAGCACCGGACGGTCTCATAACTGACATCGATGCCGCGCTCGGCCATCAGGTCCTCAACATCCCGAAAGCTCAACGTGAACCGAAAGTACAGCCACACCGTCTGGCGGATGACGTCAGCTGGAAATCGATGGCGAGCACAGGAAACTGCCTTCATCCTTTGAGATCTCCGAACATTGTCACCGGCTCAACGCCCTGCAGATCAGCCCGCTCTATCATAGATACGATCGCATGGCGTTTGCCTGACAAGCCCATCTGATCCGCCGCTCCACTCTCCGCCATCTCAGAACCGGGGCCATGGGGACGTGGAACATGGCGACACTGTCGGCATGATGTTCGACATCCGCACGACAATTTTTGCGGCCAACCAACGTTAACTTGTCAGCACCGGCGCTGGAACTGGCCTGCCTCGCCCCTGCCACCAGGATCGCCATCAAGCCCGCCTGGGACTCGGGCCAAGGCGAAGAAGGCCGCGACCCGAATTGGTTAGGATTACGGCGTGATCACCACCTTCATGCAGCTGTCGAGGTCCTGCACCTGGGCCATGGCAGCTGCCGCCTCGCTAACCGCAAAGCGGTGGGTGACGAAATCGCGCAAGGGATAGATGTCCTTGAACTTCTCCAGGAGCTTCATGCTGGCGGGATAGCCGCGCGAGGGATGGTTGCACATGCCGATGATGCGCACCTGCCTTGCGGCGATATGGTGCGGATTGAGGGTGATGGGCCCGACATCGGCGAACACCCCCGCGACGATGTACATGCCGCCGCGCCTGACCATCTGCACGCCCTGCATCACCGCCTCCGGATAGCCGGTGCATTCGAGTGCCACGTCGGCGCCGCGGCCCTCGGTCAGATCGCGCGCCCTCGCGATGACCTCCTCGCTGCCAAGGCCAGTCACGTTGATCGTATGGTCGGCACCAAGCTTCTTCGCCATCGCCAGGCGATAGTCCGAACGGTCCAGCGCGATGATGTCGCCCGCCCCCATCACCCGCGCCTTGAACACGTGCAGGAGGCCCATCGGCCCCACGCCCTGCACCACAATGGAAGCGCCCGCACCGAAGCCCTCGCCATCCATGGCGGAGAATTCCTTGGCCTTGTCGAGATTGAAGGTGACGGCCATGAGTTCGGTCATCACCGCGAGGTCCGCGTCAAGGCTGTCGGGCACCCTATAGACGAAGGCATCGGGGCGGACATAAAGATACTCGGCCCAGCCCCCCATCAGGTGCGGCGCATCCTCGGCAGTGAAGTGATTGCCGTAGCCCCGGATGTTCTCGCACAGGGGAAAGCCGAAGGAGTTGCGGCAGTACCAGCACTTGCCGCACAGGATATCGGGGCACATCACCACCCGGTCGCCCACCTTCAATTCCTTGCCCGTGTATTCGAGATTGCTCCGGGCGTTGCGCCCAATCTCGGCCACGGTGCCGACGATTTCGTGGCCGGGAATGATCGGAAACGGCGTGGTGGTCTCGGCGGGTGTTCCGCCATACTGGGTGGTCTCGCCCCGCCAGGTGTGCTTGTCGGTGCCGCAGATGCCGCACATCTCGAGCTTCATCACCATGCCGTCGAGGCCTGCGTCGGGATAGGGATAGGTCCGGGTTTCCATCCGTCCGGGCCCGGCCATCACCGCGGCCTTCACGCTGTTGGGAGTCATGGGCGGGCCTTCCTCGATCGACGCTGCTCTATGCTAGCTTGAAGGCGGAGTCCCGTCCATCGCCGTGGCGCCGGCGAACGTCAATAGCTCAGAATGAATATGTTGTCGTAGTCGGTGCTAGCCGCGCCCCTCTCCACCGACTTCATTTCGCCCCGTGCGCCCACATATTTGCCGGTGCCGCCGGTTACCGCGAACAGGGAGTCGGGCGTCTTGTCGTAGTAGGTCCCCTGGGCAATGATCGTGCCCTCGGAGAATTTGAACGTGAACACGCAGTCGAACTCCTTGAAGGGCACCGTCCGCAGGCACCAGCCGGTCATGGCGCCCAACAGTTTCTGGCTGTCCTTGTCATAGATTTCCTTGTTCTCGACGATCAGGTCACCGGGGCTCGGCCCGCTGGGCTCGACATCGACGATTTCGAAACCTGAGCTTCCGTCGGAGCGCTCGCCGCGCTCGACCACGGTGAAAGTCTCGGCCTGCTGGGCGGCGGCAACGCCACATGCCGCGGACGCCGACCGACTTCCAAGCCGCGCCCCAACGGTGGCGGCATGGGTCTCGATTTAAAATTCGTGAACCGCCTTTCTGCCCACCGACACAAGTCTCAGGACTTCCACTTGCCTTTGCCAACTGGCTTCAGTCGAATCCGTGAAGAAAATGATCGCGCCTCCCGGGCCTCCAAGTTCCATACACCGGGCAAGGAAGCGTCCAAGACGACCTTCGTCAGTCAATTCAGCAACATCCCCAGTGGGATTCGAGCAAAGTGGAAATTTGACTATAGTAGAATCAATGCCTTGCAGGTGGAGAAGGTTGGATTTCGGTTCCTTCCCCTCCGCCAGTTGCCCTCGCGAACTCTTTCTCCCGATCTGGCTGCGGCCGGAAGCTTCCGGTGTTTTAAAGGGATGTGCGGGTTGGGCTGTTCACCTGCCACTGAGCCAACACGCCTGAAAGCATTCTCTTGGAGCCTGCATTCTCCGGACCTGTTGACCGCGCGGATTTGGTGAAAAGCTTGTACGCATTTGAAATGACTCCATCATTCCGGCGGCTGACCAGAACATTTCGAAGTCGGTGGCGCAAGCCGAAACGGAACTAAGATCGAACCTTCGCCAGCGCCGGGTGCTATCAAAACTCAGATGGCAGCCTTGGTTGTCGAAGACCGCATGCTCGAAGCGGGTTCTGCCGCTCATCGTGATCGCGACGCTCTCACTGACCGCTTGCGCCACGGTTCCTTCCAGGCCATCCGTCGTGTGCCCGTCGCCAATGGACAAAGCGGTTGTAACAGGTCGTGGGAGGTCCGTAGGCCTCCGGCAGATCACGCCAGGATGCACCCGACCACAGGACCCAGCAGATGACGTCGAGGACACGCCGGTCGTTCACACGCAGCACGCCGCGCGCGCGGAGCGCGGGTAGCCCCGCCCGGCAGGCGACGAAGACGCTACGGAGGTTGGTCCGCACCAAGTCGTCGAAGTCCTCGATGCTGAAGGCGTCGATGGTCTGGGTCGGCGGATGGGTACCGGCGTTGTTGACGAGGGCGTCGAGGCGCCCCGCTTCGGCGATCACACCGGCGACGGCGGCCTCGAGCTCCCGCGCTTCGCCAACCTCCACCTGGCGGTGGCGATAGCGTCGGCCCTTCACATCCGGGGGCCCCTCACGATCGAAGCCATGGACGATGGCGCCGGCCGCAAGCAGGGCTTCGGTGATGGCGCGCCCGATGCCGTGCGCCGAACCGGTGACGATCGCGACCCGCCCGTACAACTCCTTGGACATGTGCCACTCTCCCGAAATCAACCCCGCCTCAGCCCGACATGATCAGAGCGATGATATCCCGGCTGATGTCGTCATAGACCTTGGTATTGGCGATCTCGCCTGCGATGCCGCCGCCCCTGAACACGAGGATGCGGTCGGCGAGGCGGATCATCTCCGGCATGTCGGAGGAGATCAGCAGCACCGACGTGCCGCTCTCGGCGAGGCGGTAGATGATCTGATGAATCTCGTACTTGGTCCGGATATCGATGCCGACTGTCGGCTCGTCGATGAAGAGTATGCGGGGATTGGCCGCCAGCCACTTCCCGAGACTCACCTTCTGCTTGTTGCCGCCGCTCAGGCTGCCGGCCGCCACGGCGAGGGAGGGCGCGCGGATGTCGAGTGACTGCTTGTAGCTCTCGGCGAGTTTGCGCTCGTCGCGGGAGAGAATGAGACGGAAGCGCGTCCGGAGCCGGTGCCAGACCGTAGAGGCAATGTTGCGCTGGATGGAGTGGATCAGGAACAGCCCTTCGTGCTGGCGGTTCTCGCTGACGTAGCCGATACCGTGGCGATGGAGCGCCTCGGCGATCGACCGGATCTCCACCGGCTGGCCCTCCACCGTCACTGAGCCGCCACTCACCCGGTCGGCCCCGATGAGCGCGCGCGCGAGCTCCGTCCGCCCGGCGCCCACCAGCCCGTACCAGCCGAGGATTTCACCGCGACGAAGCTCAAAGGACGAACCTCTGGACGTCGCCTCGCTCGGCCGGTCGACGACGCGGAACACGGCCTCGCGTCCGGCGAGCGAGCGGACCGGGAGGGCGTCCGCGACGTGCTGCCGGCCGACCATCATGGCGATCAGGTCGTTCCGGGCGAGACCGGCCACGGGCAGCGTCGGTCCTGCATTCCGCCCGTCGCGGAGCACGCTGACCACATCGCAGACCTCGTAGACTTCCTCGAGCTTGTGCGAGACGTAGATGATCGATGTGCCACGCTCGCGAAGCCTGCGTATCGTGTCGAGGAGCGACGTGGCCTCGTTGAGCGAGATCGAGGCGGTCGGCTCGTCGAGGAGCAGGATCTTCGCATCGGTGCTGAGCGCCCTCGCAATCTCGATCAGCTGCTGTTGCGCCGCGCTCAGCGATGCCACGCTGCTGTCGGGCTGGACCCTGAGGCCCACCATCTCCATGTAGGGTAGCGCTTCGGTGTGGATCTGCGCGCGGTTGACCAACTGCCGCGCATCGCCGATCACGCGATCGAGCAGAATGTTCTCGCCGACCGTGAAGGTCGTCACCAGGTTCCGCTCCTGATGGACGACGCTGATCCCCTGCCGGATCGCCTGGCGCGGGTTGGCGATGCCGGCACTCCGCCCATGGAGCCGGTAGGTGCCCGTGTCGGGACGGTCAACGCCGCTGATGATCTTGATCAGGGTCGATTTGCCGGCGCCGTTCTCGCCAACGAGGGCATGGACAGTGGCGGGCGCGACCGTGAGGCTCACGTCGTCGAGTGCCCGGACGCCGGGATAGGACTTGCTGATCCCGCTCAGATCGAGGACCGGCGGCTGCGGTGTCGGGGCGACAGGGATCGGCGCGGCGCTCATGTGCCCCGCCGCTCGCGCCGCTCGGCCGACGCGGCGCTCATCTCCCGAATGCGCTCGATCCCGCCCGCCGCAAGGATGATTGCGCCCGAGATCAGCTGCACGAAGAAAGCATCGACATTCCAGTGGACGAGACCGTTGACGAGTACGCTGAGCAAGATGGCGCCGAGCACCGCTCCGGTCACCGAGACGTAGCCGCCGGCGAGCCGCGTGCCGCCGATGATCGGCGCGGCGAAGGAGACGAGCAGCCAGTCCTTGCCGACCGCGGGGTCGCCATCCCCGAGTCGCGCAATCAGCAGAACGGCGGCGATGGCGGCGAGGAGGCCGGAGATGGCGTAGATCGCCACCTGAAGCTGCCCGATCGGCACGCCGGCCAGCTCGGCGGCGCGGGGGTTTGCGCCGAAGGCGAGAATCTGCCGGCCGAAGGCGCTGTAGCGGAACATCAGACCGACGATGAGCGCGACAGCGAGCGCGACGATGAAGATGACGGGCGCGCCAAGCAGGTCGGCGCTGCCCAGCGCCTGGAACGAGGCCGGCAGGTGGTAGTAAGGGATTGACTGCGTGACCCCGAGGGCAATGCCGGTGAGGATGCTGCCCACTGCAAGCGTCACGATGAACGGCGAGAACCCGCCGCGCGCGATCACGCCGCCGGTCAGTACGCCGGCCAGAGCCCCGGCGCCGAGCGCGGCGGCGATGGCGACGGCGGGCGGAAGGCCGAAGCTGTTCATCAGGCTTCCAGCCACCACCGAGGCGATGCCGCCCACCGCGCCGACCGAGAGATTCATCCCGGCCGCGCCGAGCACGACGAGCTGGGCGAGCCCGACCACGATCGTCACTGCGGCGCCGAGCATGACAACGCGGAGATTGTCGAGCGTCGCGAACGAATGGGTGGTGAGGGCGAGCGCGCCGGCGAGGAGAACCACGCCCAGAGCGACGGCCGAAGGGCCAGCGGCGAAAAGCCGCCGGAAGGCGTTGGAGGTGGTGCCGGCGTTCGCGTCGTTGGCGCTCATCGGCCGCCCTGCGTGATAAGCTTGAGGCGGGCGCGATCGAAGGCGACGGCGCCGAGAATGATCAGCCCGAGGCCGGCCTGATACCAGTACTGGCTGACGCCTACGATCACCAAGGCATTGGCGATCATCGCGAGGAGGGCCGCGCCGAGAACAGTCCCCAGCACGGAAACCTTGCCACCCGAGAGCAGCGTGCCGCCGAGTACGGGCGCTGCGAACGAGGCGAGCAGCCAGTCCTGTCCGATGGCGGGCGAGCCGACCGCAAGCCGGCTCACGAGCAAGATCGCGGCAAAGCCGGCGAGCGCCCCGCTCGCAGTGTGTGCGCCAAGCACGATACGGTTGACGGGGAGCGCGGAAAAGCGCGCCGCGACGGGGTTGGCCCCGACGGCGAGCAGCATCCGGCCGGCGACGGTGAGGCTGACCACGGTCCACATCAGCACGAAGCCGGCCACGGCGATGATGAAGATGTTGGGTACGGGTCCGATTGCACCGCGCCCGAGCAAGGGCAGGGCCTCGCCGATCTTCTGGAAGCGTTCGTTGCCGAGCAGCACGTACATCAGCCCATAATATCCGCTCGCGAGGCCGAGCGTGACGATGAAGGCGTTGAGCCGGAGCGCGACGATGAACAGCCCCTGGAGCAGGCCAAGAAGGGCCGAAAGGGCGAAGGCGAGGACCACGGCTACGGGAAGGGGTGTGCCGGCCACCTGGAGGAGCCAGCCGAGGATCATCCCGGTGAAGGCGCCGATCGCGGGGAGCGCCAGATTGAACTGGCCGATCGCGAGCACACAGACCTGCGCCAGCCCGACCAGCGAGGTGACCGCGATCGTTGCAAGCAGTGCGTTCAAGTTGAACGGGCTCGCGAAGCCTGGGAAGACGGCGGTCATCGCTACCGCCACCACGATGAGCGGTACGAGGACGCCGAGCAGATCGGAGCGGACGAGTTGGGCGAGAACGCCGGCGCGCCGGGCGGGTGTGACCGGCGCCGGCAGGGGGCCGGCGTCGGCAGGGTCGGTGATCGGAGCGGTGCCGGTCATCGTCGCATTGTTTTCCGCGATCAGGACATCCGAAGGAAGGGACGGCGTGAAGCGGTCTCGCTCAACGCCTGGCGTCCGATGGTCTGACGAGCCCGGACAGCCTGCTACGGGCAGGTCCAGCTACTCTCCCAGGCGTTGGCCAGCTCCTTCGCTGCCGCAATGTTGTCGGCCGTCAGCGTGTCGATCTTGTCGGCGGTGACGGTCGCGTAGTTGTTGGGGACGATGAATTCGCCCTTCCACTTGCAGCCGTCGGCGGCGTGCTTCAGACCGTTCGAGGCGACATAGGCGAGCATGTAGGGGTTGGAGATCCGGCTGGCGAGCACGTAGCCGCCCTTGATCGCATCGAGCACCACCTGGTCGTCGTCGACGAGCACCGCCTTGATGCGGCTTTCCTGTCGTTGCGTGAACTCCTTGGCGACCGCGACGGACGGGTTGTAGGCGCCCGACACGATGCCGCCGATCTCGTCGCCCTTGGAGGCGAGGAGCGAGCTTACGGCATTCCGCGACGCTTCGGCCGAGTCGATGTCGGTAATACGCTGGAGGAGCTTGCAGTCCGGCATCTCGGCAAGCGCCCGGTCGACGCCTGCCGCACGTGCGGCCGTGTTCTTGTCGGCGAGCTGGCCGTCCAGGTGGACGATGTTGCCTTTGCCGCCGATGGTCTGGCAGACGAGCTTGGTCGCCTCGTAGGCCGAGTCGCCCAGCGCATTGTTGATGCACATGATCGCGCCGGTCCCTTCGAGTTCGGCGCAGGCTGCGACGCCGATCACCGGCACCCCGGCCGCAACCACGCGCTTCACCGTCTCGGCGCCTGCCACCGCATCGACTGGCTGGATGCCCATGCCGTTGATGCCCTTGGCGATCAGGCTGTTGACCACGGCGTCCTGCTGGACCTGGTCAAAGTCCTGCGGCGAGGCAATCTCGACTTTGATGCCGAAATCGGCGGCGGCATCCTTGGCGGCCTGCGGCCAGGTGGCGTAGTAAGGATTCACCACCGCCTGCACGACGGCGAAATTGTTGTCCGCAGCGCTGCCGGGCGTCGCCCAGACGAGCCCGATGCCGAGCATGAAACCCGCATACATCTTCATTTGTCTTCTCCTCAGGTTGCGGCAGCGGTATCTCACTGCCAATCGATTGGATCGTTCATTTTCAGTTCGGGTCACGGTGACGTTGTCAGGGATTGGTCGGCGAGGTGGTCACCAGGGCGACCAGCATGTCGATGCCAGTGTTCTCGATGCCGTGCTCGCACCAGCATGGCAGGTAGATGAAGTGCCCCTGCTCGATCGGCTGCTTGCCCTCGGTCAGGTAAAACAGCCCCTTGCCCGAGATGATGTAGTAGGTCTCCTCCGTTTCGTGGGAGTGTAGCTCGAGCTTGGCATGGGGCGGGACGTAGAGCACGGTCAGCCCATGATTCTTCGACGACGCCTTGGGATTGGTCGGATGCACAACGCGGATCGCACAGACCGGGAGCGAAGCCATTCCGAAATGCAGGGGCAGGCCGTCCTGCACCGTAAGGATTGAAGCCTTCGGCGGCTTCTGCGGCTTGGGTACTTTGGGTTCCGGCGACCCGTGCGACTTGAGCTCCTTGTAGTCCGCCATGCACCCTCCTCGTTGTCCACGTTCGGCTATTGCAGAGCATCTGTCCTCCTAATAGGATCGATGTCTATATGGTGCCATGATGTCTGCAAGAGAGACAAAAGTCAATCACGAGGCAACCGTCCGGGAGGTGGATGTCCCGGCCGTTTCCAAGTCGATCGGGATCGTCCGCTATCTGAACAGCCGGCCGTCAGCCGGCGCAACGCTTAGCCAGATCGTCGACGAACTCGGCATCACCCGCAGCCACTGCCACAACATCCTCCGTACGCTTGCTGCGTATGGCTGGGTCGATTATAGCGTGACCACCCGGATCTACAGACTGTCCAGCGGCATCGCCGCCGACAGCTCGACCGCGCTCTACGCCCGCACCCAACTCGCGCTTGTGCGCCCACATGTGGACCGGATGTTCGTTTCGCAGATCGGACTTCAGTGCTTCCTGAGCGAGCCGCTTGCTGATGGCTCATTCCTGATCGTCCATTCAAGCGACGATACGGACGCCAACCTCTTCCGCGCCCCCGTGGGGTACCGATTTCCCCCAGGCACCGCCGCGCTGTTCAAAGCCAAGCTCGCCTGGCTTGCACCGCATGAACTTGAAGACGCCCTCTCGCGGTGGGTCCCAAGCCAGCACTCGCGGAACTCAATCATGGAGCTTGCTGAGATGCGCAAGGCGCTTCGCTTAGCCCGCCAGCGCGGATACTCGCTGAGCCTCGGCGAGTACATCGAGGGGTTCAATACGGCGGCACTGCCGATCTTTGACCGCGAGGGCAATATCATGTTGATCCTCGGCATTTCGGGCAGCGAAATAGACTTCGACCGGCGGGTTGACGACGTGATTGCCGCTTTGGTCGGCACCGCGTCGGCTATCCACCTCGTCATCGACGGCCGCCCGCCGGTCGACTACCCGTCGCGGCGGACCTGATCCGGGTTCGCGTGGCTCACGCCATGTAGCCGCCGTCGCGCCCGCTGCCCGCTGCCGCCTCCTCGCCAAGCGCCGCCGCCGCTTCCCGGCGGAGTTCGGTGAAGGCATTCCGGAGCAGCTCGACATCGGCGGTCAGCACCACTTCGTCAAAGCCGAGCGCCGCCCACCTCACCGCATCCCGCGCCGCGACCGCGTGCATCGTCACCGGGAGGCCATGCGCATGCGCCGCCGCGACGATCCGCTCGATGGCGCCCTGGAAAGCCGGCGCCGAGAGGTCGCGCCCCAGTCCAAGCGCGAGGCCGAGATCGGTCGGGCCCACATGGATTCCGGCAAGCCCCTCGATTGCGGCGATCTCATCCGCGGCGGCGACACCGCGCTCGGTCTCGAGCATGGCATGGATGCCGGGCCGTACCTCGGCGACATCCGCCGGCTCGGGTCTAAGACCGTAACGCTGCCCGCCGTAGCTCCGCGTGCCGTGGGGCTGGTAGCGCGAGCGCTCCACCGCGCCGCGCACCACCTCCGGCTCCGAGGCCATCGCGAGCACCACGCCCGACGCACCATGGTCGAGCACGCGCGGGATCAGCGCGAGCTGCTCGTCGGGCAGCCGAATGAGCACCGGCTTGCCGATGGCGTCAGCCAGCTGGATGCCGCGGAAGGCTGTCGCGAGATCCCAGGCACCATGCTGCAGGTCGAAGCCGATCCAGTCGAACGCTGTCCGCGCCGCGATCTCTACGACCAGCGGCTCCGGGATCGCCAGCCATCCGGCAAGCCGTACCCGGGCGCTCCGTACCGGCGCGCTCATGGCCTCCCCCCCGCTGGTTGCAGGCGGCGATCCGCCTTTCGGTATACTGCCCAGCCAGGGGCGGCGGGTCGGCTTTCCAGCCACGCGCGCTTCCTCGAATCCCCGATGTAGAGACACATTCTGGAACTCCCGTCTCCAATCGATTGGTTGTAGACCCGGGATCGCCCAAGAAACACGCCGACAAACCTATGCGCCGGCCGACCCGACGCTTGCCCGTCAGCGCTTGAGACGATATCAGCGTGGCAGCAGTGGCCCTTCCAGGGGCCGCCTCGGGTCAGGCCCCGTGCAGCATGCGAAGCCGGAAGCGGCCGCAAGAGGTAGTCGCCGCCTTGGCACCGAGACAGAAGCCCCCAAATCCGAAACGGATTGTCGTCCTCAAGGACGTCGCCCGCCTCGCCGGGGTCGATGCATCCACAGCGTCGCGCGTTCTTCGCGGCGATGACCGGAAGCCGGCGAAGCCGGAGACGCGCGATCGGGTGCTCGCTGCCGCCCACGAGATGGGCTACCGCGCCAACAGCATCGCGCGCAGCCTGCGCACACACCAGCGCGAGGCGATCGGGCTGATTATCCCGGATGCGGCCAATCCCGGCTTCGCCCAGATCTTCAAGAGCGTGCAGGCGGTCATGACCGAGGCTGGCTGGCACGTCATCGTGGTCGAGGGAAGCCAGCCGGCGCGACCGCATCTCTGTTGGGATCGCATCGTCTTCGAGGGGCGGGTCGATGGCGTGCTCGTGCTCACCGCCACGATCCGCGACCCCGTTGTGCGACGGGTAGCCGAGAGCGGCTTTCCCCTCGTAGTCGTCAACCGGCGCTCGTACGGTGTCGCCGGCTCGGTGGTGATGAACGATGCCTGGGGTTCGGAGATCGCGGTCCGTCATTTCCACGATCTCGGCCACCGGCGGATCGGCCATATCGCCGGTCCATCGAACCTCGATACCGGCCGCCGGCGGCTTGCGGGCTATCGCGACGCCCTTAAGCGCCGGAAGCTTCCCATGCGGGCCGAGTGGATCGCCGTCACTGACTATACGGAGGCCGGCGGCTTCAACGCGGCCCAGGAGATTATGTCGAGGTCGCGCGGCGACCTGCCGACCGCGATCTATGTCGCGACCTTCATGTCCGGCCTCGGCGCCGTCCAGGCATTTAACGAGGCCGGCCTGAGGGTGCCCGTGGATGTCTCGATCATCGTCTCCGACGAGATCTCCCTCGCCGCCCATACCGCGCCACCACTCACCACCGTGGATATGCCCGTGACCCGCATGGGAGAGATCGGCGCGCGGATGCTGATTGGCGCCGTGGCCGGAGAACCGGTTTCCAACATCGTCCTCCCCGACGAGCCGCGGCTCGTCGTGCGGGCATCCACTGCCCCGCCCAGAGTGCGTTGACCACCTCATCCCCGGAAGAAGGGCAGGGGCAGGCCCTTCACCCCCACGTTGAGCGCGAACAGCGCGCCGGCCATCGGCTCCGTCAGCTTCCGGAGCCTTGCCGAGGTCACATAGAGGACGTCGAGATCCGGACCGCCGAACTCGCAGCAGGTTGGGATCGCTGTCGGCATCATGATCGTCCGCATGAGCCTGCCGGCGGGATCGTAGCGCGACAGCTTTCCGGACTCGGGCAACGTGGTCCAGTAGCAGCCCTCGACGTCGACGGTCGCGCCGTCGGCGCAGCCGCCGGTGTCGCGGAAGTCGATAAAGACGCGCCGGCGGTCGATGTCGCCGGTGGCGGGGTCGAGGTCCCAGGCCCAGACGAACCCGCCCTGGCTGTCGGCAAAGTACATGGTGCGGCCGTCGGGGCTAAAGGCGAGGCCGTTCGACGAGCCGATGCCATCGACCATCCGGTGGCAGGAGAGGTCTGGATCGAGGCGGTAGAGCGCGCCGACAAATTCGGTTCTGCGCGGCGGGTCCTCGAACACCGTTCCCGACCAGAAGCGGCCCTGGCGGTCGGGCTTGCCGTCGTTGAACCGCACGTGGGGGCACAGGCCGGCGGGGGCGGCGGCCGGCGTCCAGGCGCCGCTCGGGAGATCGAAGAAGAAGAAGCCGCTCGCGAGTGCGACCACCAGGCCGCCGCTCTCGCGGACGCCAACACAACCGACATACTCCGGCGTAGCGAAGACATCGTCGCGGCCGGTGGCGGGATCGGTCCGGTGAATCTCCCGGCCCCAGATGTCCACCCACCACAGCACCTGCCGGACCGGGTCCCACAGCGTACCCTCGCCGAGCTCGGCGCGCACGTCGAGCACCGGCACGATGGCGGTCATGCTCCAGCCCCTCGAAAACTGAGGGCAACGAGCGCGGCGTCGCTGCGGTAGAACATCGGTCGCAGGTGCAGCCCGCCGCCGACCAGAAGCTCGGTGCCGGTGGAGCCGGGCGCGACCATGTTGACCCGCACGCCGAACGGGGAGAGCTCCACGGCCGCCACCTCGACATGGTCCTTGAGCGCGGCCTTCGAGGCGCGATAGGCGGTCTCCCGCGGCTGGGCGCTGACGGTGGCGGTCGATCCGATCGCGACGATGGCGCCGCGGCGCTGGCCGACGAACAGCCGGCCGGCCTCGCGGCAGGCGAAGACCGAGGCGGCAACGTTGGTCGCCATAGTCTTCTCCCAGGCCGCGCGGATGAGATGCATCAGCGGCTCATGCCAGGTGCCGGCGGCATTGTTGACATGGAGGTCGAGGCCGCCGAGCGCCGCCGCGGCGTCCGCGACCATGCGGACGACGTCCGTCTCCTCCGCGACGTCGCAGACGATGCCGTGCGCCGTCACGCCGCGCGCCGCGATGGCCGCCACGGTGCCGCGAGAATCGTTCCGGTCGGCGACTGCGACCGCGACACCATCAGCGGCGAGCGCGAGTGCCGTGGCGCGCCCGATGCCGCTTGCACCGCCCGTCACCAAAGCTCGCATGCCGTTGGGCCCGCTTTCCATGGCTCAGGCCGCAGTGCTCTTCTTGAGCTGCGTGTCGAGTTTCTGCAGCTCGCGCTGCAGCGCATCGAACTCGGCGCCGCCGCCCATCAGCCGGTTGAGCTTCGTCTCGTTGATCTCGGCGCGGGGGAACGTGCCCGCGACCCGACCCCGATTGAGGATCACGAAGCGGTCGCCGATCGGCAGGGCGTGGTGGACATTGTGGGTGATGAACACCACGCCGAGGCCGCGGGCGCGCGCCCGGATCACGTGGCGGAGCACGATCGCCGCCTCGTTGACGCCGAGCGCCGAGGTCGGCTCGTCGAGGATGAGGAGGCGCGCGCCACGAT
Organism: Aestuariivirga sp.; assembly: GCA_046160365.1. Taxonomy (GTDB): domain Bacteria; phylum Pseudomonadota; class Alphaproteobacteria; order Rhizobiales; family Aestuariivirgaceae; genus Aestuariivirga. Next base: position 19,629 of record JBJXGL010000245.1, on the reverse strand, counting down.
ATTCTGCGCGCGCGATCGCCAGCGACTGGCGCTCGCCGCCCGACATGGTGCCGACCTTCTGGTTGAGGTGATTCACCTCGATGCCGATCTTGGCAAGCTCCTCGCGGGCGATCTCGCCGGCCTTCTTCTCGTCGAAGAAGCGGAGCGGCCCGAGCCGCTTGATCGGCTCCATGCCGAGCATGAAGTTCCGCGAGATGCTCATCTGGGGCAGGATGGCGAGGTCCTGGTAGACGGTGGCGATACCGCGCGCGAAGGCATCGCGCGGTGAGCCGAAGGTCACCGGCCTGCCGTCGATCGCAAGTGTCCCTTCGTCCGGACGCTCCAGCCCCGACAGCATCTTGATCAACGTCGATTTGCCGGCGCCGTTGTCGCCGAGAAGGCACACCACCTCGCCGGTGCTCACGCTCATCGATACGTCGGCGAGGGCGACCACCGATCCGAAGTACTTCGAGACGGAGCGCGCCTCAATGATGGGCAGGGACATCGGTTCAGTCCTTAGTCACATTGCGTCGGGCGTACTGGTTGATCAGCACCGCGATGAGCAGCATCAGGCCGAGGATGGCCTGGTACCAGTCGTAGTCGATGCCGGCGAAGAACAGGCCCTGGCGGACGATGCCGAGGGTCAGCGCGCCGATCGCTGTGCCGATGATCGAGCCGGTGCCGCCTGACAGCGACGTGCCGCCGATCACCGCCGTGATCGCCGCCTCGAACTCCTTGCCTTGGCCGCGGAACGAGTCGGCCGAACCAAGGCTGAGCACCTGGATCGCAGCGAGCAGCACGCCGGAGGCGGAAACCGCCATGAACAGGATGATCTTCACCCGCGCCACCGGAATGCCGGAGGCGCGGGCGGCGGATGCCGACCCGCCCACCGCGAATATCCAGTTGCCGAACCGCGTCTTGGTGAGGACGATGGCGCAGACCGCGACGAGCCCGATCCACCACAGGAAGCCTACGTCGAGGCTCTCGATCAGCTTGCCAGCGAAGAGGTACTGGAGCGGATCGTCGCCGATCGCGTCCTTGACGCCGCCGATATAGGGCTGCTGCGCGACGCTTCGCGAGAAGCCAATGGTGGCGCCGCGGAGAAGGAACAGGCCCGCAAGCGTGACAATGAATGACGGAATGCCGCCGCGGACCACGAGCATCCCCACCCCCCAGCCATAGATGAGGGCGAAGGTGAGGGCGGCGAGGAGCGCGAGCCACAGCGGCCAACCGGCCTGGGTCACGCCGAGCGCGATGATCATGCCGCTGAAGCCGACCATCGATCCGATCGAGAGGTCGAACTCGCCGGCGATGAGGAGCAGCGTCACCGTCGTCCCGACAATTCCGACCTGGGCGGCAATGTTGAGGTAGCTCGCGATTCCGCGGGAGCTGAGAAACCCGCTCTCGGCCCCGAATACGGCGAAAAGCACCCACAGGACGGCAAGGCCGAGGGCCGCGCCGACCTCCGGCCGCTCGAAGATGCGCCGACCAAGCGAGAGCTTGCGGATGCGGGTGTCTGGAACGGCGACGGTCATCTCGATACCACGCAGGACGGACGGAGGCGGGAGGGAGGGTGCGGCCGTCCGCCTCCTCCCGGCGCGGGACCCGGGCCCGTGCGTCAGTAGACGCCGCCCTTCACCAATTCCATGATCTTGTCGACATTGTCTTTGTTGACGAAGAATCCGCCATTGTCCACCACGGCCCTCGGTCCGCCCGGGAGCACGCCGTACTTGATGTAAGCGGCGAGGAATGAGACCGGCAGGTAGCCCTGGTTGAACGGCACCTGCGAGGTGACGAAAGCAACCTTACCGTCCTTGATCATCTTTAGCGTATCGAGGCCCGGATCGAAGTAGGAGACGATGATCTTGTCCTGGCGCCCGAGGCCGGTGATCGTCTGGTCGATCACGGCGGGGCTCGGTCCGCCACCCCACTCGCCGCCGATGGCGTCGATGGTCGGATCCTTGAGGAACGCTGCCTCGAGCGCGCCCTGGGTGACCGAGGGGTCGGCGAGGCTGGTGGGCACGTTGGTGCTCTTGCCGCCGGCCTTCTCGAGCGCCATGGCGATGCCTTTGCAGCGATCCTCGAGGAAGGCGTTGCCGGGTTCATGGACCAGACAGATCACGTTCTTCGCGCCAAGCGCGACGAGGCGCTCGCCCGCGCCGATGCCGCCCTGGAGTCCGTCCTCGGCGATGTGCACCAGCGAGCCCGATTTCGCGAAACAGTCGGCGCCGGCGTTGAACGACATCACCGGGATGCCGGCGGCAAGGGCGTCCTGAACCATTGGTTTCAACGCATCGCAGTCCGGCAGCGAAACGAAGATGCCATCGGGTTTCTTGGCGATTGCTGCCTCAATCAGCTGGCCCTCGGCCACAACGTCGAACTTGTCGGGTCCGACGAACTCGACCTTGATGCCGAGGTCCTTCCCGGCCTGCTCGACACCCTTCTTGACGACGGATGAGAAGCTATTGGAGACGTCGGCGTGGAAGACACCAATGATGTAAAGTTGGTCGTCCTGCGCCGACGCTGGCGTGCCGAGCGGCCCGAGGCTCGCTGCGAGCGCCAGGCCCATGAGGGTGGATAGACACTTCAGTCTGGTCATTTCATTTCTCCTCCACTGGCTGCGCCGAGTGCCGCATGGCGTCGGTCGCGTGTTTCCTCTCGGGGGATGGTTTGGGGGGCGTGCTTTCGATCGCCGGAACCTCCCGCCGGAACCTGCCCCGCGGCAGGTTCTCTTAGTCGCCAATCGATTGGCGTTACGGAGATTATCTTCTGATCTGGACACGCTGTCAATACGATCACCCCGTACAGACGATCACTCCGTGCGCATCGTGTCGGGAACGTCGATTCCGCTGCCTGCGGCGCGCACCATGGCCTGCCAGGTCGGCCCGTCGACGAGCACCGTCGCGCCGCCGGTTCGCGCCGCCTCGCGCTGCTCGCGCTCGCCGGGCAACAACACCGGCCGCTCCGGGTCAAGCGGCGCCGCGGAGCGGACATAATCGGCCATCCGCGCGGCGCGGCCGGCAAGTGCACCGTCCGTCACGATGGCGATCATGGCGAGGTCCGATCCTTCGCGCGCGCTGTCGGCGGTCTCGTCGCCGGCGAGCAGCGCGGCGAGGATCTCGACCAGAATGCCGAGCGCCGTGCCGCGGTAGCCGACGGCGCCGCCGATCGGCTGGATGGCCCCGTGCGGCTCGGCGTAGAGGTCAGCCGGATCGGTGGTGGGCCTGCCGGCGGCGTCGCGGATGGCGCCCTCGGGCGCCGTGAGGCCGCGATTGCGGAGGCTGCGCACCATGCCTTCCGGCACGACGCTGGTCGAAAAATCAGCGACGATCGGGCTGCCGCCCTCAATCGGGCAGGCGAAGGCGATGGGGTTGGTGGAGAGCCGCCCCTCGCGGCCGCCAAAAGGCGCCACCCAATGGCCCGAGCGTGGCCCGCTGCAGACCGCGATCCCCAGCATGCCGCGCGCGGCGATGGCCTGGGCGTATGCGCCGATCCGCCCGGTGTGGCCCATGTGCCGTCCGCCGACGAAGCCGATACCTGTCGCCCCGGCGAGGCGAACCGCCTCGCCGGCCATTTGGACACCGACCACCTGGCCGAAGCCGCGCCGGCCGTCGACATGGCCCCTGCCCGGCATCAGCGTCTCGATCTGCGGCTGGGCGGCGGGATCGACCTCGCCCAAGGCGATCTCGGCGAGATACTGGGGGATGCGGATCACGCCGTGGGAGCGGAGGCCCATTCGGTCGGCCTCGATCAGGTGGTCGACGACCGTCCGCGCGTTGCCGTCCGACGCGCCAGCGGCAACCAGAAGCCTGGTGCAGAAGGCGGCGAGCGCATCGGCTGCGATCGCAACGGAACTGTCCGCCGTCACCGCGGGGTCTCCCGGGCCATGCCGATCCGCTCGCTGCGCGACGGGCGGTTCAGGACCGCATGCGCCTCCGGGCTCAGGCGGGATTCGTCCCAGGCCTGCGTCGCCGGGCAGAACTTCACGGTGACAGCATTGCACCAGGGCAGGGCGACGAGCCGGCGCTCGACTTCGGCCTCGAAGAAGCCGAGGAATACGCAGGCCGGGAAGGTCGGCAGCAGCGTGACCGCGACCGACCCGTCGGCTATGTCGACCCGCTCCACCATGCCCATCTGCCGGATTCCGAGGGGATGGCCGATGGTCCGGCTGCAGGGATCGACGATGAGGTCGAGCGCGGCGAGGACCGCGGCGCGACGTTCCTCGGTCTCGTGGTCCACGGCTTCGGCGCTGTCGCTCATGCGGCGGCGGCGACGGCCAGTGGGTCTGGCGCTGCGGGCGTGGTCAATCGCGACCAGGGTGGGGCCAGCCCTTCCTGCTTTGCCCGCGAGAGAGCATCGCCTTCGATCGCGCGTTTCGCCTGATCGACGTCGATGCCGTGGAGCCGCGCGTAGTTGAGGCCGAGGATGTCCGCCTTCACCTCCGGGGTGAGCTGCGGATAGCCATCGCCGGTCATCATCTCCTCCGGCATCTCGAGCCGGAGAAACGCCTCGAGCACCGGCCGGGGATGCGGCGACGACGCGCCGCTCGACCAAAACAGCTTTCTCGCACCGCCCATGATCATGAACTCCCCGAGGATGCGGAGCAGCTTCCGCGGATGAAGCACGGCGAGCGCCGCGGTCGACTCGAGACCGATATAGACGTTGGGGAATCGGGACACCTGGAACGACGCCTCGTCGAGAAACGCGAAGCCGGAATGTACGATCTCGAAATTGAGGTCGGGAAAGTCGATCGCGGCGTAGTCAACGTCGCTGTTGCGGAACGGATCCATCGCCACCGCGCCGAGCGGCATCGCCTTGTGGATGGCGACGGTCTTAACGCCGAGTTTCCGGCAGCGCTCGAAGATCGGGTAGAGAAGATCGCGATCGCTGAACGCCTGGACGCGCACCTTGCCGTCGACCACGTCGACCGGATAGAGTTTGAGGCCGCTGATCCCCCACTCCTCGACCTGCCGGTCGAGATCGTCGAGTGCCTTCCGTCCCTGGAGCGGGCTCACGCCGCCGTAGTTGATGATGCGGTGCGGGTGGCGCCGCTTGAGCTCCAGCCCGACCGCCATGGGCGAGAAGTCGTGGAGGAAACCGAAGGCGGGAACCATGTGGTAGCACGCCATGTCGGTGTGGCTCTCGAGGAAGAGAAGCGCCTCGAGCACATCCGGCGTGATTGCCTGAAAGTAGCGGAGCGGCTCGAGGCGGTAGGGGTCCGGCACCATCGCCCACTGGAAGCCCTGGTTCGCGAGCAAGAGTGAGCGGCCGTAGCGGCTCGCGACATTGGCTTCGGTCGAGTTGAAGCCATGCACCACGCTGTCGAAGACAAACATACCATCGAGACTCATGTCAACCTCCCACTCAGCCGCATCTCTGATTGACTACTTGCGCCAATCGATTGGGATAATCGTTATCTGAGGCTATGCGGAAGTCAAGATTGTCCGGGTTCAGGTCTTGTGGGACAGACTGTATGACTTGAAGACTGGAGGATTCCTGGCTCATCGTAGTCCAACGGAGAGCGAAGATGAGACAGAAATCCGGGCCGCAAGTGCAGTCGGCCGAACAAGTTGTGAAAGACATCCGCCGTGCTACGCGTGGGCACCTTAGGTTGGGTCATCCAACTTGCAAAGCGGTGCCCATCAGGAAGTTGCGTTTCGTCCCAAGACGCTAATTTGTATTCGTTATTATGATTGTCTCGTCGCGCTAAAGCCGAGTCGCCATCATTTTGAAACCTTTCGCATGAGAATAGACTTCATGCTCGACTTGCCCATGGCGGCAACACCTTCCCAGGAGGTGGGGCCTCCGGCAATCCTGGGGCGGTTTACAACTTGACCCGAACAGCGACACGGATGTGCCTCCCTGAATAGCATCAAATTCACTCGCTTCCTCTAGGATTTGATTTGCCTGGTGAGCAAAAATTGCAGAACCCAAACAAGCGCATATCCTACCGGCAACGAAAGAATGCGGCCGAGATGGGAATGAAGAGTCCATGCGATGATCGCAAATCGTCCTCTGACCACCGTCTCGCTCCCGCTGGCTGAGGCGCGCACTGATATCCCTGGCTGCGGGGCGATCCTGTTCGGCTTCAAAGCAGGGCAACGATAGTGCCCTTTGGCGTTTGTGCGTGACCGCTTGATCCCGTTTTGGTTTTCGCGGTGTGCCCGTTGCCGTCCCCGCCGAGCGTGAAAGTTCCCGGATGTCATAGCCATCTCTCCTCATTTGGACTTTGATCACAATTATATACGTGACAAAAGTGACCGATTCGACTAAGCACCGCGCCGGACAGGCCGACGCAATTGAGATTTCCCCGGAGATGATCGACGCCGGGTTGGACGCGCTATGGGCAGAGGAGGTAACCCTTGGTCCCGGTGTAGATGCCACTGCACTGGTAGAGCGAATAATTCGTTCAGCTTGTCATGTGCAAAAACGCTGAACATCGTCTTCATGACCTTTACGAGGTCGCGGTGGCATTCGACTGCCCTCTCGAGGGTGACGGTCATCCCCTTTGTCGAGGAGGGGGAGTTGCCGGATATTTCAAAGTCGGAAAAAAGAACGAAATTGTATCCAACATTCGTGAGTCCGTTAAAGTAACCATGTGCGAAGGCATTTCGGACTGGCCTTACCTTTTCAACAAGCTTTATGATTTCCTTGATCTTTTGCGCTTTCTTTTTTTGTTTTCTGTGGATGAGAATTTTGTGCGCCCTTTGGAGTTTTGCGTCCAAATCCAGCCTGCCAACCAGTGTAGAAAATTCTACCGGATCGAGTTTGACCAATGAACACAGGAGACCGGATGAGTACACATCAATCTTTGCCCAAATCTGAATCAGCGAGCCCAACATTATGTGGACGGCATCGAATACGCGCTGATCTTTGTTGTGATCCAGCGTAACCAATTTGGCCATGTCAAAACCTCCGATTGACGAAACAACTCAAGCCATCATGAAGAAGCTGGCCTCAATGCCTCACAAGCCGCACAAGCCAGCGAAGAAGAAAACCCGCAAACCCTCGAGGAGGGCAAAATGAGTTTTGTGGAACGCGAAATTTTGCGCATTCGCGCCTCTTTGTTAAACGGTGGCGAGGGTTACCATGCGGAACTGTATGCCGCCCAGCAAGCCCTAGAATGGGCCTTGGAGCCGAGCGGCATCAAATCGCCCTATCTGCCCTATCTGATGATTACGGGCACTCCGGGAGACTCAGCAGATTATTCGGACTGTCCCCATCCGGTTCGGTCTTAAGGTACTTGTTACCGAAACGGCTTGTCGCCACAATAACCCAAACGCTGTCCTGTTGGGGCACGGCCACCCAAAATTTCCATTCGCCTTTTTCAATATAGTCGATGGCTTGTTGTTGGGTGAGCTTCCATGGCTTGTCGCCATGTCCACCAACATGAGTAATCCGTTCCCACGGGTTCATGCGGTCACTTTTATTGATGCACTTAATCTGAGCTTCCTTCGCAGCCATGACATGGCCTCCATGTTGGGGCCAGATCGGGCTTGACGACTCTAATCGAAAGATTCAAGTTTAGAGCGTACTCGCTTCCGCCCGATCTGGCGGTTGCAATCGAGCCGGGGCGTTCCACCGCCTCGGCTCAACCCTCAGTAATCAATCGATTCTTCGATTCGCGCAAGGTGTGTTCACAACTCCTATTTGCGCTTCCACCAATGCCTGCGAGCGAGTTGCTTAGGCGTTTTGGGCTTGGTCAAGCCGCCGATAGGTCAGGCGCTTTCCTTCGATGCCTTCCATGATCTTCTCGGTACGCTCACGGTCCGAGACTTTCAGGGCGGTGCGGTTATTGTGGCGGAATTCGAATTCGGCCAAGTAGCGATGCAGATGGGCTTCGCCGCAGTGCTGATAGATGCCCCTCATGCCGCGCTTGAACACGGACCAGTGGCTTTCGATTGAGTTGGTATGGACGTTGCCGCGAACGTATTCGCCGGAACGGTGATTGATGGTCTTGTGCGCGGTGAATTCCTTGCCGAGTTCCGTGTAGATTTTGCTTTCGTCGGTGTGCAGGTCGGACTTGCGGGAGACGTGCTTGACGATGATTTCGCGGACCTGCTCCGCATTGGCGCGGTGAATATGGAAGGTGCGGACCTTGTTGCCGCGCTCCACTAGGCCAAGCACGGCGCGTTTCTTTGCGCCGCCGCTCTTGCCGCCCTTTGTGGGAGGCGGAGCATACTTGCTGCGGGGGCGCGGTGTTTCGAGTTTGCCATAGTAGGTTTCATCAGCTTCAATGATTTTGCCTTCCCCGCCCAAGGGACCGGGGTTCATGTCTTTCATGGCTTCACGAATGCGATGGGCCATGAACCATGCGGTTTTGTAGGTCACGCCCAACATGCGGTGAAGCTGATGGGCCGAAATGCCCTTCTTGCTGGACGCCATCAAATGGGTGGCGAGCCACCACTTGGTCAAAGGAACCTTGGAACGCTCAAAGACAGTGCCGACCGTGACCGTGAACTGTCCCTTGCATTCGTTGCAGTAGTAGAGGCCGGGACGATGCGATTTCTTGACACCCTCAACCTTGGCAACTCTCTCAGGATCGGCATTGCCGCAATGAGGGCAATATGGGCCATTGGGCCAACGAGCGGCTTCAAGAGCCTCGCGGGCTTTGTCCAAGTCGTTGAAAATCGGGTTTTGGAGGTCAGTCATGGTTGTGTGCCCTATGCGCGGCCTGTCTGCTGAAACAGTAGTGTTTCAATTGCGGCCAGTGAGTCCCGAATTGCTTCAACGCCTGTCAGCGTTATCTCGAAAGCAATGGTTCCGGCTTCCTTTGTGTCAAACACAAGGGCAACCCGGCGATCCGGGGTTGCTGCTGCCCATGACCGAAGCACAGTCAGGGTGCCAAGTTCATCGGTGGGACGGTGGTTAGTCATGACACAGGTTCCTTATGGGCCTTCATATCGGCCAATCAGCTACTTTTGTCAAGTATATAATTGTGACTTTGATCCCAAAATAGCATAACAAAGCTAAATAGGCAAACAATCTTTTTTGGGTAAATTTAGCCTGTCGAGCGGCCTGCTAAAGAACCGGCGAGGGAGCTGGCCCGGCAACATATGCCTTTGCTGACCCATCAACCGGCCAGTAGGCGAGTGTCGGCGACGGTGCGGCCAGAACGAGAGCGTCGCCTACGCAGCAATGGATTGCGCGCATTGTCCGAACGTCAATAAAACCCGGCTTGAACCTCATCCGCAACTCGTGGTCGAAAAAGTCGTCGGTGACATGGGCATATGTCTTCATTACCGTCATCATGTTGATGTGACCGAGCTGACGCGAAACCACAATAGGTGGCGTTCCAGCTTGGAGGAGCAGAGTGTGAATAAGTGCCGAAGTGGGACCCTGCAAAAAATACCAGCTAATAGCATGAATTTGTTGGATGATTCGATTTCTTGGTGGGGTCCCGATGGTGATGGCGTAGCCTTGCTGTAAAAATGGGTTGGGATGCAACCTGTCTGAGTTTGGAAGAATCACCCGGTTGGAGCCGGGCAGACAAAGGAGCATCCCATGACGAAGAGAATAGCAGCGAGTGAAGCGACGCGCGAGCGTTTGCAGCAGGTGATGAACGGGACTCTCGGCACGGCGGACGGACGCGGCGATTTGCTGAAGCTTGCGGCGCGGCTGATCATCGAGGAGGCGCTGGAGGCGGAGGCGTGCGAGGCGGTGGGCCGGGCGCGCTATGAGCGGGCCGATGGCGAAGCGCGCGGATATCGCAACGGAGTGCGGGCCGGGAAACTGAAGACGGCCGAGGGCCTGCTGGAGTTTTCCGCGCCGCAGCTCAGGAACATGGGCGAGCCCTTTGTCTCGGCGCTGCGCCCGGCGCTGAAGGGCCGCACGGCGGCGCTCGAGGATTTGGCGGTCGAGCTTTATGCGCGCGGGCTTTCCACCCGCGACATCGAGAAGGCGTTCGCGGACGAGGATGGCCGCCCGCTCATCGGCCGGGCCGCGGTGAGCGAGATCACGGAACGGCTGTGGGCCGACTACGAGGCTTTCGCCAAGCGCGATCTCTCCGAGTTCGATATCGCCTATTTGTTCGTCGATGGCATCGCCGAACGGCTGCGGGCGGGGTCCCCGCGCGAAGCGGTGATCGCCGCTTGGGGCATCGGCAGGACCGGCTGCAAGGTGCTGCTCGGCCTGATGGCGGGCTCGAAGGAGGACGCCGAGACGATGCGTGCCTTCTTCCATGACCTGCGCGAGCGGGGTCTGGGCGATCCGCTGCTTTTGGCCTCCGACGGCGCGCCGGGCATCCGCAAGGCGATCGAGGAGTGCTTCCCGCGCAGCGTCAGGCAGCGCTGCCTGGCGCATCGCATGAGAAACCTCGCGGCCAAGACGCCCGCCGATCTGTGGCCCGAGTTCAAGGCCAGGGTCCAGGCCTCGTATCAGGCGCCGTCGCGGGCGATTGCGCGCGATCTGGCTGTGAACAAGCGCCGAACTGGGGGTCTGACGCAGATTTGGTGCAAACGGTCATGATGCGCCGAGAAGCCGTGCTTGCAGCAGGTCGATTTTGGCCCGGCCATACATCTGGCGTTTAACCAGCTTGAGCTTGGTGATCTGGCCTTCAGTCTGACCGTTCGACCATGTCTCTGTGATCGCTGCACGGACGGCAGCCTTGTCGTTACTGATACCTGTGGCAAATGATGCGACCAGACTGGTTCGAGCTTCCGAGACCCATGCATCGAATTCCGCCTCTGCTCGTTTGCGGACCATGCAATGGAACCTGTCGATGAGTTCTCGAGCCTGCACGAGGACCGGCACGCCAGCCTCAATAGCGGCAACGGTGACGGTGTCCGATTTGCTCAGGTGGTCGCGGGCTGTCGTCATCAGGCGGGCGATCGTGCGGGCAGAAGGCACTTTCTGGAGCTGCTGGTCCGTCGCCTTTTCCGCCCTGCGGCGCCGGGTGGCCCATTCGCCGACAACACGGGGCGATCCGCGGAAGCCGTGATCTCTCAGGCGGCGCCAAAGCTCAGCACCATTGCGACAGCCGCTGACCCATTGAGCGTCAAGAAACGGCAAGTGAGTGTCAATCGAACATAGCCTTGTACGAAAGACATCTGTCCGCTCTCCGCGAACGACTTGGCGCACCAGTTTCCGACTATGCCCGGTTCGACGGACGATCTGCCTGATCGGGGTTCCGTCTTTTGAGAGCGCCAGGATCGCGGTATTGGTCTCCTCCCGTCGCAAGAAGCCCTCATATTGAAGCCTCTCCGCACGGGTGAGCAGTTCTGGATTTATGACCGTCGCACCGATGGCAGAACGGATCGACCGCATGGACTTGCGCACAGCGTCAAGGAAGGCCGTACTGGCATTCTCCATCAGATGCCAGCGATCGGCGACCTGCATGGCATGCGGCAACGCCCGGGCAGCTGCCTCACCGTAGCCACCACCGCGATCGCGTGCAAGAATGCCAATCTCCTGGTGATGACGAAGCCAGGCTTCCACCGTAGCAACCTCGCGGTCAGGCAGGAGCGTCACGATCCGCCGCCGCTCAAGGTCGCAAACGATGCTCCCGTAACGATAGTTGCGCCGGAAGGCCCAATCGTCGATGCCAGCCACAGCGATCGGATCAGCCGGTTGCTTGGCGCGCCGCCGAACAACCCGCAACAAGGTGTCGTTGCTCACCGGCAACATCAGCCGCCTGGAAAAGCCCGCCCCCGGTCTGCCGCCCAGAGCCAGCCCAAGATGATGAACGATCACATCGAGCCTATCCGTACGGCGGGCCGAGCACCGGATGGTGCCTCCCTCAAAGCGTTCAGCGAACACACGCTGTTTGCAGCCAGTTCCGGCACAGCGAAACTTCCGGGCCGTAATCTCCAGGCAAACCCGCCGCCCAGCGGATGGCAAATCTGATACCTGCCGCTGATATCGACTATGCACCCGCGCCGACGGTCGCCCACAACTCGGGCAAGATGACAGCTTGGCCACGCTACGTGCATGGACGACCACCTCGTCCCCCGCTGTATCCACAGCATCGACGATAAAGCCAGCAGGAATGAGCGAAGACGGGTCCAGCATTCGTGCCATGAGGTGATTCCTCCCGGGAAAACCTCACTTTCCCAGCAAACTGCACCAAATCTGAGTCAGACCCTTATCGCGGCCCCGATCTCGAAAGCGCGACCGAAGCAGAACTCGTGGGCGTCACGGCGCGGATCAACAATGTCTTGAAGCGCTTCGGCTCAGGCTGGGCCTTGTTCTTCGAAGCACGCCGCAGACCCTCGACGGACTATCCCATGTCCGACTTCCCGGACCCGGTTTCGCTCCTGGTCGATGAGGAGCGCCGCGCCGCCTTCCAAGCCGAAGCCTCCCACTTCGAGACCGATCACACGCTCGCCTTCTGCTGGCTGCCGCCGGCCGAAACGCAAGCCAAGGCCGGGTCCTACCTGATCGAGCGATCCGACACGTCGAATACCGCTTCCGAAGCACGGGGTTTCGAATGGCGCGATCACTTCGTCATCGAGACCGAGCGGGCGCTTGATCTTTTAGGCGGCATTCTCCCTGAAGCACGCTTCCTCGACGACGCAGAGACTCTGACACACTTGCATCGCACCATCTCACTGAAGGACCATCCGGTCGCGGTGCCCGCGATTCCCGCCTATCTCGATGCGCTCCTTGCCGATACGCCCTTCACCGGCGGCATGAAGCCGATGCTGGGCGATCATCATCTGCGGACAGTAACGGTTCTGGGCCTTCCGCCCACGACGACACCGGGGTTGTTGGACGCTCTCAACGATGTGGCTCAATCCTACACTTGGGTCACCCGCTGGATCGCAATCGACCGGCCGGAGGCGCAGAAGCTTCTGACGCGCAAACGGCGGCAGTGGTTCGCCAAACGTAAGTCGGTCGCCGCCATCCTGCGGGAAGTCCTGTTCAACCAGGAAAGCGTCCTCCTCGATACCGATGCCGATGCCAAGGCGCGCGAAACCAACGAGGCGTTGGAAGATTTGGGTTCTGGCGACGTGGCCGTCGGTTATGTCACGACAACCATCAAGGTCAGCCATCCCGACGAGGCGCAGGCCGACGAAGCCTTGCGTCAGATCGAGCGGGTGGTGAATGGCCGGGGATTCGTCACCATCGCCGAAAGCTTCAACGCGGTCGAGGCGTGGCTCGGATCCTTGCCGGGCAACCCCTATGCCAATGTACGCCAGCCCATCATCCATACGCTGAACCTCGCTCATATCATGCCGGTCTCTGCCATCTGGGCAGGACCGTCGTGGAACGGCCATCTCGATCAGCCGCCGCTGCTTCATGCGGCAACCCGCGGATCGACGCCGTTTCGGCTCAACCTCCATGTCGGTGGTGTGGGTCACGCGTTGGTGGTCGGGCCGACGGGTGCCGGTAAGTCGGTGTTGCTCGCCTTCATGGCCATGCAGTTCCGCCGTTACCCGGACGCGCAGGTCTTCGTCTTCGACAAAGGAAGGTCGGCCCGCGCTGCACTGCTTGCCATGGGCGGTGTGTCGTTCAACTTGGGGCTCAAGGCCGGATTGGCGTTCCAGCCCCTGCGCGACATCGACGATCCGGCATCCCGCGCCTTTGCCCGGGATTGGCTCTTGGGCCTTCTCGTCAATGAAGGCGTCGCTGGGGATCCTGCCACCAAGGATGCGCTGTGGACGGCGCTGAACAGCCTGAGTTCGGCGCCGCAGCGCGAGCGGACGCTCACCGGCCTTTCGCTGCTTCTCCAATCCAATGCGCTCCGGCAGGCCTTGCAGCCCTTCACCCTGGAGGGGCCTTGGGGATCGCTGCTTGATGGGGCCGACGACAAGCTCACCTTCGCCGATGCAATGCATTTCGAGCTCGAAGCCCTGATGGAGACCAGGGGTCTGGTGCCGCCGGTCCTCACCTATCTCTTTCACCGGCTTGAGGAACGCTTCGATGGCAGGCCGTCTTTGCTCATTCTCGACGAAGCTTGGCTGTTCCTCGATCACCCGCTTTTCGCCAGTCGCATCCGGGACTGGCTGAAGACGCTGCGCAAGAAGAATGTCGCTGTCGTCTTCGCTACTCAGTCTCTTGCCGATATCGCCGGCAGTTCCGTAGCACCCGCCATCATCGAGAGCTGCCCGACCCGCATCTTCCTGCCCAACGACCGGGCTATCGAAACGCAGATCCGGGACATCTACGAGCGCTTCGGCCTGAACCCGCGGCAGATCGAGCTGATCGCGCGGGCTAGCCCCAAACGCGACTACTATGCGCAGACGGCGCGCGGCAACCGCCTGTTCGAACTCGACCTCGGACCGCTGGCGCTCGCCATTTGCGGTGCATCGACGCCCGCCGACCAGCACTTAATCGATGCGCTCTTGAGCCAGACGGGACCCGAACACTTCGCGCAAGCTTTCCTCGCAGCCAAGGGCTTCGCCGAGGAAGCTCGGATGATTGGCGCGGCCTGGGCGCGCGAGAAGATCATCGCGTTCACCAGCGCCGATGAACAGCAAAATTTCGACGACCCTTCACCAGCACAAGGAGACTGACTCTTGAAACATCCTATCTTCAAGCCCTTCCTGTTGGTCGGCGCCTGCGCTGCGGTGCTCATGGCGACGGCGCCCAAAGCCGATGCTTGGCGCATTGTCTTCGATCCCTCGAACTACAAGCAGAACTTGCTGACAGCCGTTCGCACGCTCGAAGAGATCAACAACCAGGTGAAGCAGCTCGGCAACGAGGCGCAGATGCTGCTCAAGATGGACCTCAATCTGGAGCAACTCGGCTCCTCGATCGGCGGTGACATCAAAGGCTCGCTCGGAGAACTCCAAGCCTTGCTCGAAAAGGGTGGTGGCATCGCCATGTCGGTCTCCGAGACGGAAGCGGAGTTGAAGCGGCTGTTTCCGTCCGAATACAAGGACGCGCTTTCCGGCGACGAGAGCCTGAAGCTCGCCAAGAATCGCTGGGATGAAACGCTTTCGGCCTTCAAGCGCACCATGGCATTGGAAGCTAAGGTCGCCGAGACAAGCGTGGATGACGGCAATACCCTCACCGATCTTCTGTCGAAGTCGGGAGGCGCTGTCGGCAATCTAGAGGTCCAGCAGGCCGGCAACGAACTTCTTGGCCTCGGCGTCAAACAGCAGTTGCAGCTTCTCACCCTTGTCGCCGCGGAACAGCGAGCATCGGGCCTCGACCGAGCGCGAATGCTCGCTAGCCAGGAAGAGTCGCGGCTCCGATTCCAGAGCTTCCTGGGCGACGGCAGCGCCTACACGAAATAACCCCGCCGGCCGGACGGCGTCGGCTGGTTCACCATCGATCAATCAATGCACCGCGCGACCCGATCACGCGATTTGAAGAGCTTTGCCTATGGACGACCTGAACATGATCGACCGCTTCACCGAGACCTTCGTCCGTTACATCGACTCAGGCTTCGGACTGCTGGCGGGTGAAGTGAGCTTCCTCACCACAACGCTGGTCGCCATCGATGTGATCCTCGCCGGGCTGTTCTGGTCGCTGATGGCCGAAGACAATGTGCTGGGGCAGTTGATCCGCAAGGTCCTCTATGTCGGCTTCTTCGCGCTGCTGCTCAACAACTTCTCTTCGCTGGCCGATATCATCTTCTCGTCCTTCGCCGGATTGGGCCTCAAGGCGTCGGCCGCGACCATCTCGGCGACCGACCTCATGCGGCCGGGTTTCGTCGCGGCGACAGGCTTCACGGCGTCGCGCCCGCTCCTCGATCAGGCGGGAAGCCTCATGGGCTTCACCTCCTTCTTCGATAATGTCGTCACCATCGTCGTGTTGCTTATCGCCTGGTTCATCGTGCTGCTCGCCTTTTTCGTGCTGTCGGTGCAGCTCTTCATCACCATCGTCGAGTTCAAGCTGACGACTCTGGCGGGCTTCATTCTCGTGCCGTTCGCGCTGTTCGGGAAGACCTCGTTCCTGGCCGAACGGGTACTTGGCAATGTCATGACGTCTGGCATCAAGTTGATGATGCTGGCGATCATTGTCGGCGTCGGATCGACTCTCTTCGGCACGATCACGGCACCTCCCGCCGGCGACATTACGCTCGAACAGGCGGCGAGCTACATCCTGGCGGCGATCGCCGTGTTCGGCCTCGCCATCTTCGCTCCGGGGATTGCCGCGGGACTGATCTCAGGCGCGCCACAGCTGGGCGCCGGTGCAGCTGTCGGCACAGCAGCCGGCCTTGCCGCCGCCGGCGTTGCCGGCGCATCGGCCGCGGCTGGCGCTGCGCGGCTAGGAATTGGCGGCGCCTCGCGCGCGGTCACGTCGGCGGCTTCGCTCTCGGGCGCTGCGCAAGCGGGTTTCCGCGCGGGCGGAATGGGAGGCGCACTCAAAGCCACTATCGGGCAGCCCGCCACCGACATGGCCAGCAAGGCATCGGCGCCGATGCGCGATTCCTGGCGCGAGGGCTCTGCCTACGGCGCCGGTGCCGTGTCCGGAGCTGCCAAGTCAGGAGCCTCGTCACCATCCCGCGGACGCGGGAGCGCTGCCGAACCCGATTGGGCTCGTCGCATTCGCCGGCGCGAGCAGATGTCGCGGGCCGGGACCGTCGCCACCCAGACCATCCGCGAAGGCGACGGGGGCTCTGCCAGCGAAGGCCCCGATCTCGATCCGGACACGTAAGCAAGGGGGAACATCAATGATCTTCAAACGATCCAGTCTCAACTACGGCACATCGGAAGCGCCGGTCACGCCCTACCAGAAGGCGGCCCAGGTCTGGGACGAGCGATTGGGGACGGCCCGCGTCCAGGCCAAGAACTGGCGATTCATGGCTTTCGGCTGCCTCGGGCTTTCCATTGGTCTCGCATTGCAGCTCGCACAGCTCGCCATGACCTCGCGGGTGACGCCCTATGTGGTCGAGATCGAGAAGGAAGGTGCCGTCCGTGCCCTGGCGCCCGCGCTGGAGACCTACGAGCCCTCCGACGCTCAGCTCGCGTGGCAGCTCGCGCTCTTCGTCGAGAACATCCGGGGCGTCTCGACCGATCCCGTGGTTGTCAAGCAGAACTGGCTCAAGGCCTATGATTACGCCACCGACAAGGCGGCCCAGACCCTCAACGACTATGCCCGCGAGAACGATCCCTTCGCCAAGATCGGGACACGGAGCGTCACAGTCGAGATCACGAGCGTCGTCCGGGCCTCGCCGTCCTCCTTCCAGGTCCGCTGGCGCGAGAAGGCCTTCGAGAACGGCACGCCCGCCGGCGTCACGTCCTTCACCGGCGTTCTGACCATCGTGCTCAAGACGCCGCGCGATGCGACGACGCTGAGGGCCAATCCCCTCGGCCTCTATGTCAACGCCATCAACTGGTCCCGCGAACTTGTCGTCCCAGGAGGAAACCCATGAACCGCTGTCTCATCGCCGTGTCGCTTCTCGCCCTCTCGGCCTGCGCCAACAAGGACACGGCCGGCACCTTTGCCGACGAACCATTCATCGAAGCCAAGGTCATCGGCGATCCTCTGCCTGAAGTAAAAGTGGTGGAGAAGGTAAAGCCCTTGCCGCTTCCCGGCCAGCTCAAGAAACTCGATGCCAAGGCCAAGAAGCAGGAGGAGTTCGACGATCCCCTGATGCGGGTCGATGCCGCAAATGAGAATGCGAAACTTGAACCGACCAAGGCCGGCTACATCAATGCCGTTCAGGTCTATCCCTTCAATCCCGGCGCGCTCTACCGGCTCTATGCCGCTGTCAATCAGGTGAGCGACATTGCCTTGCAATCCGGCGAGAAGCTGGTCGCGGTATCGGCCGGCGACACAGTGCGTTGGATCGTCGGCGATACGACCAGCGGTGAAGGGACGACAACCCAAGTCCATATCCTGGTCAAGCCCATCGCCCCGGAGCTCAAGACCAACCTCGTTATCACCACCGAGCGCCGGGTCTATCACCTCGAACTGGAAAGCACCGACGCGACCTACATGTCGTCGCTCTCCTGGACCTATCCACAGGACGAGTTGATCGCGCTGCGCAAACGCAATGACGCAACAGGCAGCGCGACCGGTCTCCCGATCGAGGGGGCGCAGACTTTCGAGAATCTGAACTTCCGCTACCGCCTTTCCGGCAAGGCGCCCTGGATGCCGGCCCGCGTCTTCGACGATGGAGCGAAGGTCTATATCCAGTTCCCATCCTCCCTCCCGCAAGGCGAAGCACCGCCGCTCTTTGTCCAGGGTTCGGAAGGCAAGCCCGCCCTCGTCAATTACCGCGTCAAGGGCAACACCTACATCGTCGACCGGCTCTTCGCGGTGGCCGAACTTAGGCTCGGCAGCGACCCGCAATCGGTGGTGAAGATCATCCGCACCGATGCCGCCCAGCCACGCAAGAGGACACTGTTTGGCCGTAAGGAAGACCGCTGATGGCTGCCGGTTCTCATGATCACCTCAAAGTGCCGCCGGACGATATAGAGCTGCGGGTCAAACCGCGCCCCGTGAGCCGCATCAACCGCAAGGTCCTGATCGGCGGGACCGCGATAATCTGCCTGTTCCTCTTCGGTGCTGTCCTGGTGGCGCTCGATCCGCCAGATTGGCGTGGCGTGCACAAGCCTGAAGAGCTCTACAACACCGAGCGCAAGGCCACGGCCGAAGGCCTGAGCAAGCTGCCGTCGTCCTACGATGCCATCCCGAAACTTGGACCGCCGCTTCCGGGCGATATTGGCGATGCGCTGCAGAAGGCCGATACCGGCAAGGGCGCCGAACTTCCTTTGCCCGAACAACCCTACCGCCCGGACCCGGAAGCTGATCTTGCGCGCGCCGACCGCATCCGATTTACGCGTCTCGGGCAGCAAGGCCGTGAGTCGAAGCTGTTCTTCTCCGTAACAACCGTGAAGCGTGGCGTTGGCGCAGAAGAGGGAAAGGCTGGTGATGAGCAGCCAGCTCCGCAGAGGTCACCCTTCGATATCCTCTCGCAAGCCAACCTGACCGATACGCCAGACGGCGCGGCACTCGGCGAGCCCCAGGCTTTGCCGGGCTATCAGGACCGCAAGCTCGTTTTCCTGAATGGCAAGCCGGATGCCCAGGACTACAATCCGCACGGGCTTCAGCGGCCGGTATCGCCCTTCACCGTGATGGCGGGATCGATCATTCCCGCCAGCCTCATCACGGGCTTGAACTCCGATTTGCCGGGCTTTGTCATCGGCCAAGTCACTGAGAACATCTACGACACTGTCTCTGGAAGATATCTCCTCGTGCCCCAGGGTACGAAGATCATCGGCAAATACGACAGCGTCGTCGCCTTCGGCCAGAAGCGCGCTTTGGTCGTCTGGCAGCGGCTCATCCGGCCCGATGGATCGTCCGTCGTCGTCGACAATCTGCCGGCGACCGATGAAGGCGGCTATGCCGGGCTTGAGGACGAGGTCGACTACCACACGTGGGCTATCCTGAAGGGCATCGCCCTTGCGACACTTCTCGGCGTCGGCACGGAAATCTCACTCGGTAACAACGAGAACGATCTCATCGCCGCCATCCGCCAATCCGCCCAGGAGAACACCAATCGGGCCGGACAGAACATGGTTGAGCGGACTCTCGACATTCAGCCGACTCTCACCGTGCGGCCGGGCTGGCCGCTCCGCATCATTGTCCACAAGGATCTGGTATTCCGTTAACGGAATACCAAGTCATATTCCGAGTACCGGACTATGCTGAGTTTTGAATGCATATTCGCTTCTCCTCTGATAAAGTCATCCGGCATTGTCGGCATAGTTTTGCCCGGCGTGAATGGGACGGCACGGAGTTGGCCTATGC
>JBJXGL010000244.1:0-4131 GCA_046160365.1 Aestuariivirga sp. | reverse complement strand
GTGGTCGTGCGCCGGGCGCCCGAGATCGATCAATGATCCCGGTGATGAACATCGTCGCCTGGGGCAATGTCGTCCCATGGGCGGAGCAGCGACAGATCGAGCAGGACCTCATCATCAGCCGCGCCATCGTTGCGATGTTTTCCGACCCGTTTCTCGTCGAGCAGCTTCGCTTCCGGGGTGGCACGGCCCTCAACAAACTGCACTTTCCGAAGCCGTTGCGGTATTCAGAAGACATCGATTTGGTCCGGACTACGGCCGGGCCGATTGGTCCCGTGCTTGACCGCGTCAGGGAAGTCATGGAGCCCTGGCTGGGCAAGGCAACTTTCGACCAGAGCCCGGTCGCGCCCAAACTACGATTCAGGACCGAGGCGGAAGCCGTACTCAACGGAGCGCCGATCCGCCTCAAGGTCGAAATCAACACGCGGGAAATCGAGGCTTATGACCCGCCGCTATCCATTCCTTTCAGCATCCAAAATCCGTGGTTCACCGGCGCTGCGAATGTAGCGACTTTTTCGCGGGAGGAGATGCTGGCAACCAAACTTCGCGCCCTTCTTCAGCGCAACAAGGGCCGGGATCTGTTCGATCTCGATCATGCACTCGATGTGTTCGAAAATCTCGACGCTCAGCGCATTGTCGCCTGTCTTGCCCGATATCTCCAAGCCTCCGGGCTTCGGATTTCCCGCGCCGAGGCACAGGAGCGCATGTTTGCAAAGCTCGCAAATCCCGAATTCTTTACAGCCATGCGGCCCTTGCTGCCGACAGACCAGGCCGAACGGCTCAAGGAGAATTCACTAAAGAAAGCATTTGAGCGCGTCGTGCGAGAACTGATCGACCGAATGCCAGGCGATCCTTGGGTCCGCGCAGACGAAATGCGGCAAAGGTTCGGGCTCGTAGGGCAGACACGGAGTGAACGATGAATTTCACCGGTCTGTCAGAGTTGTTATTATTCCCACGATCGAAATGCAGAGCAACACGAACTCGGCATGGCGAGTTTGGCGGAAACTTGGCGGAAACGAGTGGTTTGTTCCGTTCCCGTTCGTTCTTGGCGGTACTCGACCGTCTCTGTAAGTCTCTGAAATTGCCTGAATGATCCCCTCGGACCAAGCGTTGACATCGTAGGGGTCACAAGTTCGATCCTTGTACCGCCCACCATTCCCACTTCCAACGCTCAAGACGGGCGGCTGCTGGCGCGGGCCAGGTGGACGACCTCGACATCGGGACGCCCGACTTGCGATGGCGCGAGATGGGCATGGCGGCTGGCGCCGGCGCGGCCTTGGCGCAAGGCCTTGGCGATGAGGGCGTTCATTGCCGACCAGGTGGCGGCCCACGACATGGATTTGAGTTTCTCGTCGACCCGCTCAAGCCATGGCTCGCGGTCCATGGCGAGCAACTTGTCGATTTCCGCCGTGAGATCGCTGGCCGAGCTAGCGATCGCCACGAGCTTCGCCTCGCCATATTCGGCGACAACGTCGCGCACCGGCGTCGAGACGACGGGCAAGCCGGCCGAGAGAAATTCCGGCGTCTTGGTGGGGCTGATGAAGCGCGTCGCCTCGTTGATGGCGAAGGGCATGAAGCCCAAATCCCAATGGGCGAGATAGGCGGGGAGATCGGCGTAAGCCTTCTGGCCCAGCCAATGGATGTTGGACAGTCGCGGCAGGCTCGCCGGTTCGATCTTCACCACCGGACCCAGCATGATGAATTGCAGATCGGTCCGCGCCGCGGCGGCTTGGCGCAGCAAGTCGGCATCGAGACGCTCATCGATGACGCCGAAGAAGCCAACGCGCGGATGCGGGATTTCCTGCTGATCCGCCGGATCGGCCAGCGCGCCGGCGCGCGCCTTGCCGAAATGCGCGGCGTCGATGCTGCTCGGGAAGCAGTGCACATTATCATGCTGGTTCATCTTCGCCTCGAAGAGGCTGCGGCCGCCGGCGAACATCAATCCCGCTTCCTGCATCAGCTTATGCTCGAGGCAGGAGAGGTTGGCTGGCGCGCCGCGGAAGGCCGAGAGTTCGTCCATGCAATCATAGACGGTCAGATCGGCCTCGATGTCGTTGGTGAATTCCAAGGCCATCGGCGTGTAGAACCATTTGATCCGCTGGCCCGCCGGCTTGGCGCCGAACAGCACATGCATGAGGCTGCGCAGCATGACGCAGACCTCGTTGGGGTTGAGACCCTCGGGCAGCACCGGGGTCACGATAGTAAGGCTCGGCGCCACCTCCTGCACGTCGAGATGGGCGCCGCAACCATGCTCGAAGCGCGGCTCCTCGATGAAGAAGACATCATAGTGGTGCGACGCGGCGGTGAGGATGTGCTGCGGACGTTGGAAAACAAAGTTCCAGCGCAGGTGCGAAAAGCACAGGAGCTGACTCTTTTCACGAGGAGCTGGCTTGAACCGATAAACCTTAGACGGGGCGGCGGGAACGTCCATGAACATCCTCTAAATCGATTGGATCGCGGGTCCAGCTGTTGGAAACACCCAACGCGAGACAAAGTTCCGCCCGAATTCGCATCGATGGCGCCCGCGCCGGGGGCAAAAGATCGCCATGAGCATCGTCAATCCGCATTTCATGTTCGCCACGGGGATCGAGAACAGCATCCCCACCATCAATGGCGGGCGCACCCGCGTCGACGAAATGGCGAAATGCCAGCACTATCGGCGCTGGCGCGAGGACTTCGAATTGGTGCGCGGCATGGGCATCAAGTTCCTGCGCTATGGTCCGCCCTTGCACCTGACTCTGCGCGGCGCCGGGCGCCACGATTGGTCCTTCGCCGACGAGACTTTTCCGGTGCTGAAGGAGATGGGCATCGTGCCGATCGTCGATCTCTGCCATTTCGGCGTGCCGGACTGGATCGGCAATTTCCAGAACCCGGATTTTCCGGCGCAATTCGCCCAGTATGCCGGCGAGTTCGCCCGGCGCTTCCCGTGGGTGCAGCTTTATACGCCGGTCAACGAGATGTTCATCTGCGCCATGTTCTCGGCCGCCTATGGCTGGTGGAACGAGGAGATGCGCTCCGACTACGGTTTCGTCACGGCGCTCAAGCATATCGTCAAGGCCAATGTCCTGGCGATGCACACGATCCTCGATCACCGCCCCGACGCGATTTTCATCCAAAGCGAATCGACCGAATATTTCCACGCCGACAATCCGCGCGTCATCAAGGAGGCCGAGGAACTCAACGCCCGGCGCTTCCTGTCGCTCGACCTGAATTATGGACGAAGGGTCAATTCCGACGTCTACGAGTATCTGATGGACAACGGCATGACGCGGGCCGAGTACCATTTCTTCCTCAACAACAGCCTGAAGCGCCACTGCATTCTCGGCAACGACTATTACATCACAAACGAGCACCGGGTGAGCGCCGATGGCCAGACCCGCGCCTCGGGCGAAATCTTCGGCTACAGCGAGCTCACCCGGCAATATTACGATCGCTACCGCCTGCCGGTGATGCATACCGAGACCAACCTGCTCGAGGGGCCCACCGGCGAGGAAGCGGTGCAATGGCTGTGGAAACAGTTCGCCAACGTGCTCAGGGTCCGCAATTCGGGCGTGCCGATCGTCGGCTTCACCTGGTATTCGCTGACCGATCAGGTCGATTGGGACACGGCGTTGCGCCAGGACAATGGAAACATCAATCCGCTCGGCCTCTTCGATCTCGACCGAAATATCCGCAAGGTGGGCGTTTCATACAAGCAGTTGATCGAGGATTGGCGCGAGGTTCTGCCAGTGCAGAGCGAGTGCCTGACCGTGCCGCTGGTGATGCCCGAGGAATATGACGAGGACTGGGCCGGGCGGCGGCGCGAGGCCGCCCGCCTGCACCGCCGCGCGGCGCTGGTGAATTACCCGACGCACGAGAACATGCGCGCTTGACGGCGCTTCCGCTGCGCGGATGGCCCGGGAACCATCGACCGCTTTCGCGCATTTCGTCGCTGGAAGGACGAATGCGGATCGATTTTCACATAGCGGAACCCAATGCGTCTTTCCGCGTCACGCCATGGATTCGATGGTGGGGATCTTGGCCGGGTCAACCATTCAAGTAGCGGAAAATCTCAATGTACGATTGGCTCATCGCCGGTGCCGGTTTCGCGGGAAGCGTGCTTGCCGAGCGGATCGCGTCGCAGCGAAACGAAAC
>JBJXGL010000243.1:0-5022 GCA_046160365.1 Aestuariivirga sp. | reverse complement strand
GCTTTCAGCGCGCCGCGAAGCGGCCGAAGGTCCTTGACAGCTTCGGCTTT
Organism: Aestuariivirga sp.; assembly: GCA_046160365.1. Lineage (GTDB taxonomy): Bacteria > Pseudomonadota > Alphaproteobacteria > Rhizobiales > Aestuariivirgaceae > Aestuariivirga. The sequence continues at coordinate 4,972 of JBJXGL010000243.1, read as the reverse complement.
CCGAGAAGAATTGCATGGAAGACATTCGACGGCGGACTTTGTCCTCAAAGCCCCGCAGGGCCTAACATCAGCCGGGCCATGGCGCAAAATTAAAGTCACAATTCGATCGCGCTCCAAACAATGAGGCCCTGGTGGAGCTATGCCACGCAGGGCCAATCCGTGCATCTTGCACTTTGTCTTTGGGCTTTGACTTTTAACCTGCGCCATAACGGCGCAGTGCAACTACTCCGAGGTATGAATTGCGGTGTTCCGTCACCTCGGTTGCGGCACCGCAAAACTCTTGTTCGTAGGTGGCATCAGTGTTCGAGACCTCTCAGCATTCGCCTTCGATGTGATATTTCGCATCAATCGCGCGAAGGTCAAATCACCATTTATGGCAACCATGCTCACCCTCATGGTTTGCAAGCCGCGACAAGATTTTGGTTGATAGGCAAAGGTCAGGTAGTTTAGAGATATTCCAATCTACACAAAGCAGGAGGCTTCGATGAGCAAGAAACCGGTGATGACCACATCGGCGGGAGCACCCATTCCCGACAACCAGAACTCGATCACCGCTGGCGCGCGCGGGCCGGTTCTCCTTCAAGACTACCAGCTCATCGAAAAGCTGGCGCATCAGAATCGCGAGCGCATCCCCGAGCGCGTTGTCCACGCCAAGGGCTGGGGTGCCCACGGCACGCTGACCATCACCAATCCGGACATCTCGAAATACACCAAAGCCGCCGTGTTCAAGGCGGGGACCAAAACCGATTTGATCGCGCGCTTTTCGACGGTTGCGGGCGAACAGGGTGCCGCGGACGCCGAACGCGACGTGCGCGGCTTTTCCCTCAAGTTCTACACCAGCGAAGGCAACTGGGATCTGGTCGGCAACAATACGCCCGTGTTCTTCGTGCGCGATCCGCTCAAGTTCCCGGATTTCATCCACACCCAAAAGCGCCATCCCAAATCCAATCTGCGCTCCGCCACCGCGATGTGGGATTTCTGGTCACTCAGCCCCGAAAGCCTGCATCAGGTGACGATCCTGATGTCGGATCGCGGCTGCCCGGTGGCTCCGATGTTCATGAACGGTTACGGCTCGCACACCTTTTCATTCTGGAACGACAAGGGCGAGCGGCACTGGGTGAAGTTCCACTTCAAGACCATGCAGGGTCACAAGTTCTTCACCAACGCCGAGTCGGAAAAAGAGATCGGCCGCACCCGCGAGACCTATCAGGAGGCGCTCTTCGGCACGATCGAGGCCGGCCAATTCCCGAAGTGGAAAGTGCAAGTGCAGTTGATGCCGGAGAAGGATGCGGAAAAGACCAGCTACAATCCGTTCGACCTCACCAAGGTGTGGCCGCACAAGGAGTATCCGCCGATCGATGTCGGCGTGATGGAACTCAACCGCAATCCGGAGAACTACTTCGCCGAAATCGAGCAGGTGGCTTTCTCGCCCTCCAACATCGTGCCAGGCATCTCGTGGTCGCCCGACAAGATGCTGCAGGCGCGCATCTTCTCTTATGCCGATGCGCACCGCTACCGGCTCGGCACGCATTACGAGTCGCTGCCCGTCAACATGCCGAAGTGCCCGGTGCATCACTATCACAAGGATGGCCAGATGAACGTCTATGGCGGCATCCGCACCGGCAATCCAGATGTATTCTACGAGCCGAACTCGTTCAACGGCCCGGTCGAGGACAAGACCGCTGTCGAGCCGCCGCTTCGCATCTCTGGCGATGCCGCGCGTTACAATCATCGCGATGGCAACGATGACTATGTGCAGGTGCGGGCGCTGTTCAACCTGTTCGACGCCGGGCAGAAGCAGCGGCTCTTCAACAACGTCGCCGATGCGATGGGCCCCAATCTGCCGAAGGACATTCTCGAGCGGCAGCTTGGCCACTTCGACAAGGTGCATCCGGACTATGCGAACGGCGTTCGTGCCGCGCTTGCAGCCAAGTCCGCAACGAAGGTGGCCGCGGAGTAACGACGCCGGCAATTCAGTCAAGGGCAGGCCTTCGCGGCCTGCCCTTTTCAGTTTCAGTCGTCGCTCATAAGCGACTTGTGAATGACCGCACCGATGGCTGTGCCACGACATATCCCGGATACTCGCTCCACGAGAATCGCCCGGCTGCCGCAAGGCCAACCGAAACTGCTGGATTGAAGTGCCCGCCGGAGATTCCTCCGACGGCATAGGCCATAGTCAGCACCGTCAGGCCGAAAGCCAGCGATACGCCCATTAACCCAATCCCGACCTGTGGAAATGCGGCCGCGAGAACGGCGCTGCCGCAACCGCCCAAAACAAGCCAAAATGTGCCGAAGAACTCGGCTGCGAGCTTTTTCATGATGTCCCCCGTTTCCGGGATTCGCCTCCGAATCCCTAACCGGACGGCAATGTGACGAGGATGCCGGTTGCAATAGCGGTGGTCAAAAGTAGCTTCCGGTCAACTTTAACCTTTTGAGTGATTTGACTTTCCGGCCCGGAATGCCTATCTCCCGGCCAGTTTCGCGCCCCCGCATGTGGCGACTTCGCCCGGGCGCTTCGCAACATCCAATTCGCCAGAACGGTTTTTCGCATACACATGAGTTTTTCCGAGCTCGGTTTGAGCGCCAAGGTTCTCGAAGCCGTTGCGGCAGCGGGTTACACAACGCCGACGGCCATTCAGGCCCAGGCCATTCCCCCTGCCCTTACCCGCACCGATGTGCTTGGCCTCGCCCAAACAGGATCGGGCAAGACCGCCGCCTTCGTGCTTCCCATGCTGACGATGCTTGAGAAGGGCCGTGCCCGCGCGCGCATGCCGCGCACCTTGATCCTCGAGCCCACGCGCGAGCTTGCCGCGCAGGTGCAGGAAGCCTTCGAAACGCTGGGCAAATTGCACAATCTCTCGGTCGCGCTGTTGATCGGCGGCGTCGCTTTCGAGCCGCAGGCCCTCAAGATCGACCGTGGCGCGGATGTGGTGATCGCAACCCCCGGCCGCCTGCTCGATCACTTCGAACGCGGCCGCCTTCTGCTCACCGGCATCGAGATGCTGGTGATCGACGAAGCCGACCGCATGCTCGATATGGGCTTCATCCCGGATATCGAGCGCATCTGCAAACTCTTGCCATTCACCCGGCAGACGTTGTTTTTCTCCGCCACCATGCCGCCGGAAATTCAGCGGATCACCTCACAGTTCCTGCATAACCCGGCGCGCATCGAGGCCACGCGCGCCTCCTCGACGGTGGAAACCACCGCGCAGCACCTGGTCAGCGTGCCGCACGATCCAAAACTGAAGCGCGATGCCCTGCGCCGGCTCTTGCGCACGCAAGCGAACGTCAAGAACGGCATCGTCTTCGCCAACCGCAAGACGACAGTGGCGCTGCTTGAGAAATCGCTCAGCCGGCATGGCTTCAGCGCCGGCGCGCTCCATGGCGACATGGATCAATCGGCGCGCCTCAAGATGCTCGCCGCATTCCGCAACAACGAGGTCACCTACCTCATCGCATCGGATGTGGCGGCCCGCGGCCTCGACATTCCCGATGTGTCGCATGTCTTCAACTTCGACGTCCCGATCCATGCCGAGGACTACGTGCACCGCATCGGCCGCACCGGACGCGCGGGCCGCGAAGGCCACGCCTTCACCATGGCCTGCCGCGAGGATGCCAAATACGTGAAAGCCATCGAGGCTCTCATCAAGAAAGATATCGAATGGTTCGACATTGGCGGTGGAAGTGCTCCGCAGGCCGATGACGCAGAGGCGCCCACTCGCGAGCGCCAGCCGCGCCGCGGGCAACGAGGTGCCAAATCCGCCGAAAGGCCGCCCCGCGCCGAAGCTGCACCGAAGCCGGAACGCAGTCCGCGGGCCGAATCCAAGCCGAAGGCCGAACACGCTCCCCGCGCCGAGGCCAAGCCGAGGGCGGAGCACAGTCCCCGCCGCGAACGGGCGGCGCCATCCCGCCCCCTTCCCGATGCTCCGGAGAGCGGCGGATTCCATCAGGGCAACATGCCGGCGTTTCTCATGCGGCCGGTCAAGGCGGGCTAGCGGAACCGCGAACGCACTTTGCCTCCCAAGCTTTGCCGGGCAGGACAACCGCATATGACGTGAACTTCACTCTTCCCCGTGGGGTAGGGCTATCGCGTTTGGCGGAAACTCACCCTTCCCCCGACGGGGGAAGGTGGCGCGAAGCGCCGGATGAGGGCCTTGCCGCGAGCGCGATGTGAGAAATTTATGGGCTGTATCATTCCTCAAGACCCTCATCCGCCCCTTCGGGGCACCTTCCCCCGATGGGGGAAGGGTGAAATTCGCGCAATGTGCGATTGCCCTTCCTGTTGGGAGAGGTGGTGCTTTGGCGAGGCTGCTCAAGGCGAAGAAGCTGAGCCAGACGAAGGCCGCCGCGCTCTCCCATTGCTACGCAACGGGAGAGGGCGAAACTCGAAGCATCGCGCGCTTGCGCACGAGTGAAGGGCGTCAACAATTGAGGGGTAACCGCGCCGCATCGCCCTCCCCCGTCCACGGGTTTACCCGACGACCGGGGAGGGTGGCCGAAGGCCGGGAGAGGGCCTTCCTAACTTCCCTTCACATCAAAACCCTTCTTCCTTCCTGAACTGGCCATAGGTTCCGGCTTCTCGCCGAAATGACGATCTGAAAAAGCGGAGAGCTTTGTATCCGTACACTGACTATTTCCGTGCTCTCTCCCTCGCTTCGTCTTCCCCGCGAACGCGGGGACCCATAAAAAACTAGTGGTCCGTCTCTCATTCTTCTGATTGCTCCATCCCTGTTGCGCCATGGGTCCCCGCTTTCGCGGGGATGACGAACTGTGGGTGAACCGAACGAACAAAATCCTTGACAAACACTTCATACGTTCTATTTATGTTCCTTCGCTTGAAGAGGAGCCTCCATGACCTGGGACTTGGCAATGAACCGGAACCGTGATGCGCTGATCCGCATCGTGGCTTCGTTATTTGCCATGCTCGGGCTTGGCGAGGGCGCGGCCATTGATCGGATTCCGCGTGTGCTTC
>JBJXGL010000242.1:0-9268 GCA_046160365.1 Aestuariivirga sp. | reverse complement strand
TGTTACCGACACGCTGAATATGGCTTTGGAAGCTTCAGGCTGTGACAACGCCAAGGTCATTCACAAGCCGCGCTTGCTCAGTGACAACGGCTCCAGCTACATCTCTGCTGATCTGGCCGATTGGCTCGGCGATCTTGAAACGGCCCGGATAGCCTGCGCAAAGGCTCGCGACAGCCATGAGACCGCCCGCTCAGTTTTGGGCGTAGTCTATTCCGACCTCATACGCGGTCTCACGAAGGAAACTGCAGGTGATTTGAAGCGGGCCTACGCGCACTTCCAGCGCGCTGCCCAGCATGCGCGCGACGAAGTGGGTGCCGGGTCCTATGCTGAAGCCGTTGCCGGCATATTCGAGGTGGACATTCTATATGAGTGGAATGACCTGGCTGCGGCTGAAAGCCGGCTACAGCAACACCGCCGTGTCATCGAGGAGTGTGGTCTCGTCGTCCACGAAATTACCTGCAAGCTGCATGCTGCGCGCCTGGCAGCCGCGCTCGGTCGGCACGATGAAGCGCAGACAGTACTTGAACGGGATGAACGAAAAGGATTGCAGACGCGATACCAGCGCCTGTTCGCGAGCGCTATCCATGAAAGGGTTAGATTGCTCCTTGTCCGAGGCGACATTGGCGCGGCCAAGCTTGTGTTGATGACCCGGGGCATTGACGAAAACTGGATTGCCTCACATCGCCCACCGCTACCAGCTAGCGAGCCTGTTCACATGGCATTTGCCCGCTTGCTGATTGCTGACCAGCGGCCCGAAGCCGCGCTTCGCATTCTCGATGCTCTGGCCGAACCCATGCGGAAGGGTGGAAGAATGCGCCGCTTCGCGCAAATCCGCGCTCTGTCTGCCATGGCTTCCTTTCAGGCGGGAGACGCCCTTTCGGCACTTGCCGCCATTGTTGATGCTGTATCACTGTGCGCGCCACAGGGGGCTTTGCGCAGCCTGATCGACGAAGGTGATTCCCTGCAAGATGTCATCTCTTTCGGCCGCGAGCGCATCCCATCTTGGAAGAGCAACGGCGAAATTGGGCAGTTCTTGGACAAGTTGGTTTTCGGCAGAACTGAGCAGGTCCAGAACGGCGAACGGCACGAAAGCAAACCGGGACGCACTCCCCACTTCAGTGCCAGAGAGGCAGACGTGGCCCGGCTTCTGAGCTGCGGTCAAAACAATCGAGAGATGGCCCAGACCCTGTCAATGGCGCCGGACACGGTAAAATGGCATCTGAAGAACATTTTTGGCAAGCTTGGCGTCTCGAACAGGACCCAGACCGTATTACGCCTGCAAGGGCTCGGCGTGGCCGGAAAAGCTGACCCGCGCTTCCCTCTCCTAAACTGATTGGCCACCCGAATGGGTGGAGTTTTTTGGGCTTTTACCCGTACGTGGCGGGACATGCTTCGGGCGATTGGTAAAGTGCCCATCAACGAGGACACTCTTGCACGCTGAGCGATTCGGGAGGAAGCAAGTCCATGCGAACGATTTCGATAGCAGTGACCCAGATGGCTTGTTCGTGGGACCGTGGCAAGAACATCCAGCGGGCTGGAGAAATGGTCGAGGAAGCAGCGTCGCGGGGTGCGCAAGTCGTTCTCTTGCAAGAACTTTTTGAAACACCGTATTTCTGCCTCGACAAGGACAAGACTTACTTCAAGGAGGCAACGCCGGTCGAGAACAATCCGGCCATCAAGGCGATGCAGAAGCTTGCGCGAAAGCACAACGTGGTGGTCCCCGTGTCGTTCTATGAGCGGGACGGCGAACGCTACTACAACTCGCTGGCCATGATTGATGCTGGTGGCGATGTGCTCGGCGTCTACCGCAAGAGCCATATCCCGGACTTTCCAGCCTATGAGGAAGCCTTCTACTTTTCTCCTGGCGATACCGGCTTCATGGTTTGGAACACCAAATATGCGAAGCTTGGCGCTGGAGTCTGCTGGGACCAATGGTTCCCGGAAGCAGCGCGCATCATGGTACTCAAGGGTGCCGAGGTTCTGCTCTACCCGACGGCGATCGGACGGCCGACGGAAGGCTCGGCCTATCAATTCAAGGATTCAAAACCTCACTGGCAGCAAACGATGCAGGGCCATGCCGCCGCCAATATGACGGTGCTGGCCTCATCCAACCGGATCGGGGTCGAGTCAGGCAAGGAATTCGAGACGCAGTTCTACGGCGGCTCGTTCATCGCCAACCATTTCGGCACCAAGCTTGAAGAGGCGGGCGAGGTCGGTTCAGATGTCGTCGTCAGGTCCGTCGATCTCGACGAAATTGCCGAGTATCGCCGGATGTGGGGCATTTTCCGGACGCGCCGGACGGATATCTACAGTCCTCTTTGCGATAGCCGTGTGCCAGAACGTCTTTTGGACAAACACCCATGACGCTGAAGCCATTCAGCTGGGTGCCGTAAGATGACAACGGGATTTGTCTTCCACGAACTCTACATGTGGCACAACACCTGGAACTGGAACCAGTTGTTTCCGCCAAGCCTGACGGTTCAGCCTGGTGAGCATGCCGAGAACCCCGAAACCAAGCGTCGCATCCGGAACCTGCTTGAGGTTTCGGGCCTCTTGGATCACTTAGTGCCGATTAAGGCGAGGCCTGCCACCGAAGACGAAATTGCCCGCGTTCACACGCGCGAACACATTGCCCGCATCAAGTCCTTGAGCGGCGAAAACGGTGGCGATGCCAGTTTGCTCACGCCGTTTGGCAAGGGCAGCTTTGAAATTGCGCTGTTCGCCGCAGGTGGCACGATGGCGGCGCTTGATGCCATCGTGCGCGGCAAGGTGAAGAATGCCTATGCATTGGTTCGCCCGCCCGGGCATCATGCTACGGCCGATATGGGCATGGGTTTCTGCCTGTTTGCCAATGTGGCGATTGCCCTTCGCCATGCCCGCGCCGATCACAAGCTGGGCCGCATTGCCACGGTGGATTGGGATGTGCACCATGGCAATGGCACGCAATCGATCTTCTATGAAGATCCGGCAACCCTCACCATCTCATTGCATCAGGACAATCTCTTTCCGGCAGACTCGGGCAGCCGTGACGAAATCGGCGAAGGGGCAGGGCGCGGCTTCAACCTCAATATTCCCTTACCACCCGGTTGCGGCAACGGCGCTTATTTTGCGGCTTTCGAGCAGGTCGTCATTCCCGCCCTCTATAAGTTCATGCCGGAGCTGATTGTCGTTCCATCCGGATTTGATGCATCGGGTGTTGATCCGCTCGGGCGCATGATGGTGAGTTCAGATGGCTATCGCCAGATGACCCGCATGCTGATGAAGGCCGCCGATGATCTGTGCGGGGGACGACTGCTGATGTCGCATGAAGGCGGTTACTCGGCCATGTATGCGCCCTATTGCGGTCTGGCCGTACTTGAAGAAATGTCGGGGCAGAAAACACATGTGGAGGACCCTTGGGGGCCACTGATGGCCAACTGGGGACAACAGAACTTGCAATCGCACCAGCAGGAAGCGATCTCGGAAGCGGTCAAGCTGGTGCACAACATCAAATAGCAATGGAGGAAACCATGACAGAGAAACTTGCAATACCAAATGTGATTCCAAGCCGGAGAAGCTTCCTACGCACAGGCGCTCTGGCAGGCAGTGCTGCCATGCTTGCAGCTCTCAATGATGGTGCACGCGCACAAGGCGCTGCCGTCCCGGTCGGGCAGGCCGCACCGCTCACAGATTTTGCTGCTGCCGATGGTGTAGAGTTCCAAAATGGCCTGACCCTGGCTTGTGAAGAAATCAACGCGCTGGGCGGCATTCTTGGCCGCCCTTTGGAACCCCATTTTGAAGATACCAAACAAATGGGTGACGCCACCAACGTGCAGGCGGTGCAGCGCCTTATCGACCGTCATTCCTGCCATGCCATCATCAATGGCTACAACATTGGCTCAGGTGCCGCTATTCAGGACGTGATTGCCGACAGCGGCATCATCTATGTGCATTACGATACAACGATCGGGCATAACAACCTGATCAAGTCGGACACCAACAAATACTTTGGCTCTTTCCAGGGCGACCCGGCAGAATACTGGTATGGACCGGGCTTCCTCAAGTTCGTGCAGCAGCTGGAGGAAATGGGCAGCTATAAGCGCGCCAACAACAAGATGGCGGTGATCCTGTCTGCAGGTGTCTATGCTGCTAACATCGCAAACGCCATCAAGGAAAAGGCGGCTGAATATGGTTGGGAGATCAGCCTATTCGAAACTGTGAATGTGCCGATTTCTGAATGGGGACCAACCTTGGCCAAGATCCGCCAGGATCCGCCGGCGGTCATTGCAGTCACGCACTTCCTGCCGGCTGACCTCGCGCAATTCATGGTGCAGTTTGTGCCCAACCCGACGAACAGCCTAGTCTATATGCAATATGGCCCATCGATTCCGGCGTTCCGCGACATCGGCAAGGAGGCCACCAATGGCGTCCTCTATGCCACCGTGGTCGGCGCACTACAGGACGAAATCGGCACAGCTTTTGAAACCCGCTACAAGGCGAAGTTTGGGGCCAATGCCGGTCATAACAGCGGTGCACAGCCTTATGACGGCGCTTACGTCTGGGCCACGGCGGCGGCACTTGCTGGTGGCACGGGTGAACCCGGTAACGATGCGCAGAACCGCAAGGTAGCGGACCGCATGCGATCCATGATCTGGCGCGGCGTGACCGGCACGACACGCTTTATTGCTGATGAGCAGGCGGCTTACACCTATCCGACGCAAGTGAAGGACTCATCGCTCGCCATGCCGCACCAGTTCCTGCAGATTCAGGATCACACCAAGGGCGGCCTGCTCGTGGCGCCTGCGCCATATGATACTTCGAAGTTCATGCTGCCGCCGTGGATGAAGGCTTGAGCCAAGACGCTACACCGCTGCTCTCGTGCCGAGGCGTCACCAAGCGCTTCGGTGCGCTGGCGGCGGTGAACAATCTCAGCTTTGATGTGATGGCGGGTGAAGTGCTAGGCATTGGTGGACCCAATGGAGCCGGCAAGACTACCTTGTTTGAAGTTGTCTCCGGTCTCAATCCGGCAACGGAAGGTGAAATCCTGCTGGAAGGAGAACCGATTACGCGGCTGGCTCCTGAAACCATTTGCCACGCAGGTATCGCCCGTACTTTTCAACTCAATGCATGTTTTGACTCACTGACGGTAAGTGAAAATGTCGAAGTCGCAGCTTATTTCGGACGCGATAACCGGCGCTATCCCGGCCTACGCATGGATCAGGAGGTTCGTGCAATCGTTGACGAGGCGCTGTCCATGGTTGGCTTGTCTTCAAAGACCGGACAGGATGCAGGTAGCCTGCCGGTGCTGGATCGCAAACTGCTGATGCTGGCGGGTGCCGTCGCCAGCCGCCCCAAGCTTCTTCTGATGGACGAGCCGGTGGGCGGTCTCACGAACCAGGAGATTGATCAGATGATGAAAGTGGTCCGCAAGATTGCGGCCTCAGGCGTCACAATCATCCTCATCGAACATGTCATGCGATTCCTCGTGCAACTCTCTGATCGCGTAATGATCATGCATCATGGCGAGAACATCTATGTGGGCCCCCCAACCGGTCTTGTGAAAGACCGGACAGTGGTTGATGTCTATCTGGGAGAAGGGGCTTCCAAACGGCTGGCCAGTGTTCTGGAGAGCAAACATTGATGGCCGATGGCTTGACCATAACCAGCCTCGGTGCGGGATATGGCCAGCAACTTGTCATCAAGGACGTTTCCTTGTCACTTGCCTCAGGCGATTTCGTCGGGCTCATTGGGCCGAATGGCCATGGCAAGACAACACTCTTGCGCACCATCTCCGGCCTTACGCGGATCCACAAAGGCACGATCGCTGTTGACGGCACAGCCTTGGGAAAGCTCCGCCCCGACGAAATCGCGGCGGCTGGCATCGTGCATGTCCCGCAAGGCGATCTGCTGTTCCCCGATATGACGGTGTCGGAAAACCTGGCTATGGGCGCCTATCTGCCAGATGCGGCTCGCCTGGCCGGGAAGAGATTGGAAGAAGTTTACGCATTGCTTCCCAAACTGCGCGAGCGCAGCAACCAGCGCGCCAGCACGCTGTCGGGGGGTGAACGTCGCATGGTTGGCATTGGACGTGGCCTCATGGCAGGCGGCAAGCTACTGATGCTAGATGAGCCGTCCCTCGGCCTCGCCCCGATCATCATCGATCAGATCTATGACATAATTTCGCAGTTGAAGAAGAGCGGCCTGAGCGTCCTTGTCGTCGAGGAGAATGCCACGCGCATAGCAGAGATTGCTGACCGCCTGCACCTTCTGGACAATGGCGGGTTGGCCTGGTCAGGCACTGGAGCTGAATTCTTGTCCAGCCCAGAAATCATCGCAACTTATCTCGGAGGGTGAGCATGGACGTGATTGTCCAAATCGTCGCGTCTGGCCTCACACTCGGCGCCATGTATGCGATTTCCACAATTGGACTTGCGCTAGTCTATGGATCTCTCAACATGTTGAACATGGCCCACGGCGCCATCATGGCGATGGGCGGATACATCTGTCTCTATGCAATGACGACACTTGGGCTTCCGGCACCACTCGCCATTCTTGCTGCAATGGGCGTGTGTGGGGTCATCGGTGTCGCCATCTATCACCTTGCGGCACGGCCAATGCTATCATCACGAAATTTAGAAACACAAATCTTCATCGCGACCATTGGCATCGGTGCTATTGTTGAAAACGTCATTTTACGCCTGTTCGGCCCGCAACCCGTTGCCCAGCCACTTAATCTTACGGGTGCCCTTGTCATCGGCACTGTACACATTCCCTATCAGAACATCTTGATCTTGGTCGTCGCCGTCACACTCATGGCGATCACTGCTTACGTCTTGAATCGCACGCGCATGGGGCTTGCCATTCGCGCTACAGCCCAGAACAGAGACGCAGCACAGCTGATGGGCGTCCGCATTGGACGTGTCTATGCACAAGTACTCGCGATTTCAGGTGCGCTCGCCGCCGTTTCAGGGATCATGATTAGTTCCTTGTCCGGTCTGCTGCCCAACATGGGCGGTGATCCCATGCTTAAGGCCTTCGTGATCTGCGTGGTGGCGGGGCTTGGCAATGTCTATGGTGCAGTTGCCGCAGCAATCATCCTTGGCGTTCTGGAAAGCATCATCCAATACGTCTTTGGCGTCCAATACAGCTTTGCCATTCTCTTGCTGCTTGTCATTGCTGTGCTGATTTGGCGTCCCGCCGGCCTGTTTGGTCGGTCACAGGTGGTGCGGTTGTGAGCATGACGAATCGCGACATCTTGATCGGATTGGCGCTTGCAGTGCTTTTTGCAGCCGTACCGCTGTTGGTTGGGACCCGCTACATCATCACGCAAATGACCCTGTTCTTCATCTGGGTCATTGTTGTCACTCAATGGAACCTGGTGCTTGGTGTGGGCGGCATTTTTTCGCTGGCACAAATGGCCCTCTTTGCCGTTGGGGCCTATGCCACCGCCATGCTGGGCTATTACTTTGGTGTTCCCATCGCGGTTGCCATGCTGCTTGCAGGCCTGATCACCGTAGTCTTCAGCCTGATCATCGGTCTTGCCTGTCTGCGCCTGCGTGGACCTTATGTGGCGCTGCTGACACTCGCCATTGCGCAGGTGATCTATCTCATCGTTGTCAATGACACGGCCTGCTTCACCAACCCGCCGTCAGGTTGTTTGCCTTTGTTCGGCGGCGTGCGTGGATTTTCCAAGTTTGGTGATCTCGGTTTCCGCAATTTGCTGGGATCGAAGTGGTACGTAGCGCACTACTATGTGGGTCTGGCCTTGGCTTTGATTGCCTTCCTGTTTTCAGTCGCGGTTATCCGCGGGCCAATGGGGCTTGCGTTTAAAGCGCTCCGAGATAACCCGGGCTATGCGATGGCGCGTGGTGTGAGCAAGTTCAAGTATCAGCTTTGGGTTTTCGGACTCTCGGCGTTTTTCACAGGCATCACTGGTGGCTTCTATGCCGCCCATTTTGGTGTAGTGGGGCCGATCGTCTTCTCGCTGGCGGTGCTGTTGTTCTTGCTTGCAATGATCGTGGTGGGCGGCATGGGGACGGTCTGGGGGCCCTTGCTGGGAGCAGCGCTGCTGATGCTCGCAGACGAAGGCATGCGGGAAATTGGCGATTGGCGCGACATTGGGCTGGGCCTGTTGCTGGCGCTGTTCGTGATCCTGCTTCCGAAGGGGCTTGCTGGGTTGAGGTTGTCGAAGCAGCATTGACTGATCCTGTTGTATTCAGTCGGCGAATATGCCCGGAACATTCTCGATCTCACTGCTCATGACACTGTATGGGTCAACGACATGGAATTGACAGGTTAACGAGCGTCAATAACCTGCGCCACGTACAGACGCGCGACTTAGGGATTTGATATTTCAGGTTCAATTTGGGATGGCAACGGATGAAACCGATTTCCTATGCTCGCCACCGGTTTCCAGAAGATCTTATCCGCCAGGTGGTGTGGCTGTATTTCCGCTTCACTCTGAGCTTCCGCGATATCGAAGACCTCATGGCAGAGCGCGGCATCGACGTGAGCTATGAAACGATCCGAGTCTGGACACGGAAATTCGGCCGACTGTTCGGTCGCAATCTTCGAAAAGTCAGACCCGGCCCCAAAAGCCGCTGGCATCTCGATGAGATGATGGTGCGGATCGCAGGGCAAAGAATGTATCTTTGGTGGGCCGTCGATGACGAAGGTGAAGTCCTCGCTATGCTGGTACAGAAACGACGGAACAAGCAGGCCGCGCTGAGATTGCTCAGGAAATTGTTGAAGCGCCAGGGCATTCATCCTGAGACAATCGTCACAGACAGGTTGGCATCCTATAGTGCCGCAACACACGAAATCGACTGTTCTGATCGTCACCGCCCCGGGCGGCTGCGAGAAAACAATTGCGCCGAGAATTCGCATTTACCCATCCGACGCCGGGAAAGAAAACAACAGCGATTCAAATTGCAGGGTTCAGCCCAGAGATTCCTGGCCAGCTACGCCGCCGTTTACAACACCTTCAATGTCCAACGTCATCTGATCCGCCGCTCAACACTCAGTCATCTCAGAACCGGGGCCATGGCGACATGGGTGGCGGCCACTGCCTCAACATGAGAATCGAAATCGTGTCAGGCTTTTGCAACCATTCGACACTAAGTTGACAACACCCCATCCAGTCCATGTACGCACAGAGACGGTGGTGCCGAAATCCACGATACACTGGTCGGGCCGGTTCCCCGGTCTGACGGAAGCCTTTCCGCTTAGCGAAGAGGCACGCGGTTCAAGTGCCCGCAAGCAGTGCACGCCATCGTACTTGCCTGAAAGT
>JBJXGL010000241.1:0-3660 GCA_046160365.1 Aestuariivirga sp. | reverse complement strand
GACAGTTTCAAATGCAGGAATTGCGGGAGGTCGCCTGCAACTGATCCATCTATTATTCTCCACGTAGATCACATCAAGGCGTGGGCGAATGGTGGCGAGACGGTTTTTGGAGAACCTTCAAACGCTTTGCTCAGTTTGCAACATAGGCAAAAGCAATCTGGAATAAAGCGTCTGCTCCCCGCTTTGTAGTGCTCCTTTGAAGGGCGCTCGACCGTCCCTCACCTCGCGAACTGCTTATACTTGATCCTTCTCGGCATTACCGAATCCTCACCCAGCCTGCGCTTCTTGTCTTCCTCGTAGTCCTGGAAGTTGCCTTCGAACCATTCCACATGGCTGTCGCCTTCGAAGGCGAGAATGTGGGTGGCGAGGCGGTCGAGGAACATGCGGTCGTGGCTGATGATCACGGCGCAGCCGGCGAAATCCTCGAGCGCTTCCTCCAAGGCGGCCAGCGTTTCCGTGTCCAGGTCGTTTGTGGGCTCGTCGAGGAGCAGGACATTGGCGCCGCTCTTCAGCATCTTGGCAAGGTGCACACGGTTCCGCTGCCCGCCCGACAGCGTGCCTACTTTCTGCTGCTGGTCGCCGCCCTTGAAGTTGAAGGCGCCGACATAGGCGCGGGAGTTCATTTCGCGTTTGCCGAGATAAAGCACCTCGTTGCCGCCGGAGATTTCCTGCCACACCGTCTTATCGGGATCGAGCGTATCGCGGCTCTGATCGACATAGCCGAGATGCACGCTTTCGCCGATGTCGATAGTGCCCGAATCTGCCTTCTCCTGACCAGTGATCATGCGGAACAGCGTGGTCTTGCCCGCGCCGTTGGGCCCGATGATACCGACAATGCCGCCCGGCGGCAGTTTGAACGACAAATCCTCGATGAGCAGGCGATCGCCATAGGCCTTGTTGAGATTGTCGACCGTGATCACATTCGAGCCGAGCCGCTCGCCCGGTGGAATGATAATCTGCGCGGTGGTGGATTTGAGACGGTTCTCGTTCGCCGTGATGAGTTCGTCATAGGCCTTGAAGCGCGCCTTGGACTTGGCCTGCCTGGCCTTGGGGCTCGATGAAATCCATTCCGACTCGCGCTCGATCACCTTCTGGCGCGCCGCATCCTCGCGCTGCTCCTGGGCGTAACGCTTGGCCTTGGATTTGAGATAGGCCGAGTAGTTTCCTTCGTAGGGAATGCCGCGACCGCGATCCAGCTCCAGAATCCACCCCGTCACATTGTCGAGGAAGTAGCGGTCGTGGGTGACGATCAGGATGGCGCCGGGATAATCGCGCAAGTGATGTTCGAGCCAGTTCACTGACTCGGCATCGAGATGGTTGGTGGGCTCGTCGAGCAGTAGTAGGTCGGGCTTGCGCAGCAGGAGTTGTGTGAGCGCCACGCGGCGCTTTTCGCCGCCCGAGAGATTGTCGATCGAAGCATCGCCCGGCGGGCAGCGCATGGCATCCATTGCCTGCTCCACTTGCGATTCGAGGTCCCACAGGTTCTGCGAGTCGATCTGGTCCTGAAGCACCGCTGCCTTCTCGGCATTCTCGTCGTTGTAGTCGGCCATCAGCGCGTTGTATTGATCGAGGATCGCCTTTTTCGCGGCAACACCTTCCATCACATTGCCCATGACATCGAGTGCTGGATCGAGCTCCGGCTCTTGCTGGAGATAGCCGCACGTCGCGCCATCGGCGAGCCAGGCTTCGCCGTTCCACTCCTTGTCGATCCCCGCCATGATGCGAAGCAGCGTCGACTTGCCCGAGCCATTGGGGCCGAGCACGCCGATCTTGGCGTCGGGGTAGAAGGAGAGATGGATGTTGTCGAGGACCTTCTTGCCCCCGGCATAGGCTTTGGAGAGGCCCTGCATATGATAAATGAACTGGCGCGCCATGAGTGGGTGAATCCGTAGGAATGTGATGGAGTTGGCGCGGGGTTTAGAGGCTGCGAAACGATCTGTAAACCGCCTCTCGGCACCGGCTTGAAAGCCTACTCACGGTGTGCCATATTTCTCGCATGTCAAGCAAAGTGGCACACCGTGGGAAGATTCGGAAAGTAGAAACAGCACGCGACGCGGGAGGGCTGGCGGAACGCTGGCGAAAGTTCGCTCGCGACGCCACAACGGGTCAATTCACTGCGCTGACACCCGTCGACCTGAAACAATCATGGTCAAAACGGTTCGCCGTTGAGGAAATCGAGGCTTTGGTCATCGCGCGCCGTACTTTGGCGCGCCGCAAGGCCCGGCACGAGAAGCTCTCCATGGAAGAGACTGGCAGGGCAATGCGGCTCGCGCGCGTAACAGCCGAAGCAGATCGGGTGTTTGCAAATAGCAAGAAGGCCGATCATTGGCTTCGCACTCCTAACGCGCGTCTCGCGGGGCAATCTCCACTGTCAGTCTTGAAGACGGAGGCCGGAGCTTTCGTTGTCGAGGAAATGCTTGGACAGATCGAACACGGCATATACGTTTAACAGCGATGTTTCTCTGGCGGATATCGAACTTCGCCAATCTTGAAGGCTTGGGCGGCCTCAAGTTTCCGGGGAGATGGCATAGCAAGGGTCATCCCATCATTTACACATCCGAGCATCCCGCGGGTGCACTAAGCGAAATGCTCGTTCATCTTGACCGAACTGACTTCCCAGAGACCTTTCAACTCCTCAAGATTGAGGTTCCGAACAATATCGTCGCAAAGGTGGTCCAAACACGAGGCAAGCAATTGCAATCCAAATCGAAATACACGCGGAGCATCGGCGATCGTTGGCTTAAGGAAAGACGGCATCTATTGCTGAGGGTGCCGTCCGCAATTGTACCGGACGCCTACAACGTGCTGATCAACCCTCTGCACGCCGACGCCCGTCGGCTCAAAATCGTCGAAGTCAAGCAAGTGCCGCTCGATCCCCGGCTTGTTTGATTGTTAGGAATGCCCCGCCCCCTCGGGCGCGGAGCCGTTCTTGATCCGCGTCTGTTCGGTATCAATCTTCTTCTGATACCGGCCCTGGATGATGTCCACCAGCACAAGTGCTCCGACGACAAAGTAGAACGTTGATTTTTCCAGCGGGTGGATTTCGTAGCCGAAGAGATCGAGGTGCGCGAGATGCGCGCCTTCGGAGAGCAGCATCACGCCGACGAGCAGGAGGACGAAGAGGCCCAGCACTTCGTAGAGCCGGTTCTTCTCGAGGAACCGCGCCACGTGATCGGAAAGCAGCACCATCAGCGCGCCGGAAACGATAATGGCGAGCGACATGACGAGGAAGTTCTTGGTGAGCGCCACGGCCGAGAGCACCGTGTCGAAGGAGAACACGATGTTCATGATGAGGATCCATACCAACGCCATGGCGACGCTGCGGTGCTTGGGGCCGGCGCCTTCCTCGTGTTGGAGATCCTCGATCGTCATCATGTGACGGATTTCGGTGAGCGCCGTCTTCATGAGGAACAGGCCGCCCGCCATGACGATCAGACTGTGGCCATTGATGATGCCATGCATCACCGGAATGTCGATTGTGAACCACGGCGACTGGAACATGGCGATCAATTGCAGCACCACGAAGAGGAGCGCGATGCGGAGCAGGATGGCGAGCATCGTGCCGATGCGCCGCACGCGCGCCTGCTGATCCGGCGCCACGCGCTTGGCCTCGATTGAGATGTAAAGCAGGTTGTCGAAGCCCAGCACGGTTTCGAGCGC
>JBJXGL010000240.1:0-13033 GCA_046160365.1 Aestuariivirga sp. | reverse complement strand
TTGAGCGCCTCCCAACCTTTCCGCTTTTCGATGCCAAAGGGATCGAGCGCATAATTGAAGTTCTCGGTGCAGTTGGCATGGCCAGGATAACCCATGTCATCATAGAAACGCGGATTGCAGGCGGTGGCGAAAGCGTCGTGCCGGCCGCAGGTGTCTTGCACCACTTCGACCAATGGCTCGAAATCGAGTGCAAAGGCCTTGGAGGGTAAGCCCGGCGCGGGATAGGCACGGCCCGTGAGCGTTCGTGTGATGGTCGCGTCGAGTGCGTGTTCAATGCCCTTGTCGAGCTTGCGTGCAGAAAAGCACTGGAAGTCGGTCATCTGCCGGCCCGACACGTCGATGATCTGGATGTATTCCCCGGCCTTCACCATGTAGCTGCGAGCCGTAGCGGCTTTCACACGGATGTCTTGCAGTGGATCGGCCAGTGGTTCCGGCAGATCAAAACCCGGTGTCTTGGGTTTTGGCGTAGCGCGAATGAGGCGGAGTTCGATTTCAGTGGCTGTGTCCTGGGCCTCGGGCGACATGTCGTTTGCAGGCACTGCGACCATGATGCTGCCGTCTCGGCCCACAACAAGCTCAATCCGGTTTCCGGCTCGGCTTTCTTCGCCAAATCCACCGGCGCTCTTTGCCTTGGAGAGGTCGATCTTGCGGCGTGAGAGTGCAGCACGCGTCCGCTTGGCGCTGTCGGTATCGCGGGCCAGCATGGCTTTGAGGCCATCGGCGTTTCCATCACCCTTGAGGCCAATGGCCGACGGGTCGAATCGGCCTTGCAGGTCGCAGAACATGACTTCAACGCGTTGTCCGCCTTCCACGTCGGTCAGCAGGAGCCGGTCTCCAGCCATGACGTCAATCAACAGCGAGCCGCTTGCAGCTATTGGATAGCGCTCAACATTGGGTGGTAATGCGCGCTCTCCTGGCCGAAGAATTCGGCTGGGGCGCGGCCCAAAGAAGGTCGGTGCGTTCATTCAGATCTCTCGTTCCACATTCGAACATCGCGTGTGCGGCGCACAACATTGCTGCGTCGCAACACTCTGTGCACAGTATGACTTCACCTCTTGTTTCATGACAGCAAAAAATGTTTCCTGCAGTGGGGACGCGGTTTCAGTGAGCCATTACCGGCAACTGAGAGCCAATCATCCGTTCACACTTGCCAAGGGCCCGATAAGAGGCCGCACGCAAGGCGTCAATAGTAACTGGAATAAACGAGGGGAATTACAACATGTCTTCCAACACAGATTCCGGCGGGCTCATCCGAGCGCTCGACTGGAAAGGGGCGTTCTGGGTCGCGGCAGGTGTGCCGCCGCTCGTATTGTTTTCGATTGGCGGCATAGCCGGCACAACGGGAAAGCTCGCATTCCTGGTCTGGATCATATCCATGATCATGGGTTTCTTGCAGTCCTTCACTTACGCAGAAATCGCCGGAATGTTCGGCAACAAGGCTGGCGGCGCCTCGGTCTATGGCGCCACCGCATGGATACGCTATTCGAAATTCATCGCACCGCTCTCGGTGTGGTGCAATTGGTTCGCCTGGTCTCCGGTATTGTCACTCGGCTGCGCCATTGCGGCCGGTTACATACTGAATGCGTTGTTCCCGATTCCGGCGGCAGACTCGCAAGCTGTGCTGGACTGGGTAGCAGCCAACGCGGCAAATTACACGGAAACAACCAAGGCGGTCGTGGACTACCTCGCGGCCAATGCCGGCGGTGTTCCTGCGGACGCCATCAAAGCCGTTGCGACGGCAGACGGCGTGGCCGCACTGACGCCTGCCGTTCGCAGCTGGGAAGCCTTTGCCCTCCCCATTCCTGGACTGGGCGCACTGCATTTCAACTCGACATTCGTTATCGGCGCCATCCTCATGCTGATCATCTTTTTCATTCAGCGCGAGGGCATTGCCTCGACTGCGACAGCGCAGAAGTGGCTCGCCATTGTAGTGCTCGTTCCGCTACTGCTGGTCGGATTGGTTCCCATCTTCACGGGCGCCATCCAAAGCGCCAACGTGACCGGACTGGTTCCGCCGACAGCCGCCTATTCCGGCGTTGACGGCGCATGGACGGTCGGTGGCTGGACGCTTTTTCTAGGCGGTCTCTATATCGCCGCGTGGTCCACCTACGGTTTTGAAACCGCAGTCTGCTACACACGCGAATTCAAGAATCCGCATACGGATACCTTCAAGGCAATTTTCTACTCGGGTCTTCTCTGCGTCCTGTTCTTCTTCCTGATTCCGTTCTCCTTCCAGGGCACACTTGGTCAGTCCGGCATGCTGGCCTCTGGAATCGTGGACGGTACCGGCATCGGTGAGGCACTCGGCAACATGGCGGGCGGCAACAAGGTGATCACGCAGATCTTCGTGATACTGATGATCCTTGCGCTGTTCCTTGCCATCATGACGGCAATGGCCGGTTCATCCCGCACCCTTTATCAGGGTTCGAAGGATGGCTGGCTGCCACGCTACCTTACGCATGTGAACCAGAAGGGTGCGCCGACCAGGGCCATGTGGACAGACTTTGCGTTCAACCTGTTCCTTCTGGCCCTGGCGTCGGATCTGGCTGGCTACTTCTACGTGCTCGCCATATCCAACGTTGGTTACATCATTTTCAACTTCCTCAACCTCAATGCTGGTTGGATCCATCGCATGGATTCTAGCCATGTTGAGCGTCCGTGGAAGGCGCCGACCTGGCTTATCGGCCTCAACACCATCCTCGCTTTTGTAAACGCGCTATTCCTAGGCGCGGGCGCCAAGGTGTGGGGCTACAACACGGCATTGTGGGCTGGCCTCGTTTTCGCCGCGCTCATAATCCCCGTCTTCTGGTATCGGCATTATGTGCAGGACGGCGGGAAATTCCCCAAGGGTGCGCTTGAGGATCTCGGTCTCAAGGAAGGCGAGATGGGAGAGCGCAAGGCGGGTATGCTTCCCTATCTGGCCTTGGCTGCCGGCGCCGCCGTGGTGCTTTGGGCCAACTGGTTCTTTCAGTTGCCAAGCTAAAAAATGCAGAGCGAAATCCGCCGCCGCTGGCAACAGCGGCGGTGGTTTTCTACTTAAGCGAATCTGCCAGATTGGATTTCATGATTGGCCAAGTTTATGGGCAATCACTACCTCAGTCACGCGCCGCGCCCCTTCAACTGCTCAAAACAGAGCTCCGACTTCATGTCGCGCAGGAAATTCAGCACCTCGATGGGCTTCGCATCCATGCCGGTGGCACCTATCAAACTGCGTTTAGATTTGGCTACTGTTGTTTTCTAGTAGCGGCAGCTGCAATCCCTCGATTTCCTGGATTGCCCGGCCAGCAATGCCCTGCAACTCGCCGTACATTTGTAGAAAAGCGCCGAAGTGGGACCTTCCGGAAACCGCGTGTAACCAGTTGTGTAAAATAGCAATTCTCGCACTTGGAAGGGGTCCCGAATGGTGCCTATTGGGACCCCGACTGTCCCGAAATTTTAGTAGTCAAATCAGCGAGTTGCTGCTTGTCGCAGTGTGGTCCCACTTCGATGCATTTTCACGCCGCAAGAAGACAATGCGGCCGGCAACAGCGGCGTTGGACGCCAATGGTTTGTTGATCCATGGATTGAGCGTTCATGGTGAATTGCGTGCGATGTGGCAAACCATCACTTTTGCCATATGGCATGCTCGGAAAACATCGGCGGGCCTGAAGGTTGTTTCTGAATTTGTTACCTGAATGGTTCGCATTCGTCTGACAGCACTAATAATCTCGCTAAGTTGAGGGGTGGATCGTTTTGCGCGTACTATCTTTCCATTCATGCTCTCGCCATTGTGCCACCAATACGCGCTGGGTCATCTACGTTCGCGCCGATTTCGGCCAGATCCTGATATCGGTCGCCGATGCGGTGGTGGGGTCTTCCGCCCGTTGCGCCACCAAACGCTGCAATCAGTTCATCATCCGCAGGTGCGTCATAAATTGAGAATTGCACCGTAAGATAGTGCGAGCGGCGGCCTGTATCGTGCTTGTCCATGAGGGGAATCTGCAGCTGTGAGTTGGCAGGTCCGCGTGTGTTGGTGAAGCCGAGATAGCTCTTGGCTCCGACGGCGTTGCGGTAGAAGTTTCCAAAATGCAGCGTGTGGATGAGGGCCGAGGCATGTTCTTGTTCGCAGTCGAGCCCGGCCATTGCGGCTTTTCCATAGGCTTCGATTTTGTCGGCACCTCCAGCCAGCGCAACGATTCGATCAGTCAGGAGTTTGCCGAGGATCGGCGCAAAGGCCTTGATCTCGGGTTTGAGGTCTTGAACGAAGCCTCTGCCGGCCCAGGGGTTCTTCACGACGGCAGCGACTCCAAGCAGGTGAAGTGGTGGCTCTGCAACGCGGCCGCCTTCGAGGTGCCATTCCTCTTCGAAGTTTACGAGCTTTCTGATCTTCAGTTCCATGGCATCCTCGCAGTGTGTCCTACAGGTCTGGCAGATAGTGCTTGTTGTGCGCCCCCAGTGATGGTGGAGAATGGGGTGTGACGGCGGGCGTTCTTCCGAAATGGATGGGATTGGCGGCAACCCGCCAGCCCGCACGCCCAGTTTCAGCATGGGGAATGTCGGCGATCATCTTGCGCACGGCCACATGCGGATCGGCGAAGATGTCTCGAGCTGTATTGACGGGACCATAGGGCAGGCGGCCACCCAGCAACTGCGTCAGTTCAGCCTTGCTACGGAGTTTCGTCCAATTGGCAACTGTGGTGTTGACCTCAGCCATGCGCGCACGCCGTCCTGACTTTGTCGCAAACCGTTGATCGCTGCTCAGATCTTCCCGACCCATGACGGAGCACAGGTCACGCCAGAAAGAGTCATCCACGACGCCAATCGAAACCCAGCCATCTGAGGTCGGGAAAAGGCCAAAGGGTGCAAGCAAGGGATGACCATTGCCGGAAGGTTCAGCGACCGTACCTTCCAAGTCAAATTGGTAGACCATGCGTTCACACAGGCTGATCATGGCGTCATACATGGCGATATCGATAAACTGCCCCTTACCCGTCTTTTCGACATGGCGAACTGCTGCGATGACGGCGAAGGCCATCATCATTCCAGCGAAGACATCACCAATGCCTGGGCCTGTCTTCATTGGATGATCGCGGTCCTGGCCGGTCATGCTCATGAGGCCGCCCATGGCTTGGGCCACGACATCGTAGGAGGGCCAGTCATTGTAAGGACTCTTGCCGCTCCTCGGGTCGCCGAACCCGCGGATCGCGCCATAGACGAGGCGGGGATTGAGAGCGGAGAGTTCTTCAAAAGATAGGCCCAGCCGTTCCATTACGCCGGGCCGGAAATTCTCGATCAGCACGTGCGATGATGGAACGAGCTTGCGGAGGGCAGCCTTGCCGGTATCAGATTTGAGATCGAGGCAAATGCTCTTCTTGTTGCGGTTAAGGCTGACGAAGTAACCTGCCCACTCCTTGTTGACGTCATCCTCCCGATAAGGCCCATTGGTCCTGCTGGTGTCACCATCTGCGCCTTCGATTTTGATGACCTCCGCGCCGTGATCGGCAAGCATCATGGTGCAATAGGGGCCGGAGAGCATGCGGCTCAAGTCGAGCACGCGCAGGCCCGCGAGAATGCCCTGCTGCTCAGCCACGGGGATGCTCTTTCAGGAGAAAATCCAGGAGATGCCGGTTGAAAAGTTCCGGCGCTTCGATCTTCGCCATATGGCGGAGGCCCGGCAGAATGACCAATTGCGACCGCGGAATCTCGCTAGCAATGGCGCGGCTCATCGCTGCTGAATTGCCATAATCCTCGTCGCCGGTCATCACAAGGCACGGCGCTGATATTGGCGTCTTGGGCGCCACGAGTTCTGTCACGCCGTCAACCAGCACTTGATAGATGTCTGCGTACACGTCTTTTCGATTGGCAAGGATCCATCCGCGCACCTCATCCATGATCTCGGGATGCGAACCACGATACTGGTCCGTAAACCAGCGGACAAGCGCCGCTTCAGCCGTTGCCTGCGGGCCATCCTTGCGGGCCTGCTCAACGCGCTGCTGGATGGCGTCATGGGCAGCTTTGTCGCGAGCATGGGCAGAATGGAGGATGGCCAGCGCCCAGAGCCGGGACGGGAAGTCCATGGCAAAGCGGCGGGCGATCATGCCGCCGAGTGAAAAGCCCGCAACGGCCACAGTCGGGATCTCAAGATGATCGAGTAGTTCCGCCAGTTGCCGGGAGAACAGCGACAGGTTGGGTTTCTCGGGCGGGTCCTTGCTCGCGCCATGGCCATAAAGGTCATAGGTGAGAACTCGGAAGTACCGCGAAAGTGGCTCTACCTGAAAGCGCCAGGCTTCCTTCCTGTTACCCAGACCATGGATGAGAGCAACGCAATGCCCCTTGTCGCCTGACAGCCGGTAGCTTGTGCCGTTTGGCGCCATACCCTCCAGCATCAAGAGGACTCTGGTTTGTAGGCGACGACTTCCACTTCGACACGCACATCGACCAGCAGCTCACTCACAACCGCTGACCTGGCTGGGGGATCAGTGGGGAAGTATTCGGCATAGACAGCGTTGAAGCCGGGGAAGTCAGCCCGCTCGCGGAGCCAGACCATGGCCTTCACCACATCGGAGAGTTCGCAGCCTGCTTCGGCCAGCGTCTTCTTGATATCGTCGAGTACGGCGCGGGTCTGCTCTTCTACTGTGCCCGTGGTCATGACCTGACCGTCCTTGAATGGCACCTGCCCGGTAAGAAAGACGAAGTCGCCGGCGCGGATGGCGCGGGAGAGGGACAGCTTGCGCCCGCCGATGACCAAGGGTCCGCCGATCACTTTCTTGCTGGACACTCAATCCTCCTGTTCACCAAAAACGCTATCCGATGTCCGCAAAACTGGTCTACGATTATTACGACAGAGGCTGGCGAAAAACTTCTATCACCTTTCGCATCGCCGCAAATAACCTCGGGCCGTCACAATGGAGTTTGCAGGATGCCGAAGGTCACGCGCTACCAGATGTTTATCGACGGGCAATGGGTGGATGCCAGCGATGGCAAGACGTTCGAGAGCATCAATCCGGCAACCGGTGAAGCCTGGTCGGAAGTGCCGGAAGCAACGGCGGCGGATGTGGACCGGGCAGTCAAGGCCGCTCACCGGGCATTCACAGAAGGCGAATGGGCCAATGCCCTGCCAACGGCACGCGGCAAATACTTGCGCAAGCTAGGTGACTTGCTTGCCTCCAAATCCGAAGATCTGGGCCGTGTCGAGACAATCGACACCGGCAAGATGCTGAAGGAAACGCGCTGGCAGGCTAGGTACATCGCCGAGTTCTTCCATTTCTATGCGGGTTGTGCCGACAAGGTGATGGGCTCAACGCTGCCCATCGACAAGCCGGACATGATCACCATGACGCTTCGTGAACCGTTGGGCGTGGTGGCAGCCGTCGTGCCGTGGAACTCGCAGCTTTTTTTGGTGGCGGTGAAGATCGGGCCGGCATTGGCGGCGGGTAATACTGTTGTCCTCAAGGCATCGGAACATGCTTCAGCACCCATGCTTGAGTTTGCAAAGATCATGGAGGAGGCAGGCTTCCCGCCGGGCGTGTTTAACGTCGTCACCGGTCATGGTGACCCTTGCGGCAAGGTGCTGACGTCCCATCCGCTGGTACAGCGCATCAGTTTTACAGGTGGACCAGAATCGGCGCGCCACATCATCCACAATTCTGCAGCCAATTTTGCTCAGGTTTCGCTTGAGCTTGGCGGCAAGTCTCCCTTCATCGTGTTTGACGATGCCGACCTTGAGAGCGCAGTCAATGGTTCCATTGCCGGCATATTCGGTGCTACGGGCCAAAGCTGCGTCGCAGGATCGCGTCTCTATCTGCATGACAAGATCGCCGACAAGTTCCTTGATACGATGGTGAGCCGGGCGAAACAAATTCGTATTGGCGACCCTTTGGCGGAAGAAACTCAGATGGGGCCGCTGGCAACCACAGGACAGCTCACGCGCATCGAAAAGGAAGTGGCTTTCGCCCAGGAGCAAGGCGGCAAGCTGCTGACCGGCGGCAAGCGCCCGCCGGAACAGAATCGCGGCTACTTCTATGAACCCACTATCATCGAATGCCATGACCAGAACATGCGGATTGTGGACACTGAGTTGTTCGGTCCAGTTCTGAGCGTGCTGCGCTTCAAGCAGGAAGATGAAGTTGTGCGGCTCGCGAATGACACCAAGCATGGTCTAGCAGCTGGCGTTTTCACGCGAGACGGCGCGCGCTCCTTGCGGATCACAAAGCGCCTGCGCGCTGGAATCGTGTGGGTGAATACCTATCGCGTGGTCTCGCCGATTGCCGAGTTTGGCGGCTTCAAGGAGTCAGGCTACGGCCGCGAGAGCGGCATGCAGGCGATCTATGATTACACGCGGCCCAAAACTGTATGGATCAACACTTCGGACCAGCCGATGGCGAATCCGTTCGTCATGCGGTGACCTGCAGAAGCACATCAACGGCGCAGACGCCCTGCGGGTGCACGAAAATAGGGTTGATTTCGATCTCAGCCACAGCATTTTTAGGGTCAACGGCGAAATGGGCAATGCGCTGAATGGTGTCGAGCAGGGCTCGACGGTCGCCTGCCGGTTTGCCGCGATAACCGTCGAGAAGCCTGCTGATCTTCAGCCGCGAGAGTGCGCGTTCGAAATCTCTATCGACGGCAGGAAGAAGCAGTGTCGTGGCATCGGCAAGAAGCTCCACCAGGACGCCGCCGCTGGCTATCGTCATGGCAAAGCCGAATTGCGGATCGCGGCGCACGGAAAGCAGGATTTCGGCGACGGGCGGCGCCGACATACGCTCGACCAGAAAACGGTCGGTAAGGGCTTCTGGCTTGTAAGTGCGAACGGCGGTTCGCATTGCGGTGATAGCGTCAACCACTTCTGCTCCCGAGCGTAGGCCGAGGCGGACAGCTCCAGCTTCCGTCTTGTGCGGCAATTGGGGGCTCATCATCTTGAGCGCAACAGGAAAACCAAGCTCTTGTGCCGCCTTCGCAGCATTGTCCCCGTCGGCGACCCTTCCGTCGGGTACTGCAATTGCGGCGAGACGAAGGAGTGCCTTTGCCTCCGCTTCATCAAGCAACCTGTTTGGCCCAAGCGTTGGCGCCGTGATCAGGGCCGACGGACGATTGGCTAACACATCCGTGCGCCGTCGGCTGTACCAGGCACCTTGGCCAAGGGCAGTCGCACATTCCTGGATGCCTTGCATGGGAGCTACGTCATTTGCCACTAGGAACTCGCGTGTCTCAGCGTCGAGATTCTCAGGCAGCGTGCTGCAGACGCAAGCCGGAAGGCCATGCTGCATTGCAGCTGCAATGAAACTTTCGGTGTCGTTGCGGTAATACACCTTGCTTTCATCGAGGCCTGCTGCCGGATAATCCTGCACGATCACCGCCGCATCGTAGCCATCGGAGAACATTGTTTCAAATGCGGGCCGCGTTTTCTCAGGCATGCCCCAGATTGGTGTGGTGTAGTCCAGCGGGTTGGTGACTGTGGCTGTTTCAGGCAATAGTTCGCGAAGCTTTTGAGCCGTCACAACAGCCGGCACCGGAAAATCCAGGCCGTTCAACTCCGCATAGTCGGCCAGCATGGTGGCACCGCCGCCGGAGCAGGTGAGGCCTGCGAGCCTGTTTCCTTTTGGTGCGCCGCAGATGGTCAGGAGTTTGACTGTTTCCAGCATCTGCACAGGACTTGCAGCACGGATGATGCCAAGACGATCAAACAATGCATCGTAGAGTTCCTCCGTTCCGGAAAGTGAACCGGTGTGGCTGATTGTCAGCTTTGAACCGAGCCTGGACGTGCCGGTTTTGAAGGCGACAATTGGTTTGCCGCGTTCGAGGGATTTCAACGCCGCACGCTCAAACCGCGCTACATCCTTCAGACCTTCGATGTGCAGGCCAAAGGCGCGCACTTCATCACGGTCGCACAGCACGTCGATGAAATCCTCGAGACGAACAACCGTCTGATTTCCCGCAGAGACCATGTAGGCAAGAGGCAGGGAACGCTGACTCATGGTGAAGTCGGAAGAGAGCATGCCGCTCTGCGTGATGATGGCAGCGCCGTAGCCTGGGCAAGTGCCGCCATGGGCGAAAGGCCACAATGCCACACGGTCTACGTAGTTGATGACCCCATAGCAGTTAGGACCAACCAGGGCCATATCACCTGCGGCTTCAACAAGCCGGGATTCAGCTTGGGCGCCATCCTTACCGGTCTCTCCGAATCCGGCCGTGTAACAGATGACACCACCAGCTCCCATTGCATTGAGCTTTGCCAAGGTTTCAATCGCTGCTTCCTTGGGAACTGCGAGAAAAACGGCATCGGGTGCCTCAGGCAACTGTTCAACAGTAGGATAGCAAATGTGCCCGCCGATGTGGCTTCGCTTGGGGTTGACGGGCCAGAATGGCCCGTTGAAACCAATGCGGGCACATTCACCTGCAACAGTCTCAACGTCGCGACCGCCGACAACTGTAACGTGGCGCGGCTTCATCAACCTCTGCAAATTGACGCGACGCTTGTCGTTCATGCGCCTAGCGGTCTCAAGATGGCGCGCGAGATGATGTGACGGTGAATCTCTGAAGTGCCATCCCAGATGCGCTCAAGCCGTGAGTCACGCCAGAGCCGTTGCACGGGAAGTTCCTCCATCAAACCCATGCCACCGTAAATTTGCACAGTGTTGTCGGCCACACGGCCCAGCATCTCCGTGCAGTAGAGCTTCACCATGGAGATGTCGGCATCGACAATTGTTCCGGCATCGGCACGGCGGATTGCGTCTTCAACCAGAAGCTCGGCGGCGCGCATTTCCATGGCCATGTCAGCGAGCTTGAATCCGGTTCCCTGGAACTTTCCGATGGCCTGGCCAAACTGCTTACGCGAGGCAGCCCATTCAGTGGCTAGCCCCATCAGTCTTTCAGCCTTTCCGCAGCAGCACGCACCAATGAAGAGCCGGCCGTATTTGAGCCATTCACCCGCTAGTTCCAGGCCCCGGCCTTCCTCACCCAGAATTTGCTCCGGCCCCAGGCGCACATTGTCGAGTGAAAGCTGAAACGTCTTGTAACCGCGATAACTCACGCAGTGGGTGCCATCGCGGACGTCGAAGCCCTTCATGCCCACATCGACAAGAAAGGCGGTGATACGCTTGCGCGGTCCACGGGGAGACTCGTCAATACCAGACACAGCAAAGACGATGGCGAAGTCGGGCATGACCGGACCCGATATGAAGTGCTTGGAGCCATTGAGTATCCAGTCCTTGCCATCCTTGCGCGCGTTGGACTTCATGCCCATGACGTCAGAGCCAGCCTCCGGTTCCGTCAACGCAAAAAGTTCGCGCTTCTCACCGCGGACGCAGGGATAAAGATAGCGCTCACGCTGATCACCTTCACAGGCAAGAAGCAGTTCGGTTGGCCTGCCGATCCAGGAATGCAGCGCATGGCTAGTCTTGCCGTACTCACGTTCAACTATCGCCTTGGAATTCAATTCCAAGCCACCGCCTCCCACGTTCTCAGGCAGGTTGGCCGAAAAGAGCCCAGCTGCCATGGAACGCTTCTCGATCTGTCTACCGAGGTCAAGCGGCACTTCGCCAAGCCTGTCTACCAGTTCTTCATGCGGATAGATTTCCGCCTTCATGAAGGCCTGCACTGTATCAAGCAGCAATTGGTCTTCATGGGTTTTGACAAGACTCACGGGTGAACTCCGGAAACGGCGGCCTTGCCTCTGCGCGAGAACAGCGCATAGGCGGACAAAGCAAGCAGGGTGATGCAGATCAGGATAACGGCGGCGGCGGCGACTGTCGGATCGGTATTCTCGCGCATGCCGTTCCACATGCGGCGGGGAATAGTGAAGACGTCAAATTTCGAAATGAACAGGGCTACGACGATTTCGTCCCAAGAAAGGATGAAGGCGAAGAGCGCACCCGCAACGATGCCGGGACGGATCACAGGCAAGATGACGTGTCTTACCGTTTCAGGGACGGAGGCACCGAGGCTGCGCGAGGCTTGCTCCAGCTTCGGATCGAAGTTGGCAAGTGAAGCAGAAACGGTGATGAGAACCATGGGCAGTGCCAGAATGCTGTGGGCGAGGATCAGCCCCAGATAAGAATCGATGAGCCCCAGCGGCACCCACCAGCGATAGAAGGCCATGGCCGAAATGATGGGTGGCACCATCAGTGGCAGCAGCAAGAAGGCCCTGATCGTTTCACCAAAGCGGCTCGACAGCCGCCACAAGCCAATTGCTGCCATTGTTCCGAGAGTAGTCGCGAGTGCAGCGGAAACCGTAGCGATGACCGTACTCTGGAGGAAACTGGCAACCCACTCCTCACTGGTGAACAGCTTCTCGAAATGTTGCAGAGACACGCCTTCCCAGGGAAGTGAAAGATATCTTTTTGATGTCAGCGAGACGGGAAAGGCGACAAGAGAGGGGATCACCAGGATGAGCAATATGATCCAGGCTGCAATCTGATTGATACGTCCGCCGAGGGAAACTTTCATCGCATTCCCCCGCCAAATATGGTTGAAAGCTTCATGTAGCGATTGAGGACGTACATCAGCGCAAGCACACTCAGCAGCATGAGAGTGGCAAGCATCGCGGCAGTTCCCCAACGCACAGTGACCAGCAACTGCACTGAGATATACTCGGCGATCATCTGCACTTTTCCGCCACCAAGGATCGCAGGCGTCACGTAGAAGCCCAAGGAACTGATGAAGACCAGAAGTGATGCCGCGATGATGCCGGGCTTGGTGAGCGGCAGGAAAACATTGAAGAACGTCTGGACAGGTGTCGCACCTAGACTGCGAGAGGCGCTGATAACGCGCTGGTCTAACCCCTGCATGTTGGCGAGCAGTGGCAGGATCGCGTAGGGGATCATGTATTCGACCATGCCGATCAGAACGCCGAACTCGTTGCGCGTGAAGGGAATGGGATCCTCGATCAGTCCTGCCGAGATCAGGGCATTGTTCAAAAGGCCATTGTGACCCAGCAGCATCAGCCAGGCGAAAGAGCGCACCAGAACAGAAATCCAGAACGAGATGAGGAGGATCGCCATCATGCGGCGCTGCACATGGGCGAGTGCATGCGACAGCGCATAGGCGACGATATAGC
>JBJXGL010000239.1:0-6595 GCA_046160365.1 Aestuariivirga sp. | reverse complement strand
AGACGGCATTCAATTTGCGGGGTCGCGATATGCGCAAGACCAACTTGGCCGTCATCGACGCAGGCGATGTGCGCCGCGCCTACAAACGCTGGGCGCCAGTCTACGACGCAACTTTCGGAAAGCTGGTGGAAGCCGGCGTGCGGATCGCCACCACGCGCGCCAACCGGCTTTCGGGAAAATTGCTGGAGGTGGGCGTCGGCACCGGCCTCGCCCTTCCGCACTACGGTCCGCAACTCCAAGTCACCGGCATCGACCTCTCGCCCGACATGCTCGAGCGCGCCCGCGCACGGGTTTCGAAGGCAGGCAAGACCAACATCGAAGCGCTCTTCGAGATGGACGCCACAAAACTGCAATTCCCCGATGCGAGTTTCGATGTGGCGGTCGCCATGTATGTGATGACCGTGGTTCCCGACCCCCTCGCCGTGCTCTCGGAGCTTGCCCGTGTCGTGAAGCCCGGCGGCACGGTGCTGATCGTCAATCACTTCAGTGTCGACAAGGGCCTGCGCGGCACGCTCGAAAAGCGACTCGCGGGTTACGCCGCAAAGCTCGGCTGGCGGCCCGAGTTTCCTGTCGAAACCCTGCTCGCGGAAAACCGCCTCGAACTGATCGAGAGCAAACCAGTCCCGCCCTTCGGCTTCTTCACACTGCTTGAGTTCCGCAGGCGCGAGAACCGAGACTGATCGCGACGGCTTCCCAAGCCTAAAAAGAAACGGCAGTATGTGACGAATGCCAGGGGGAGCTGCATGTTGCATCGGCAAACATCAAATCATCAATTGAGAAAGCCTGCTGAATACGAGCGGCACGAGCGCACCTGGATG
Organism: Aestuariivirga sp.; assembly: GCA_046160365.1. Lineage (GTDB taxonomy): Bacteria > Pseudomonadota > Alphaproteobacteria > Rhizobiales > Aestuariivirgaceae > Aestuariivirga. The sequence goes on along the minus strand of JBJXGL010000239.1, from coordinate 5,777 downwards.
ATTTGGCCGCATCGCGGCGATCTCTATGGCGCGCGGCTCGCCCCAATGCAGGCCGAGTATGTCAATATCGCCGCCGCGATTGCGCAGTTTGAGCCAGTGACTGTCGTGGCTCATCCGGACCATGCCGAAACCGCGCGCACGCGCCTCGGCAATCTCGCGGAAGTCGTCGCAATGCCAGTCGACGATTTCTGGACGCGCGATTGCGGTCCTTCCTTTGTCACCGATGCAAATGGCGCGCTTGCCGGCGTCGACTGGCGTTTCAATGCCTGGGGCGGAAAACACACGCCGTGGGATGAAGACGACCGCCTCGCCGCGCGCATCCTCGAACGCACGGGCGCAGCCACCCACCGTTCATGGCTAACGGCGGAAGGCGGCTCCTTCGCGCTCGATGGAGAAGGAACGCTCATCATCACCGAAACCAGCATTCTCAATCCCAACCGCAATCCGGGCGTCAACAAAGCGCTGGCGGAATCCGAATTGAAAGCCATGCTTGGAGTCGTGAAGGTCGTATGGCTCCCCGGCGATCCCATGGACAAGGAAACCGACGGTCATATCGACGGCATGTGCGCCTATGTGCGGCCCGGCGTTGTGCTGTTCGAAACCAACTCGGATCCAGCCGACCCGCATGCGCGCATCTTGCGGGAGAATCTTGCTTCTCTCGAAAGTCAGACGGATGCGAAGGGCCGCGCGTTCCAGGTGCTTCCGCTCGAAGAGGCGATCGAGGCCGAGAGAACCAGCGCCGTCTTTTGCCGCTCCTACATCAACTTCTATGTCGCCAACGGCGGCGTCGTGGTGCCGGGATACGGCATCGCCAGCGATCAAACGGCGCTGGCGGCGATTCAGGCCGCTTATCCGAACCGCAAGGCGGTGATGGTGCAAGTGAACAGCATCGCGGCAGGTGGCGGCGCCATTCACTGCATTACGCAAGAGCAGCCCGCGATATGATCAGTAAACGGACGTTTCTCGGCGGCGTTGGCAGCCTCCTCGCAAGTCCAGCGCGCGCGATGTCTTCGGCTAAGGCGGCTGGTTTCCGCATGCCGCTCGAGTCCGAGCCTCATGAACGCACTTTCATGCAATGGCCCGCTATCGCGTCTATTTTCGGCAGCCAGGCCGATCTCGACGCGGTGCGCGAGAAGATCGCGCTGATCGCCAGCACCATCGCGCGCTTCGAACCAGTCGTCCTCCTGGCGCGGCCGGAACAGGCGGATGACGCCAGGGCGTGGGTAAAGAACGGCGTCGAGGTCTGGCCGCTTGAAGTGCAGGACTTGTGGTGTCGCGACAGCGGACCAACCTTTGTTGTCAATGAAGCAGGCGAGCTCGCGGCCAGTGAACTGGGCTTCAATGGCTGGGGCGGCAAGCAGCCGCATGAGGACGATGCGCGTGTCGTCCACCGCGTGGCGGAGAAACTCAACCTCCGGATTTTCGAGAACGGCATCAAGGGCGAAGGTGGTGGCGTGGAAGTTGACGGCGCGGGCACGGCCCTTGCTCACGCGAGCTCCTGGATCAACCCCAATCGCAATGCGGGCACACGGGAGGAAGTCGAAACCTTGCTTCTCGATGCGCTGGGCGCGGAGAAAATGATCTGGGCGCCCGGTGTCATTGGCGCCGACATCACGGACTTCCATATCGATGCGTTGGCGCGTTATGTGAAGCCTGGCCAAGTCTTCATCCAGTTGCCCGAGAAGATCATCGATGGCGATCCCTGGTCCGCCTCGGCTTACGAGACCTATGACATCCTCAAGAATGCTACCGATGCGCAAGGCAGCAGGCTCGATCTCGTGGTCGTCCCCGAGCCACTTCACATCCGTTCGCGCGCCAAGGATTTCGTCAACAGCTACGCCAACTACTATGTCTGCAACGGCGCGGTGATCTGCGCCGAGTTCGGAGACGACAAGTCGGACGAAGAAGCAGCGCGCATCTTGAGCCAACTCTATCCTGGACGCGAGATCGTCAGCCTCAACACAGACGCCATCGGCGAAGCGGGCGGCGGCATCCACTGTTCGACACAACAACAGCCTCTCACGATAACCTGATTCAGACGCGTTCCGCCCGGAAACCCATGGCTGCGGCAATGCCGGCAAAGCCGGCAAGCGGCAGCCATGCCGCCATCCATGGCGGAACGAAACCAAGCTCGCCCATCGAGATCGATATGCCATCGATGACGAAATAGACGAAGCCGAGCGCGACACCTGCGGCGAACAGCAATCCAATACCGCCGCCGCGCCTAAAGCGCGTCACCAGCGGGATGCAGATCGCGATCATCAGCAGAACGGTGAGGAACAATGTCACCCGCTTGTGCCACCAGGTTTCGTAAACCCACGCGGGCCTGATGCCGAAACCGGAGTTCTCGACGAAATAGGAGAGATCGGCGAGCGTCATTTCTTCGGGATCGCCAGAACGCGCGCCAGCGGATGCAGGTTTCATCGCGCCGCTGTAGACCATCGCGTCGAGCCGGTCGGGCGGAAGATTATCGCGGTAGTAGACGATCACCTTCGAAAGTTTCCAGCGGTCGCCTTCCAGCACCGCGTCCCGCGCCACGATTTGCTCGCGCAGGAGTCCATTGGCGTCGCGGCGGAATACGATCACGCCTTCGAGTACGGTCGAGTCGGAATTGGCGCTCTCGGCGCGCAGGATATCGGCGCCGGACCTCATCCATAAAGGATCGCGTTCGCCGACTTTCAGTTTCTTCTCGCCGTAGTCCGCTATGCCCCATTCGCGAAGTTGCGGGGCTGCGGCGGGCGCTGCCTGATCGGCCAAAAGGAAGTTGAGGCCTCCCGCCACCAGCGCCAGCGGCAGCAGCATGATGATGATCCGCCATGGCGAGATGCCGGAAGCCCAGAACGCCGCGATCTCGTTGCGGTAACTGAGTTCGGTGAGCGAGAGAAGAATGGCCAGCAGCATGCTCATCGGCAGGAACGTCGCCATAGTGCCGGGCAGGCGCATCATGAAATAGCGGCCAAAGATCGACGCCGCGCTCCTGTCGAGCGCCAGGATTTCGTTGGCATAGGCCACGACTTCCAGAGTCACCACGAACAGGGAAATGCCGATCAGGATCGCGAGGAAGCGCGCCACGATCATGCGGGTGAGCATCCAGCCGATAGCGGTCATGCCGGATCTCCGTTGGCCGGAATGAACTTTCGGAACAGGCGCTGGAAGAAATCGCCCAATCTCTCGGCAAGGTCCTGCAAGCGGTCCCGCTTCAGCCCGAAGCAGGCATTCCAAAACCGCCAGATGGCGAAGGCCGTGAGCAAAAGGAACGGCAGCCAGATTGCCACGAACGAGCTGAGCGCCCCCGACTTCACCGCCACCGAACCTTGTTCGATCGCTTCATGGAACGCCACGAGAATTGCCAGCGCTATGGCGAAGCTGTACGCCCTGCGGCTCCGCCGCGAGCCGACTGCGAAAGGAACCGCGAGCAACGGCAGCACGAACAAGGTCGCGACATTCACCAGCCTCTTGTTGAACTCGGAACGCATGGCGGCGGGTGTCGAACCCTGCGGCGGCGTGTCGAGGTTGGCGTAGAGCTCGGGCAATGTCAGCTCGCGCTCGTCCTCGCCGCGAGGACGGAAGACATCGCCCGCCACCTTGCCAAGCGGCGTGTCGAGAACCGACGACTGGGCAATCTCGAAGCCTGGCGGCGGCGCAGCGGACGTGGGGTCGGGCAAGCCATCGATTTTGAGCCTGTGCACGTTTTCGAGCCTTAGCACCGGCCTTTTTCCGCCGTCTTGTGGAATAAGAATGCCATCTGTCGCCGTCACCGTTTCGGCGCCGGCCTTGCCGCGATAGTCGTAGACGAAAACACGCTGAAACGCCGAGCGCCCGCGTTCGAGTTCGTCGAGAATGAAGGTGCGGCTCCCTGCCTGCATGAACACGCCCTCTTCCGCGAGATAGAACACCTCGATGTTCTTGAGGTCGAACACCACCGAACGGTAGGCATAACGCGCATGCGGCTGCGCCCAGCCGAAAATCAGGATGGAAACCACGCTGAGCAGCAGCGATATCTGCATCACTGGCAGCGTCAGGCGATGAAGCCCGACGCCCGCCGACATTGCGGCATCCACTTCGCTGTCTTTCGACAGTCTGCTGAAGCCAAACAAAAGCCCGAGAAACAATGCCGCAGGGATGGCGGTGCCAAGATAGTGCGGAACAAGATATGCGAGAATCTCGATCACCACGCCGAACGAATTCTTCTTTCCAAGTGTCGCATCGAGGACCCGCACCAGGCGTTCCGCGAGCAGCATGAGGAGACCCACGGCCATCGCCGCCGCGAGCGGCTTTGCGACGATGCGCATGACATAACGGTCGAGTGTGTTGAACAGCATGCTTCAGTCTACCGCGAAAGCCTGGCGCATTGCATCGAGCAGCAGCCCGCGCTCTGCTTCGCCGATTTCGTTCTGAAACTTCAGCTCCGGAACGCTGGGCCAGCCTGGATCGGCAAAGCTCTTTCCGGCGAAGTTCTGCGTTTCCGCATAACGCGGCAGCACATGAAAATGCACATGCGGATCGACCATCATCAGCATGAGATAGTTGATCTTTGCGTAAGGCCTGAAGCGCGAGAGCCCCTGCTCCACCGCGCGCGTGGCATCGGCCAATTCCGCGAAGGCTTCGGCCGGAAGCGCGGAAAACTGGGCCGCATCCGATTTCGCCGCCAGCACCAGCGCGCCCAGTGTCGCCTGCGCGGGGCGCAACAGAATGGCCCAGTATTCCAGCTCCTTCACCAGCGAGCCGGGGTGGCCGAATTTCACCATGGTGGCGTTCATCGCTGCCTTATAGCAATCAAGCCGTTTCCGGCAAAAGCCGGAATTCCTGGAAGGTTTCAAAGCGCCCCAGCTTTCCGTTCCAGCCACGGACAGTGCATGAAAGCGTCCAGCGCCCGGCCTCGCGGGTAATCCTGTGAAGATACCACGCCGCGGGATCGCGACCCGGTGCACCGCAGGCAGAAGCGGCAGGAATGCCAAACACTGGAACGGTCCCCGATGGCCCGTCCACGCGGTTCAGCATGTGCCGGTGATTGTGGCCGTGAAGCACAAGCTCGGCACCTTCCGCCGCCAGCACCTCGGCGAAGGCCTGGGCATCGGCCAATGCCTTGCGCGGTACCGCGAGACCCGGCAATGGCGGATGATGTATCATCACACAGCGGAAGTACCCCTTCTCGCGCAGCTCCCTGAGCAGCCGCCCTGCGGTGTCGATCTGCTGCATGCCTAGCCGTCCGCCCGCCTTGAACAGGGCTTGCGGCACTCCGGTATTGAGCCCGATGAGCGCCACGTTGCGCCTGAGCCTCACATAGGGAAACGGCATCGCCACTTGCGTTGTACTGACCGTGCCGTCGATCCGCATTTCGCCTGCCATGTAGGGCTCCAGGAGTTCAAGTCGGCCGGTCCAGGGCGCGTCAACATAACAATCGTGGTTGCCAGGCACGAAGGAAACCCGCTCGGCACTTCCCAGCGCCTCGAGCCAGCGCGCTGCGGCGGGAAATTCCGCAGCGGCCGCAAGGTTCACCATGTCGCCCGTTACCGCGATGTGATCCGGCGCATGGACGATGACGTCATCGGCAAGCGCATTCGCCACCACATTGTCGTGGAAGTGCCGCCTCCTTAGTCGCCAGTTGAACGCGCCGATCATGCGCTTCAGGCGGAAATCCTGCCATGCCGCACCCTTCGGTATCGGGCCCAGATGAACGTCGGAGATATGGGCCAGTGTCAGTGCCAAGAAGGAAGCGTCCGTTGACTTGAGGAGTGTCGAATGCGATGAGGCGCCGTACTTACGCGTTCACTGCT
>JBJXGL010000238.1:0-4052 GCA_046160365.1 Aestuariivirga sp. | reverse complement strand
GTCGGGAGTAACGACGATTTTCTTGTACTTGAGCAACTGCTCGGTGTTGACCTCCGCGGCGGTGATGAGTTGCGTCGGCTGGACATTGCGACCGGCGAGATAGGTAGTGTCGTCGAAGACGGTAGAGACGATGAGGGTTTTCACTTCGTCGGTAATGCCTTTGACGGCGGCGACGAACTGTTTGGTCTTCGGCTGTTTCACGCTGAAGCCATCGACTACGAGCACGTCGCCGTCCTTGATCCGTTCGCTGAGCGCTTTGCGGAGGGCGATGCGCTTGGTGGTCTTGTTGACCTTTTTCGAGTAATCGCGGGGATGCGGTCCAAAGGCAACGCCACCGCCGACCCACACGGGGCTCGACTTGTAACCGGCGCGCGCCCGGCCCGGGCCCTTTTGCCGCCACGGCTTCGCGCCGGACAGATTGACCGTGGCCTTGGTCTTCACCGAGGCGGTGCCGCTGCGGCGATTGGCCCGCATCGCGACGATCACGTCATGCACGGCCTGGGTGTATTTGCCGTTCTCGATAACTTCGATATTGGCCGCCCTCGCGGCTTCGACGGTTAGTACTTTCGCAGCCATGAATTACTTCTTTGCAGCCTCCGGTTTGGCTTTCTTGGCGGGACGGACGACGACGTAATTGCCGTTCGCACCAGGGACCGCGCCGCTGATGAGGATCACGCCCTCATCGGGACGGACCTGGACGACACGGAGATTCTGGACGGTCACACGCTCGTCGCCCATGTGGCCGGGCATCCCCATGTTCTTCCAAATACGGCCCGGGGTGGAGCGGTTGCCGATGGCGCCGTTCCGACGATGCATCATCGAGCCATGGGAGGCGCCCTGGCCATCCATGTTGTGCTTCTTCATGACGCCTTGGAAACCCTTGCCCTTCGACTGGCCGATGACATCGACCCAATCGCCGGTGGCGAATTGGCTCACGCTCAAATCAAGCTCGCCTTCTATCTTGGTTCCGTCGGGGAGGCGAAACTCTTTGATACGCTTCTTCGGCTCCGAACTGGCTTTCCCGAAGTGACCGAGCAAAGGTTTGGTCATGCGCTGGGGTTTCTGGGTGTCGAAACCGACTTGCACGCCGCAATATCCATCCTTCTCCTCGGTCTTCACCTGGAGGAGGGTGTTGCCACCCGCTTCGATGACGGTGACGGGCGTGGCTTTCCCGGCCTCGTCATAAACGCGCGTCATACCGACTTTTTTACCTAGAAGTCCGATCTTCATGTTGAGCAGTTCGATCAAATCTTGATGGTGATGTCCACGCCGGCGGGAAGATTGAGCTTCTTCAGCTCATCGACGGTTTTGGCGGTCGGCTCGATGATGTCGAGGAGCCGCTTGTGGGTGCGGATTTCAAACTGCTCCATGGACTTCTTGTCCACATGGGGAGAGCGGTTCACGGTGAATTTTTCGATGCGCGTGGGCAGCGGGATCGGGCCGGCAACCTTGGCGCCGGTGCGCTTCGCGGTCTCGACGATGTCCGCGGCGGATTGGTCGAGCATGCGGAAGTCGAAAGCCTTGAGACGAATGCGGATGCGTTGGCCGGACATAAGTGAAGTAAGTTACTTGGCTTTCTGATCGAGGACGGCGGCGAGCACCTGCGCAGGCACCTGTTGGAAGTGGGAAGGCTCCATCGAGTAACTCGAACGGCCCTTGGAGAGCGAACGGATGGCGGTGGAGTAACCGAACATCTCGGCCAGCGGCACGTCGGCGTTGACGATCGAAAGACCGTTGCGGGCTTCGATGCCCTTGATGAAACCGCGGCGGCGGTTGAGATCGCCCATGATGTCGCCCTGATATTCATCGGGAGTGGTGTTCTCCACCTTCATGATCGGCTCCAACAGGATGGAGTTGGCCTTCTTAAAGGCGTCCTTCATCGCAAAGATCGCGGCCATCTTGAAAGCGAGTTCATTCGAGTCCACATCGTGGTAACTGCCGTCGATGATATCGACTTCCAAGTCGATGACCGGATAGCCACCGATGATGCCGTTGAGCACTGCCTCTTCGATACCCTTCTTGCAGGCCGGAATGTATTCTTTCGGGATGGTGCCGCCGACGACTTCGTTCTCGATGGTCAGACCCTTGCCTTGCTCGGCCGGTCGGACATTGACAACGACGTGGCCGTATTGGCCGCGACCGCCGGACTGCTTGATGAGTTTGCCCTCTCCGGTGGCCGGTTGGGTGATCGTTTCGCGGTAGGCGATCTGCGGCTTTCCGGCATTCGCTTCGACCTTGAACTCGCGCATCATCCGGTCGCGGATGATTTACAAGTGCATCTCGCCCATGCCGGCGATGATGGTCTGGCCAGTGTCTTCGTTGGTGAAGACACGGAAAGTCGGGTCTTCCTCGGCGAGACGCTGAAGGGCCACGCCCATCTTTTCCTGGTCGAGCTTGGTCTTGGGCTCGATGGACATGCTGATGACCGGGTCAGGGAAGGACGGCGGTTCGAGGAGGATGGTGTGGTCTTCGTCGCAGAGAGTGTCGCCGGTGGTGACATTCTTAATGCCGACGATGGCGGCGATGTCGCCCGAATAGATCGTGTCGATGTCCTCGCGCTTGTCGGCCGGAATCTGGATCAGGCGGCTGATGCGGTCGCGCTTGTTCGTGCGTGGGTTATAGACAGTGTCGCCCTTGGTGAGCTTGCCGCTGTAGATGCGGAAGAAGACGAGCTTACCGACGAAAGGATCGCTCCAGAGTTTGAAGGCTAAGGAGCAGAACTTGGCATTGTCGTCCGCTGGAGCCTCAATGACTTTGCTGTGATCATCCGGGTCGATGCCCTTGGCCGGCGGAATGTCGAGCGGGCCGGGAAGATAGTCGATGACGGCATCGACGAGATATTGGACGCCCTTGTTCTTGAAAGCCGAACCACCGACGACCGGAACGAACTTATTCGCGATGGTCTGGCGGCGGATGCCGGCCTTGAGCATATCGGGAGTGATGGGCTTTTCTTCGAGAAAAGCGGTGCCGACTTCATCGTCCAAGTCGGAAATAGCGGTCACAAGATCGCTGTAGGCGCTATCCACCATGTCCTTGAATTCCGCGGGCACTTCCTCCACCCGGTAATTGGAACCCATCTTCTCGTCGTCGAGATAGACGATGGCCTTCTTATTGATCACGTCGAACTGACCCTTGAGATGATCTTCCTTGCCGTAGGGAATCAGCACCGGCCACGCATTGGCGCGGAGCTTGTTGCGCAGATCGTCGATGGCGTGATCGAAGTCCGCACCCGTGCGGTCCATCTTATTCACGAAAGCGATGCGCGGGACGTTGTACTTGGTCGCCTGACGCCAGACCGTCTCGGATTGCGGCTGTACGCCGGCCACGGCGCAGAAGACAGCAATCGCGCCATCGAGCACCCGCAACGAGCGCTCGACCTCGGCGGTGAAATCGACGTGGCCTGGGGTGTCGATGATGTTCACCCGCATCTTGATGCCTTCGTAAGACTTGAAGACACCTTCCTGCTTGGTCTGCTGCCAGAAACACGTCGTGGCCGCGGAGGTAATCGTGATGCCGCGCTCGCGTTCCTGCTCCATCCAATCCGTCACGGTCGTGCCCTCATGCACCTCACCGATCTTATGAATCATGCCGGTATAAAACAGGATGCGCTCGGTCAGCGTCGTCTTGCCGGCATCGATGTGCGCGGCGATGCCGATATTACGCGTCCGCTCAAGCGGATAGGCGCGATCTGGTGAATTCGGGTTCGTGCTCACGGATTTTTCAGCGACAGCGGACATCTTCAGAACCGGAAATGGGCAAATGCGCGATTGGCCTGAGCCATCTTGTGGGTGTCGTCGCGCTTCTTGATTGCGTTCCCCTGCCCCGCCGCAGCTTCCTTCAACTCACTCGCGAGCGCCTTCATCAGCGGAACATTTTTGCGGGCGAGCGCGTAGTTGACGATCCAGCGCATCGCGAGCGCGAGCTGGCGGGCCGGCGGCACCTCCATCGGCACCTGATACGTCGCGCCACCGACGCGGCGACTCTTGACCTCGAGCCGGGGCTTCACGTTGTCGATCGCCTTGTTCAGCACCTCGAGCGGATCCACCGCGTCC
>JBJXGL010000237.1:0-4882 GCA_046160365.1 Aestuariivirga sp. | reverse complement strand
CGAACCGGCCTTCCAGCGCCGTGAGCATGTGCAGGAATTCGCTGAGCTCAGGGCTCAGGTGCTTGGCCTTCCCATTTTGGCTTCGCGATTGACGAGTTACGTTTTCTTTCATGACACCACCTTGTTTCCCTGTCAGGGTTCTGTCAGCCCATTCCTTATTGAATGGTCTAGCGTCACCCTTCTAAGGAAACCCTAAGCTCATCCGTTTGAACCCACTCCGAACGCGGCGTTCATCCGCCATTCATGCGAAAAAACCGCCGGTCTCGGGGCCAATCATCGGAAACTTGCGGATATGGTGAAGGGATCGTTTCGGGGCTTGCCGTCACACACTTGTGATGGAATAATCTGAAACTTGTGGCGTAACATTAATTGCGGGGAATCCCCATCGTCGTCACTTTTTGTGGAGGAAAGAGCCAAATGCGACTTGCTACTCTCGTGAAATCCATGACCACCAGCGCCGCCATTCTGGGCGTGGGCATTACCCTTGCGTATGCCGGGCCTGCCGATGATGCGATCAAGGGCCGTCAAGCCTGCATGAAGTCCCACGGAGCCGAAATGGGCGTCATGGTGCCCATGATGAAGGGCGAAAAGCCATACGACAAGGCGGCCATTGATGCCGCACTTGCCGCCACTGCAACGGCCTGCACCGATTGGGCTAAGTTCTGGGGCCCTGACACCCAGAAAGGCGAGACGCTGGAAACCTGGGCCAAGGCCGAAATCTGGACGGATATGGCGGGATTTGAAGCGGCCGGCGGCGCCTGGTACAAGGCCAATGAAGCCATCAAGGCCTCTGCCGATGAAGCGGCATTCAAAGCGGCATTCCCCGCGCTCGGCAATGGCTGCCAAGGCTGCCACGAGAAGTTCCGCCGCCCGAAGGAGTAGTAAGTCCTGAAGTTTCTTGGACGACGCAGTCTGACGGTCCTGGCACTGCTTGCAGTGCTGGGACTGATTGCGTTCTGGGTTGTCTCAATGCCGCGCCCTCTCGATGCGGCGGTCTTGCCTGCCCATTCGCCCGACGTGGCCAATGGCGAGCGGCTCTATAATGCCAGTGGCTGCCACTCCTGTCACAAGCCGGGACCTGAACTGACCAGCATTGATGCGGTCTTGCCTGCGGGCGGAACGCCGCTCAAGACACCCATCGGCACGCTCTATGCGCCGAACCTGACACCCGACAAGGAGACCGGGCTCGGCGCCTGGACCGACATCGAATTCGTGAATGCCGTGCAGCGCGGCATCGGCAAGGGCAACCGGCATCTGATCCCGGCATTCCCCTACACATCCTATGCCAAGATGAAGATCGAGGATGTGCTCGACATCAAGGCCTATCTCGCGACGCTGCCGGCGGTGGCGGCGCCCGCGAAGGCATCCGAAATTCCCCTGCCCTTCCTGCTGCGCCGTGGCCTTGGCGCATGGAAATGGATCGGCTTAGACACAACTGCATGGGTTGCCGATGCGGCGCAAAGCGAAAGCTGGAACCGCGGCTCCTATCTCGTAAACGGTGCCGGCCATTGCCAGGAATGCCACACGCCGCGCACCATCTTCATGTCGAGCGATACGTCGAAGCGCTTTGCCGGCGGACCGCACCCCGAAGGCGAAGGCAAGGTGCCCTCGCTTCTCGATCTCGTCGGACGCGGCCGTTACAAGGACGCCAAGGATATCGCGAGTGCTCTGCAGTACGGTGAGGTGATGGGCTACGACAAAATCTCGTCAGGCGGCATGGGCCAGGTGCAGCGGAACATGGCAAAACTGCCGGAAGCCGATTTGGCCGCCATTGGCGAATATATTGCCAGCCTTAAGTAGTCAGCCCTGACCCCCGCAGGCACCGCTGAGCTGAGGCAGGCCCCAGCCATAAACTGTGTCCTTTCCGGGTTCGCCAAGATCGCGAGCCGTGCGAGCGAGTTGAGCGATGCTTTCGTCAACCGCTAAAGACGGTGTTCCGGCCCGGATCACGGCGAGGCTCGCGGCAATGTAGGGCACCGCAAACGACGTCCCCGACTTCCGCACCGTGCCCTTGGCACCCTCCGCAACTTCAACGGCGACACCGGGAGCTGAAAAATCAACATGCGCGCCCTGTCCGGCCCGGCGATAAACCGCAAGCTCGCTGCTCAATGCCGTGACCGAGACTGTCATCTCATAGGCTGCGGGAAATTGTGGCGCGGCGCGAGGTCCGGCGTTGCCGACCGCAGCCACGGCGACAATGCCCGCAACATTCGCCCGGCGCAAAACTTCTTCAACGACCGTGTTGGCCGGCCCCGCAAGGCTCAGATTGATGACACCGACACGGCGCTGCATCAGCGCATCGATCGACCTCACGATGTCGATCACTTCCGCAACATCGCCGCCTGAACTTGCCCGATAATAGGGATCGGCGTGCACGATCTGCGCGCCGGGCAAGAGGCCAGGCGAGACACCGCCGGCCTTTCCGGCCAGAATCGCCACAACCGCTGTGCCGTGATTGCTGCTTGAACGCTTGCGGCCCGGAGGACCCAGATCAAGCGTCTCAATTCGTTGTCCGGAAAGTGCGGGATGCGCAAGATTGATGCGCGTGTCGACAACACCGATGCGGACATCCGCCGAACATGTCCCGCCAAGTTGGGTCGGCCAGGCGACGAGTTCGCGGGCTCCGCATGCCGCTTCGTCAGCACAATCAGCGTTCTGTTGCGGCCGGTAGAAAACATTCGGGTCGGCCGCAGCGCCCCCAAGCGCAAGTATTTCCGATCTCGCAGCGTCCAGCGTCCTGTTTCGGGGCAGCCTCAACTGCTGAACGCGAATACCGGCGGCTGTGAGCGTTTCGTCGCGCAGGATCGCATAGCCTGCGTTCCGAAGTGTGCCCAGCGCCTGATCGCCAAGATCGAGCGCTACGATGGTAGGCCGCGCAGCTCTCCGGGGCGCGCGCCGCACCTTGGCCTTCTTCTTCGCGCGAACGGGTCTCTTTACCTTTTTCTTTGGTTTGATGGACTTACGGAACGAAGGCCGGTTTTTCACGCCGTCCTTGCCGCCACCGCTGGTAACGCTTCCACCACCTCCCCCACCACTTCCCCCGCCGCCATCGTCGCCACCGTCGTCACCGCCACCGTCGTCATCGGCAATTGCTACCCCGCTTGTGACAACCGATACAGCGATGCTGACGCCGGCGCCAAAAATGAGTAGCAGTGCAAATGAGATGGCCATGGCCAGCGTTCGCATGGCACTGAGACGAGGCGGGCCGAAGAATGGTTTGATGGTTGTCATGGGTGCGTCAGGCCTTGTTATCATGCAACAGCAAACGGGCGGTGTGCCGATTTATTCCGCAAGGCGGCTAATCATGCGCCTGATCTTCGGCTTGCCCCCCGGTAAGAAGTGGTGTTTCCCTCCCAGTGGTGGATGATTCCTTTGCAAGTGAACTGCTGGCGATGCTGCCTCGGCTCAGGCGCTTTGCGATTTCCCTGTGTGGCTCGCGCGAAGTGGCCGATGACCTCGTCCAGACGGCATGCGAAAAGGCGTTGGCCAGCGCCTCAAGCTGGACTCCGGGCACGCGTTTCGACGCCTGGATGTTCCGTATCTTGCGGAATGCCTGGATCGACCGGCTGCGCCGCACGCGAACCGAAGGCATTGTCGAAGACATCGATGATCACGCGGAACTGGCATCAACGATGATGGGAGCAGATGCCGAAACAAACCTTTTCCTTAAGTCCGTCTGGCGGCTGATTGGCGAACTGCCGGCCGAGCAGCGTGAGGTCGTCCTTCTGGTATGCGTCGAAGAACTCTCTTACGGCGAGGCGGCGGAAACGCTCGGCGTTCCGATGGGAACGGTGATGAGCCGCCTGGCGCGGGCGCGCGAAAAAATTGCCTTGGGTGCTGGAATAGAACGCGGAGCCAGACGTTAGGGCGAGGAAGAAGCAGGCAACATGACACATCCTCCAACAGATGAAGAACTGATGGCTCATGCCGATGGCGCGCTTGATGCCAAACGCAATCAGGAAATCGCAGCGCTTGTGCGGAAGGACAAGGTCCTGGCGCGCCGCGTGGAAATGTTCCGGCAATCGGCCATGCTGGTGAAACGTGCGGCAGGTCCGCTGGCGGATGAACCGGTGCCGGATGCCTTACGCAAATCGATCGAAGCGAAGATCTCCGCGTCACGTCCCGAGAGCCCAAATGTTGTTCCTTTCCGCGCCAAGCCTTCCGTGCAGAAGGTGCAGCGGCCATGGGCGCTGCCTCTCGCGGCTTCGATCGCGGCGGTGGTCGCCGGTGTCGCGGGTTATTCCTTGCGCGACGGCGATACCAGTGGCCCGTTGCAGCAGATCGCTGTAGGCCAACCGCTGCCCAGTGCATTTGCCGAGAAACTGGCTGCCGCTGCGTCTGGTGAAGAAGCGCAGTTAAACGGCGGGCGGCTGCGGATCGTCACCTCCGTGTTCGACCGGGATAAAGCGCTGTGCCGGGAGTTCGAATATGATCTGCCGGCGGCAGACACAGTGATTGCAGTGGCCTGCCGCACCCCTGCTTCGAGTTGGCTGACCAAACTTGCAATTGCCGCACCTGCGTCCGAGACGGGTTATGCGCCAGCATCCTCCACCACGGCGGCAGATGCTTACTTCGATGCCATTGGCGCGAGCGAGCCACTCTCTCCCGCAGACGAAAAGGCGGCCCTCGAGTCTTTGCGCTGATTTTTCCCGCTTGCCGGAAGGATGCCGGAATAAATCGTGCCGTCCACCGTTCTCCTTCTCGCAGGGCACACAGGCCCAGAGTAAAGCAACAGGAGAACGATCATGCCTCTTCCCCGGATTCCGAACGACATTCTCGCTGCGACTCCATCTCTTCAAAGCGAATTCGTCAACTACATCGAAACTCTGATCGATGCGGCCGAGCCCGTCACCGTCACCGGCGGCGGCAACGACCTCTTCCT
>JBJXGL010000236.1:0-5751 GCA_046160365.1 Aestuariivirga sp. | reverse complement strand
TTGCATCCCACGGCGGAAGGAATCGACATGATCGTGGCCCGCATCTTGCCTCAGGTTGAGGAACTGGTTGGCCAAGCGTCAGCAAAATAGCACTTGGCGTTTACCAGAATCAGGCTAGCCTATCGCTTGCGCGTTCCGAGCAATCCTTCAACCTCAAGGAGGCCCGCCATGCCGCGACTGTTTACCGGGGTCGAAATCCCCCCTGATGTTGCGTTCGACCTCGACCTCATGCGGGGAGGCATCATTGGGGCGCGCTGGATCGACCGCGAATCCTTCCACATCACGCTCCGCTTCATCGGCGACATCGAAGAAGGGCTTGCCCGCGAAATCGCCTATGAGCTGGACGGTGTAACGGCCCGCCCGTTTTCCATCCGCCTCAAGGGAATCGATGTGTTCGGCGGTAACCGGCCCAACACGCTTTATGCCGGGGTGGAGGATTCGGGCGAGCTCCGCCGCCTGCAATCGATCCATGAGCGCATATGCCAGGTTCTGGGGCTGGAAGCCGAGGCGCGAAAGTTCACGCCGCATGTGACGCTGGCACGGTTGAAGGATGCCGATATCGGCCAGATTCACCGCTATGTGGCCTCGCACAGCCTCTACAAGAGCCGGGAATTTCACGTCGACTGGTTCGTGCTTTTCTCGTCCCGTCCGTCCCGCGGCGGCGGGCCCTATGCTGTTGAACAATCTTATGAATTTCAGGTGGCATGATGGCTGACCAGGCACTTTCGGGGCTCGAGCGCGTCAAGGCGCTGCAGTCTTTGCGCGGCTGGAGCGAGGTCCGGGGCCGCGACGCCATAACAAAAACCTTTCAATTCAAGAGCTTCGGGCAAGCCTGGGCGTTCATGAGCCGGGTGGCGCTCTATGCCGAGAAAGCCGATCACCATCCGGAATGGCTCAATGTCTATGGCCGGGTCGAGGTGACGCTTTCCACCCATTCGGCCGGAGGCGTGACCGAGAAGGACGTCAACATGGCGCGCAAGATGGACGAGTGGGCCGGTTAACTTTGCCTGCGGACGAAATTTGCCTTACAGTGCTGTAACTTGAATCTTTCAACCGGTCCGACCATATGGTCATCCGCAGCAAACCTTGGAGGGAGCAAATGGCTGACACGAGATATCAACCCCGGGTCCAGACGGGTTCACGGGCTGAGATCGACCAAGGTCTCCGCTCCTATATGCTGGGCGTTTACAACTACATGGCCCTGGGCGTGGCGGTTACCGCCATCATCACCATGGCGGTTGCGTCCAATCCGGCCGCAATGGCGGCGGTCTACTCGCTGAAGTGGATCTTCTTCATCGGCATTCTTGGCCTCGGCTTCTTCGCGCCGCGCCTCATCTTTTCCGGCAACACCGCCATGGCTCATGGCGCGTTCTGGACATACGTGGGGCTTTGGGGTTTGGCGATCGCGCCGATGGTCGGGACCTATCTCGCCATCGATTCGTCCATCGTCTACCAGGCCTTCCTGATCTCGGCCGCTACCTTCGGCGCCACAAGCCTTGCGGGTTACGTCACCAAGCGTGACCTGTCTGGTCTTGGAGCGTTCTTCATGATGGCCTCGATCGGCATCATCATCGCCATGCTGGTGAATGTGTTCTTCTTCCAGAGCACAATGATGAGCCTCATCACCTCGATCGTCACGGTTCTCTTGTTCGCAGGCGTCACCGCCTACGAAACCCAGATGATCAAGGAAATGTATGTGGAAGGCGATGCGGCGGGCGTGGCCAAGGGCAAGTCGATCTTCGGCGCTTTCGCGCTCTACGGCAGCTTCATCACGCTTTTCGTGCACATCCTGAACATCCTCGGGATCATGCGCAGCGAGTAAGCGAAACTTTCAGCACCATCCTCGAAGCCCGGCCTCGCGCCGGGCTTTTTGTTTCAGGCGCCGATAAGTATGGGGCGTTTCAGCAAAACGCGAATCACCTGCGCCAGGTCCTGGCCGCGCCGCATGATGAGCCCACCTTGCGCCATCACCGAATACTGCCCCTGCTTCCGCGCCAGCGCCGGGTCCTTCACCACTCTGTAGAGCGGGCTTTCGCCGGTGTGGCGGAAGATCGAGAACACCGCCTTGTCGCGCGTGAAATCGAGCGCGTAGTCGCGCCACTCCCCAGAGGCGACGTAGCGGCCATAAAGCGAGAGGATAAGGTTGAGCTCCTTGCGGTCGAAGGCGACCACCGGGTGTGCCGCAGGGCCTCGCGGCGGAAGGTCCGCGCCAGTGGCGCGGAAGGGAACTATCGGCTCGAGATCGTCCACAATGAAAGAATGGACCCGATCAACGCGCCTTGCAAGCGATCACGCAATTCCGCAGTTTTGCCGCAATTGGATCAAGCCTTGGACACGAAGCAGGGTGATATTGCGATTGTTGCCTCTAGGGCCCGGCTGGAGTTGAGACTCGGAATTCTCAGCCCCCCAGCCCCTCCGGTCTCACGTGTTCCACCGGGCCCCCCTATCCCTTTCTGGTGAGGCGTTGTGTTCATGCGGCCGGGTTCGTCCCGGCCGCTTTTTTCTTTGGGCTTGACGCTAGGGGCAGCCTCACCAATATCGCCAGAACTTCAGTCCAGATTCAAAGAGGGTTCGATGGCGAAAGCGGCGGCAAAACCGGACGGCGGCACGATGGAATTCCAGGCGGAGGTGGCCAAGCTCCTGCACCTCATGGTGCATTCGGTCTATTCCGACCGGGACGTTTTCTTACGCGAGCTGATCTCCAACGCCGCCGATGCGCTGGACAAGCTGCGTTATGAGGCCATCGCCAAGCCCAAGCTTCTCGCGGACGACACCGGACTCCGAATCACCATCACGCCCGACAAGAAAGCCAAGACGCTCTCGATAGCCGACAACGGCACCGGCATGACCGAGAAGGAGCTGATCGAGAATCTCGGCACCATCGCCAAGTCCGGCACCCAGGCCTTCGTCGACAAAGCCGAGAAGGCGAGCAACGGCAAAGCCGACCTGCATTTGATCGGCCAGTTCGGCGTCGGGTTCTATTCAGCCTTCATCGTGGCGTCCAAGGTCACTGTGCTTTCACGCAAGGCGGGCGCAGC
Organism: Aestuariivirga sp.; assembly: GCA_046160365.1. Taxonomy (GTDB): domain Bacteria; phylum Pseudomonadota; class Alphaproteobacteria; order Rhizobiales; family Aestuariivirgaceae; genus Aestuariivirga. The sequence continues at coordinate 2,713 of JBJXGL010000236.1, read as the reverse complement.
ATCGGCCTTCGCTTGGGAATCGGAAGGGGCGGGAACATTCACCGTATCGCCCGCTGGCGAAGGTGCTCCGGCGCGGGGCACGGCGATCGTGCTGCATCTCAAGAAGGACGCCGAGGAATTCCTCGAGCCGTGGAAGATCGAGAGCGTGGTGCGCGCCTATTCCGACCACATCGCGCATCCGATCATGCTGGACGCCAAGCAGATCAACACCGCGAATGCCATCTGGACTAGGCCCAAGTCCGAGGTGACGGCGGAGCAGCACAAGGAATTCTTTGGGCATCTCTCCGGCAACTACTCCGATCCGGCGCTGACGCTGCATTACCGCGCCGAGGGCCGCAACGAATACACGGTGCTGCTCTATGTGCCGGGCGAGCGGCCCTTCGATCTCTACGATCCCGAGCGCAAGGGCCGGCAGAAGCTCTATGTCAAGCGCGTCTACATCGCCGACGACGCGCAACTCCTGCCGCCTTACTTGCGCTTCGTGCGCGGCGTCATCGACAGCGAGGACATGCCGCTCAACCTGTCGCGCGAGATGCTGCAGAACAATCCTCAGGTCGCCGCGATCCGCAAGGCGGTGACCAACAAGGTTTTGTCCGAGCTGAAGAAGACCGCCGAAAGCGAGCCCGAGACTTTCAAGAAGATCTGGGATCTCTTTGCGCCCGTGATCAAGGAAGGTCTTTACGAGGACATGGAGCGGCGCGACCAGCTCTATGAGATCGCGCGCTTCCGCTCGACGAAAGGCGAATGGGTGTCGCTCAAAGAGTACATCGAGCGGCTGCGCGAAAACCAGACGGCAATCTACTATTTCACCGGCGAGGATGCGGCAAAGGCATCCGCAAGCCCACAGATCGAAGGTTACAAGGCGCGCGATATCGAAGTGCTGCTGCTCACCGACCCGGTCGATTCGTTCTGGGTGCGGACTGCGATGGGCTTCGAAGGCAAGCCCTTCAAGTCGGTGACGCAGGGAACTGCCGATCTCGACACAATTCCCCTCAAGGACGCTGCGAAACCGAAAGCCGATGAAGGCGCGGTTGCGCCGTTGTTGCTCGCCATCAAGGCCGCGCTGGGCGAGCGGGTGAAAGACGTGCGCGTATCGCAGCGATTGACCGACAGCGCCGTATGTCTCGTTGCCGACGGCGGGCTCGATCGCACGCTGGAGAAGTATCTGGCGCGGCAGAAGGATTCCGGTGTGGCGGTTTCAGCGCCCATACTCGAAGTCAATGCATCGCATCCGCTGATTGAGGCGATGTCGAAGCTGCATCAGAAGAACGGAAGCTCGTCCGACATCAACGACGCAGCAGAGCTTCTGCTCGATCAGGCCTTCGTTCTCGAAGGCGAACCGGTCGCCGATCCAGCGGCATTCGCGAAACGCATGACGCATGTGATGACACGCGTTCTGTCATAAGCGGTATTCCCGATTTTGTGATCACCGTTGTGAGTTTTCGCACTTGCTTCGCGTCGTGTTTCTGTTATGGAAGCCGCGCAATTTAACTTACGCAAAGGAGATAGCCATGATGAAGGGAATTCTTACCTCCCGTTGATCTCCGGGCCGCAGGGCTCGGTGCCCGCGGAAGCGTAATTCGCGCCAGAGGCGCTTAATCACTGCACAATCGAAACAAGCGGCTACTGCTGACGTGCGTCTGATCGCGCGCGTTTAGCATCGCCATTCATAACATCGCACGCGGGCCATGCCTCGCGTTCCGCGAAGGAGAGAGTCATGTTTGCCATCAAGAACGATCTCTTCTTTCCCACCATCGAGGCGGCGAAAGAGATGGCCCGGAAATTCAACGCGCGCCGGAAGGCTTGCGCCATTCACGACGCCGATCCGCGCGAAATCCAGCGGATGCGCGACGAATTGCGCGCCGCGCGCGAGGCGCACCGTCTCAAGATGACGGCGCACCGCAACGGCATCCTGTAGCGGCCTACGCGTTGATTTCCATTCTCAACCCACGCGCGTCGCGCGGCGGATTGGCGGGGAAGCGTTTTGCTTCGCCGTCAAGAATCCGCCGCGCGACCCATGCGCAGGCGCAGGCGTCTAAGAGATCGTCGGCGGCTACGTCCGATCGGCGATAACTTGAAGCAGGAAGCGCGTGCAACGGAAAGCCTGCGCCGCGCAGAAGGTCACGCCGCTGTTCAAGGCCATCAGGAAACGGCGTGCCTCCGATTTTCTTGGGAAGCGACAGTGGCTGTCTGCCATTCATGGTCCAGAACGCCAGTTCTGGATGGGACTCGAACACGCGCTCCTGCAAGGCAGGCGTCATCAAGCGGTCGATCTCGCGCATCTTCGGGAAGAGATGGAAACATTGCTTCGCGATCTTTCGTGGTGGATCGGAGTTTTGAAGATTGACCGCGCAGGCTTCGCGATAGTCATCGCACATCACCGCGGCGCGGCTTGGAACCGAGAACAGGCTTGACTGGCGCTGACCGAGTTTGGACCGGACCTCGTTCTCGACCGTGCGCCCAGACATCTCCGGAAATCCGATGGGCATGTCGGCTGCTATGATTGCGGCATCGAGTTCGATAATCTCCGCGAAGCTGTGGAAGAGTCTGTGTTCGAGCGTATTGCCCCAGATGACCGCGATCCATCCGGCGGGGCAGCCGTCAACGCCAACGACCGGTGTCATGATCCATGCAGCGCCTCGGCAATGGCGAGTGTGTCGCCGCCGAGGCTCGCGGTGATGGTGCGGGAGAGAATTGGAACAGCGCGGTTCAG
>JBJXGL010000235.1:0-26077 GCA_046160365.1 Aestuariivirga sp. | reverse complement strand
AGTATTTCGACTTTGACATCTATGGCCAGTGAGCCAACTTGGATCTGCTGAAACTCCTGAACCTCAAGGGTTATGGTCACCTTCTGATTGACGGGGTTCTGATCTCGATTTCCGTAGGCATCGCGGCAATGGTGGTCGCGCTGGCCCTCGGCATATTGGGGGCCTTGGCGCGGCTCTCACCATCGCGTCCCCTGCAGATTTTGAGTCAAGCCTACACGATCATCATTCGTGGCATTCCCGAATTGGTGCTGATGTTACTGGTTTACTATGGTGGCACGGTGCTGTTGCAGTATCTGTTGTCTCTGGGTGGCGGTGATGTGCGGGTAAACATCAGTTCATTCCTGGCGGGCACACTGGTTTTGGGTTTTGTCTATGGTGCCTACGCTGTCGAGATTTTCCGCGGCGCCTTTCAAGCCATTCCCAAGGGCCAAACGGAAGCAGCTAGTGCCTTTGGCATGCCGCGCAGCATGGCCTTCCTGCGGATCGAGTTGCCACAAGCCTGGCGCCTGGCCGTGCCGGGACTTGGCAATCTCTGGCTCACGCTGTTCAAATCCACCTCAATCACGTCGGTCATTGGCCTCACGGAACTGGCGCGGCAATCAGACCTGATCAAGGCTCCCACCAAGATGCCTTTTACCGTGTTTTTCGTGGCGTGCCTGCTTTACCTCGCTGTCACGGCTGTTTCCGACCTGTTGCGCAATCACATTGAGCGCCGTACCTCCATCGGATTCAAGAGGGCCTGATGATCGGGCCGTTTGACATTGCGCTTGTCTGGGACAGTGTTCCGGAATTACTGCAAGGCCTGCTGGTGACCCTGCAACTTACGCTGTGGACTGTGCTGGGCGGAATATTGCTTGCCTTGCCACTTGGCATTCTGCGCAACTCTGCAAACCGCTTCATCTCCGGGCCGATCTGGGCTTACACCTACTTCTTCCGCGGCACGCCCATGCTGATCCAGCTCTTTCTCATCTATTATGGCCTGGCACAGTTCAAGTTCATTCGCGCAAGTGAGTTGTGGCCTTTGCTGCGCGAAGGTTATTATTGCTGCCTCATCGCCTTTATCCTCAACACCACCGCCTACAGCATCGAAATCATTGCGGGCGCTATCCGCAATGTCCCTCATGCCGATGTTGAAACCGCCCGTGCAATGGGCATGAGTCCAGCGCATGTGATGCGGCGCATCACTTTGCCAATTTCTGCAAGGCTGTTTTTCCCGGCCTATACCAACGAAGTGATCTTCGTCCTGCAATCGACATCACTGGCCAGCCTTGTCACTGTCATGGATCTCACGGGCGTGGCGCGGGTGATCATCGCGCGGACTTTTTCGCCCTATGAACTCTTCATCAGCATCGGACTTGTCTACCTCGCTCTGACTTATCTCACGCTGGCGCTTTTCCGGCGCTTTGAGAGGCACCTTTACCGCCACCAGCGCGGACATCAGGCGGCTGATCTTACAGGGGTCGCGCTGAGATAACAGAAGCCCCGGCGCGGACCACACCCATTCCCGGCTTGGAAGCCTACGCCAAGCGCTGGTACGACCTCTCCAACCGGCAGCTCTGAAAAGGACCTGCCTATCGGCAAAAGCCAAGCAATTTCGAAGAACGCAGAGCACTGACTGAAACCTGCCGCACTACGATAGTTCGGTAGTCGCTGCCCACCAAAATCCTTTCATGATCCGGTTTCGGTGGCGGCCTTGAGCCGCGCCAGACTGGCCACCTTGACCGCGCGGTTGTCCTCCAGCTCGATTATGCCCGCCTTCCGGAGCTTGGTGATCTGGCGGCTGACGGTTTCGATCGTGAGTCCCAGAAAATCCGCGATGTCGGCGCGTTTGAGTGGAATTTCGAACGCGATGCCGCCCGCCCCCGGCTCCTTCTCGGGGTCGATGCTCGAAGCGATCATGTAGAGAAAGCTCGCCACCCGTTCCGCGGCATTCTTCCGGCCTAGCGTCAACATCCAATCGCGCGCGTCGTCGAGTTCCTTGAGTGACTGTTCGTAGAGCTTGTGCTCGAGATCGGGGCTCTCCACGATCAGGCGGTCCAGCACCGACCGCGGAAAGGAACAGAGCTTGACCGGCGTTGCAGCCTCAGCCGCGACATCGCTCTGCCGCTTGAATGGCCGGCCAAGGAAATCGGGCGCGAATTGCAGTCCGACAATCTGCTGGCGGCCATCCGCCGTCAGTTTCGAAAGCTTCACCACGCCGGACAGGATATTCGAGTAGCGCTCGACATCTTCGCCCGGCGCCATCAGCTCCCGGTCGCTCTCGTAAGCGTGCCGCGACGTATGCTTTGCAAGCTCGGCCAGTTGCCGTGGATTCAAAGTGCCGCAAATGCCGCGGTGCCGCGCCTCGCAGGATTGGCAGACCAACGGCACTTCCGAGTTGTGAATGTCGAGGCGTTTTGCCTCAAAGGTCTTCACACTCATTTCCTATGGGCCCCACGTTAACGCGCACCAGCGCGTCTTTCCGGCCAACAGCTACTATGTCTGGCGCTCTTTGGGAAACCCGTTCGGCGCAGGGGGCCATGCCAAAAAAAAACGAGGGGCCGCCGTCCCGCCGCCCCTCGCGATAAACTAGGGGACCGGGTACGCAGTACTGAATCCCGGTTGGCTCCCCTGGCACTCCCCGCTCGGAGGAACGCGTGCCATGAGTGGAGTATTGCCCCAACAGGGTTTCCAAACGGTTTCGAACAGGAAAAAAGAGATTAACAACGGGTTGATGCCGTGTGCCGCTTTGCCGTCCAGAGCAGCCAATTCGGGTATCGAGACCATCGTTCTCAGCTAGAAGTCGAGCAATCGAAATGAACTGGGGTTCAAAATTCTTCTGTCATGACGATGGTTTACCGCGTCCGCTGCGGGCCATGACAAGCCCGATGATGGGCAGCGTTAGCCGCCGGGGCGCGGCCCGCATGACGTAGGCCGACATCCAGTTGAGAAATCCCGGAATCAAAACGCGGTCGCCACCCTTGAACGCGGCCCAGGCTTCCGTGGCAATGACCTGCGCCGATTTCACGTTCCCCATGATGGCCCGCATGTTGGTCATGCCGGCCCGGTCCTGGAAGCCCGTAGGCACCGGCCCCGGGCAGAGCGACATGACCTTGACGCCTGTCCCTTTCACTTCCTCGGCCAGTGCGTCGGTGAAGGCCAGCACATAGTTCTTGGTGGCAAAGTAGACTGCCATGTTGGGCCCCGGCATAAAGCCCGCGACGGAGGCGACATTCAGAATTCCACCCATTCCCTTGGCCTTCATGTGCGGCAGGTAACGGAGGCTCAAATCGGTGAGCGCGACGGTATTGAGAGTGACGCACTCGGTCTGTTCGCCGAGCGGCAGTTCCACCGCCTTGCCGACGAGCCCAAAGCCCGCGTTGTTGACCACAACATCCGGCACGATGCCGCGCGCTTCAAGCTCCTTCGCCAGCGCCTCGCAAGCGCCCGGCTGTGCCAGATCAAGTGCAACGACGGTGACCGGCACCGCATGTTTTCCGGCAACCACGCCCTTCACCCGCTGCAGCTCGCCCTCCCGCCGCGCCACCAGTACCAGCGCATAACCATCCGCCGCGATCGCGAACGCCAGCGCCTCCCCGATCCCGCCCGAAGCGCCGGTGACGAGTGCCGTTGGTCTTTGCTCGGTGTTTGTCATGGGAGAGATAACTAAAGGAAGGTTTCCCCACGGGCAAAGATTATTGCTGTGCAATTTGCATGGCCGCTCCAGCGCTCAAGGAGCGTTGACGGTCTCAATGGGCAGCGATAGCGTTTGGTATGATGTTTTTATCAGGGGCGGGAACATGGAACGACGCAGCTTGAGAGACATGGCCCGCGCCCGGGATCTGAAGGTCGGGCATTTCGTCGTGGAGTTTGCCACGCCCGGAATTGGACACATCTTGAAGGCTGCCGGATGCGATTTCGTGTTCTTCGATATGGAACACTCGGGCTTTTCCTTCGAGACGCTCAAGAGCGCCATCCGCTATTTCGAAGCCGCGGGCGTCGCCGTGATCGTGCGCGTGCCCTCGCTCGAAAATGACATGCTGGCCAGGGCCTGCGACATGGGCGCGGAAGGCCTGATTGCACCGATGATCTCGACCGCCGCCCAGGCGCAGGCCATGGTGGACAGCGTCAAGTACTTCCCAGCTGGAAAGCGCGGTGTCGGCCTTGGCCTCGCCCATGACAATTATCGCGTGGCGCCGGTAGCGGACGCGTTATCCGGCGCGAATGAACGGACCGCCGTCATCTGTCTCATCGAAACCGCGGACGGTGCAGCGAATGTGGATGCCATCGCGGCCAATCCGGGCGTCGACGCCTTGTGGGTGGGCCACTTCGATCTATCCGTGTCGCTTGGCATTCCCGGCCAGTTCGATCATCCAAAATTCGATGCCGCCATGCGCAATATCATCGCTGCCGCGAAGAAGCACAACAAATCCTTGGGCCGCCTCGTTCCCAATACCGATCAGGCGATTCAGTTCTACAAACAGGGCTTCGATTTCTGCTGTTACTCCGGCGATGTGTGGGTGCTGCGCGATGCGCTCACAGCCGCCGTCAAGACAATCCGGGAGGGGTGCAAGTGATGGCCGAGAAGTTTCGCGTGGCCCTTTCCGGAGACTTCAAGAAGGCGGATGGCTCGCCGACATTTTCGGATTTCGACCTTGTGCCCTTGCGCAACGCACCGAATGTCGAGATGGAGTTTCTCGACTCGCAATCGCCACTCCAGGCAAGCCAACTCGAGGATTTCGACGCACTCATTCTTCTTGGCCACCGCTTCGCCGCCGAAAGCGTGCCGCGCTCGGGCAGGCTTTCCACGGTCGCCCGTTTCGGCGTTGGTTATGACACGGTCGATGTTCCTTCCTGCACAGCAAACGACATCGCTCTCGTGATCACGCCCGATGGGGTGCGCCGCCCTGTCGCCGTCTCGATCATCACCTTCATGCTGGCGCTCACCGGCAAGATGATGGTGAAGGATAGGCTCGCACGGCAAGGACCGCCCGGCTTCGCCGCGCGCGGCGAGCACATGGGCGTTGGGCTCGTGGGCAAGACTTTCGGCTCGCTCGGCGTCGGCAATATTGGCGCGGAGGCATTCCGGCTGGCGAAGCCCTTCGACATGAGCTTCATTGCTCACGATCCCTTCGCTGACAAAAACATATGCGCAGAACTCAGCATTGAACTTGTGAGCATCGAAGCACTGTTCCAGCGCGCCGATATTCTCTCGGTGAGCTGCCCGCTTTCGCCCGAGACACACCAAATCGTCAGCGAGCGCTTGCTGAGTCTCATGAAGCCCACCGCCTATTTGATCAACACCGCGCGAGGGCCTATCGTCAATCAGAAGGCGCTCACCAAGGTTCTGGAGCAGCGCAAGATCGCGGGCGCCGGCCTCGATGTCTTCGAGGACGAACCAACAGATCCGGACGATCCCATTTTCAAGCTCGACAATGTCATCGCGGCACCGCATGCTTTGTGCTGGACCGATCAGTGTTTTGCCGGAATAGGCGCCGCCGACGTGCGCGCGGTGCTCGATATCCAGCAGAGCCGCGTGCCGCGGGGCATCGTCAATCGCGAGGTTCTCGAACGCGCCGGCTTCAAGAAGAAACTCGACGGATACCGCCGCCGCTTTGGTGGCGGGTGAACAGGGCCCCAAGGCCTGAAACTGGGAGGAAACTATGGTTACAAGACGCGATATCGGCAAGATCGGCCTTGCCGCTGGTTTGGGCGGGACGTTCACGGCCCCCGCTCTCGCCGCATCCGCCGCGCAAACGGCGGTCGACGCCGCGAAGCAGTTTTCCGGCCAGACCATCACGATTGTTTGGGAGGCGGGTCTGCAGTCGCTTGACCCGCTCAACTTCTCCGGGCCCAAATGGAAGGAACTGACCGGCATCGAAGTGAAGGTGATCGAAGTTTCGACCGCCGAAATGTTCACCAAGATCATGCAGGAGTATCGCGGCGGCACCGGCGCCTATGACGCGCTGAACGTTATCCCCGCTTGGATGCCCGACCTCGCCAATGCCGGCGCGCTCGAACCGCTCGACGCCTATGTCGACAAGTATGGCTTCCGCGACGAACTGAAGATGATAGCGCCCACCTATCGCGACAATCAGATGATGGTCGGGGATAAAATCTTCGGCTTCCCCGACGATGGCGACGTGTTCCTCATGTACTATCGCAAGGATATCTTCGAAGACGCCGCGGTGAAGGATGCTTTCAAGGCGAAAACCGGCAAGGATCTCGCCGTGCCCACCACATGGGCCGACTTCGATGTGACGGGCGCCGCACTCACCGAAATCCTGAAGGACAAGGGCATCTTCGGCGCGGCCTTCTTCCGCCAGCCGCCCTACACCATGTTCATGTTCCAGGAGCGCTTCCGCAACGAAGGCGGAAAGTTCTTCGACGACGCCATGAAGGCGACGATCAACTCGGACATCGGCGTTCGCGTCTTGACCGAAATGCGCGCCGAGAATGCCTGGATGCCCCCGGGCGTCGAACAATGGGGTTTTGTCGAAAATCTCGCGGCTTTCCTGCAAGGCCAAACGGCAATGACAATCTCGTGGCCACCCTACGGGCGCTGGGCTGCCGGTTATGGCACCGATCAGGAAGTGCTGAGCTGGGTTCCGAAAACAACGATTGCCGGCAAGGTCGGCTATGCGCTGCCGCCCGGCGGCCATCCGCAGCTTGCGGCAGGCTTCGCGCTCTCGGTTGCTTCCACATCGAAGAACAAGGAAGCGGCCTATCTCTTTATCCAGTGGCTCAACAGCGAAGAGACCAGCCTGCAGCGCGTGCAGCTACCTTACGCGCTCCGCGATCCGTTCCGCGACTCGCACTTCACCTCGCCTGAGTATCTGGCGAAGTGGCCCGACGCGAAGGACTACCTCGCGGCATTGCAAGCAGGCGCCAACTCAGGCCTGCTCGATCTGTCGCTGCTTCAGACCGACAAATACGAAGAAGTGCTGCGCCAGATGATCTCGAAGCTCTGGGCGGGCGACGATCCGAAAGCGATCGCCGATGCCGCCGCTGCCGAGTGGGACGCGATCACGGACAAAATCGGCGTCGACGCGCAAAAAGCGGTCTACGCCGGCTGGGCCGCCAAGAGCGGCGCCTATCCGAAGATGTAGCAATGCATGGCGCGGGTCCCTCTCAACGGGGAGGCCCGCTTCTTTGAAGGGATCGTGCCCCATACCTTCCAACCAGCCGTCATCCCGGCTTGCGCCGCTAATGTCCTCTCCTGCGAAGCGGGAGAGGAGGGGACCCATCATGCGTCAGCATGATGGGGAGGTGAGGGTGAGTCATCGGAGTTCCTTGACTCACCTTCACCTCCCCCATGACGCTTCGCGTCACGGGGCCCCTTCCTCCCCCGCCAAAGCGGGGGAGGACGTTTAATGGTCGGGTTCACATGACCGCCACCGCCAACCCCGATCGCCACTTCAAATACTGGCTCATCGCTCCGTCGGTTTTCCTGCTGCTGCTCATCGGTCTCTTCCCGCTCGTCTACTCGCTGATCGTGAGCTTCATGAGCATCACCATGATGGAGGTGGACACGTCATTTGCGGGTCTTGCCAACTACGCGCAGCTCTTCAAGGACAAACGGCTATGGGAGTCGCTCCTTCACACATTCCTCATTCTCGTGATCGCGCTTCCCATCGAACTGGCTCTTGGTCTCGCCATGGCCTATCTCTTTCTTGAGAAGCTGCCGGGCCGCCCCGTCTTTATCTCGCTTCTGGTTCTCCCCACCATCATCTCGCCCATCGTCGCGGGCGCCACGTGGCGGCTGCTGTTCGACAACCGCTACGGCCCGATCAATCAGATTCTCGGGTGGATCTGGGGCGAGCCCGTCGCGGCTCTTTGGACGGTGAAACCAAATCTTGTCTATCCCGCCATCTTCATCTGCGAGATCTGGCAGTGGACGCCCTTCATGTTTCTCATCTTGCTGGCGGCACTCTCCAACGTCGACAAGTCTCAGACTGAAGCCGCCGAAATCGATGGCGCGAGCTTCGTCCGCACCTTCCGCTACATCGTGCTCCCCGCCATCTGGCCGGTGATGGCGATCGCGCTCTTGATCCGCGGGCTTGACCTCTTCCGCATCTTCGACATCATTTGGGCGCTAACCCAAGGCGGCCCCGGCACCATGACGGAAACCATTTCGATCTATGCCTATACGCAGGGCTTCAAGCAATTCGAAACCAGCTACACGGCGGCCATCGCATTCCTCATCGTCGCAATGCTCACCATCATCGTGACCTGGGCCATCCGCCGCATGGGGCTCGTCAAGTGAGCGCGACCCCATTCCACCGCCGCCACGACGTGCGCCTCGCCATCCGCTACGCGCTCGCCATCCTCATCACCATCATCTTCATATTTCCGGTCTATTGGCTGTTCATCATCTCCTTCAAGACGCCTGACGAAATCTTCTCCTTTCCGCCGGTGTGGTATCCGAAAAGCATTCAGTTCGCGAACTACCGCGTGCTGTTCAAGGATGGCGATGCGGAAACGGTGCTCAACAGCTTGATCCTCGCTGGTGCTTCCACGGTGTTCGCCATGATACTCGGCACGCTCGCGGCTTACTCGTTGGCGCGCTTCAAGACTGGCGGGGAAAACTTCGCCGTTTGGATCATCTCGCAACGCATGATGCCGCCCGTGGCCATCGTATTTCCGATCTTCCTGCTCTATGTCGCCTTCGGATGGGTGGACTCGTTTCACGGCCTCATCATCCTCTACACCGCCTTCAATCTCCCCTATGTGATCTGGATGATGCGCGGTTACATCGAGGATATTCCGCTCGAACTCGAAGAGAGCGCCCTCGTCGATGGCTGCACCCGCTGGGAAGTGCTGTGGAAGGTCGTATTCCCCATGGCGCGCGCCGGGCTCTTCGCCACCGCCGTCTTCACCTTCGTATTTGCCTGGAACGACTTCCTTTTTGCGCTGGTACTCACGCGCACCGAAGTGACGACATTCCCTGTGCAGGTCACGCATTACTTCGGCGGGCAATCGAACTTTTGGGCGAAGATCGCGGCGATGTCGGTGCTGGGCACGATACCGGTATTCTTCGCGGTGGCGACTATGCAGCGCTTCCTGGTGCGTGGCATCTCCATGGGCGCGGTCAAGGGATAGGCGATGGCGGATCTCAAAGTCAGCGGGCTGCAGAAATATTACGGCAAGTTCCATGCCCTGAAAGGCATCGATCTCGAAGTGCCGTCCGGCGAGTTCACCGTGTTCGTCGGTCCTTCGGGCTGCGGCAAGTCCACGCTTCTGCGCACTGTCGCGGGACTTGAGGAAGCAAGCGGAGGCCGCATCGAGATTGGCGGCAAGGATGTCACTTGGGCGCGCCCGCGCGACCGCGACATCGCCATGGTGTTCCAGAATTACGCGCTCTATCCGTATCTCTCGGTCGAGGACAACATCGCCTTCGGCCTTCGCGCCCGAAAATTCGCCGAAGCCGAAACGCAAAGGCGCGTGGCCCGCGCCGCCGAGATGCTGGGCATTGGCGCTTTGCTCAAACGTTTCCCGCGCGAACTCTCCGGTGGCCAGCGCCAGCGCGTCGCCATCGGCCGCGCCATCGTGCGCGATGCGCTGCTCTTTCTCTTCGACGAACCGCTCTCCAATCTCGATGCTCAATTGCGCGACGACATGCGGGTCGAGATCAAACGCCTGCATCAGGAACTGAAGCGCACGATGATCTATGTGACGCACGATCAGATCGAAGCGATGACGCTCGCCGACCGCATCGTGCTGCTGCGCGACGGCGTCATCGAACAGCAAGGCTCGCCGCTCGCTCTTTTCGAACGCCCGGCGACAAAATTCGTCGCGGGATTCCTCGGCAGTCCCAAGATGAATTTTCTCAAGGGCCGCATCGCCAAAGGTGTTGTAACATTGGAAGATGGCGCGAAGCTTCCGCTGCCCTCACCCAAAGGCAAGGAAGGCGATGCGGTGATTGTTGGCATTCGCCCACAACATATCTCGCTTGCCGGCAAGGGTTCGAAGACCGCGCACCCCGTGATCGTTGAACTCGTCCAACCCACCGGCACGCGCCTTCACGCCACCATACCCTTCGGCGGCTCCACCATCATCGGCGAGTTCGACGCGCACACGGCGGCAAAGCCCGGCGAGCGCCTCGCCATAGAAATCGACATGTCCCGCGCCGCGATCATCGATCCGGCGACGGACAAAGTCATCTGAGACAGGAGGTTTTGATGGCCACGCTCACCCGCCTCATGAAACTCACGGGCAGCAACACACCGGAACCGAAGCGCCGCACGCTTCGCGCTGGCCCGGTCACGGCAATGCTCGACAATGGCGCGCTCCGCTACATCAAGTATCACGGCACGGAAGTGTTGCGCGGCATCAGTTATCTCGCGCGCGACAAGAACTGGGGCACCTATGCGCCCGTCATCTCCAATCTCAAGGTGAAGCAAGGCAGGAACGGCTTCTCCGTTTCCTACACGGCGCTGTGCAAGGACGCGCAGCAATCGCTCCGCTATGAAGCAAGAATCACAGCGACGCCGGACGGAAGCGTCACCTTCGAAGCCATCGGCACGCCAGGCTCGGACTTCCTCACTAACCGCACCGGCTTCGTCGTCCTCCATCCGCTTGAAGGTGTTGTCGGAGCGCCAGTCGAAGTTGTGCACACCGATGGCAAGACCGAGAATCGCAACTTCCCCAGCATCATTTCTCCAGGCCAGCCCATCTTCGAAATCCGCTCGCTCACCCATCAGGTGCAGCCCGGCCTCAAAGCCACGGTGCGGATGGAAGGCAACAAATTCGAAATGGAGGACCATCGCAACTGGATGGATGCGTCGTACAAGACATACGTCTGTTCGCTGCTCGATCCCTGGCCCTACACACTAAAGAAGGGCGAGCCCTTCACGCAGAAGATCACGGTCTCCTTCAGCGGCAAGCCAAAAAAGAAATCTGCCACGAAGACGGGCAAGGCCATCGAAGTTTCGCTCGGAGCAGCGAAAGGAAGGCTGCCACGCTTCGGAATTGCCGTTCCGATGCGCGAAGCCGCCGCAAGCCTTGCCGCTGCCGAACACATTGCCGCCATGCGCCCGCGCCATCTCGTCTGCCAGATCGATGGCCGAAACAATGGCCAAGCCGAAACGGCGGAAGCGTTCCGCAAACTCGCGGAAAAGTGCGTCTGCCCCGTCACGCTTGAAATCATTCTGCCCGCGAAAGCACCCGCAAGCGAAGAGATGCCGGTGATCGCCAAAGCGGTTCGTGCTGGCGGCCTGCGCCCGCAAGCGGTCGTTGTCACGCAGATGCACGATCTGAAATCCTTCCAGCCCAATACTCCGAGGCCTTGGGGACCAAGCTATGAAGAGATGGCCAAGGCAGCGCGCTCCGAGTTTCCGGGAGCTGCCATTGGCGGCGGCATGCTCTCGTATTTTACCGAGTTGAACCGCAAGCCAACGCCGCAAGGCATTTTCGATTTCATTACCCACACCGTATGCCCCATCGTGCACGCCGCGGACGATATCTCGGTCATGGAAACACTGGAGTCGCTGCCATCGATCTTTGCCTCCACCCGCGCCATCATCGGAAAGTCGCCCTATCACTTGGGTCCGTCGGGCATTCCCTGCCGCGACAATCCCTATGGCGCGGCGGTCGCGAACAACCCAAAGCGCGAGCGGGTCTGTCTCGCCGATAACGATCCGCGCCAGCATGCGCTCTTCGCCGCCGCCTGGAACCTCGGCCTCGCCACCCGCGCCGCCGAAGCCAAACTCGACGCTGTAACTTTAGGCGCCACAACCGGCCCACAAGGCGTCATCCTGAAGGGTGGCGCGCCTGCCCCCGCTTATCACGTGGTTGCAGGTCTCTGCGCCGCCAGCGGGGCGCCGCGCATCGAAGCAGGTTCAAGCGCCCCATCATCCATCGCGGCTTTCGCACATAAGACTCGGGACGGAATGGTACTCTGGCTGGCCAACCTCACGCCCGAAAAGGCATCGGTCAAAATCGCCGGACTGAAAGGCCCCATTCTCGTGCACGCGATCAGCGAAGCATCGTTCGCCGCCACATCGCGCAATCCGCATTTTCTCCGCCAGGGCGGCAAGAAGCTTGCCCGCCCGGGCACGCTCGACCTCGCGCCCTACGCCGCCGTGCGTATTGCGACGTAAACAATTCGCTTGCGGGCACTGAAAAGAGAGGCAAGAGACATGCCGAAACTGGCGCTGTTCGGAGCCGGAGGAAAAATGGGAATGCGGCTGGGCCGCAATCTCAAATCCTCGAACTATCAAGTCGCGCCCGTCGAAGTGAGCGCACAAGGTCAAGCTCGCCTCAAGGATCAACTCGGCTGGGACGCCGTCGATTCCGGTTCCGCGCTCAAAGGTGCCGAGATCGTGGTACTCGCCGTACCCGACACCGCCATTGGCAAGGTGGCGCATGGCATCGTGGACAGTCTCGAACCCGGCGCCATGGTGGTGATCCTCGATGCGGCCGCGCCCTATGCCGGCCATCTGCCCAAGCGCGGCGACATCACCTATTTCGTAACCCATCCTTGCCACCCGCCGATATTCAACGACGAAACCCAAATGGAGGCGAAGCTCGATCGCTTCGGCGGCATCGCCGCCAAGCAGGCGATCGTCTGCTGTCTCATGCAAGGTCCCGAAAGCGACTACGCGCGCGGCGAAGCCGTGGCCAAGACCATCTGGGCGCCGGTCATGCGCTCGCATCGCCTGACTGTCGAGCAGTTGGCGCTGCTCGAGCCGGGCCTCGCGGAAACCGTCGTTGCCTCGCTCCTCGATGTCATGCGCGAGGCGATGGACGAAGTGGTGCGCCGCGGCGTGCCCGAACAAGCGGCGCGCGATTTCCTGCTCGGCCACATGAATATCCTGGGCGCCGTCATCTTCAAGGAACAGCCCGGCGTATTCTCGGACGCCTGCAACAAGGCCATACAGTTCGGCAAACCGGTCCTCATGCGCGACGATTGGAAACGCGTGTTCGAGCCGGACGAAATCGCCGCCAGCATTCAGCGCATCACGTGATCGGACATGCGATTGCGCGGCGCGGATCTGCTGACATGAACACCCGGAACTACATCGAACTCACTTATCTCATCGAAACCTCGGGCGATCCCGAGAAGCTGGCTCACAAGATCGCCAGCGACCAATCGACCGGAACTTTCGTGCCCGTGCCCGGCGAAACCGAGGAACTGAAGAACCGCGTGGCCGCGCGGGTCACCGCCATCCGCGCTTTGCCGCCCGCTTCAAAACCATCATTTCCAACGGATGACCTAGGCCCCTTCAAGCGTATGGAAGTTGACATCGCGTTTCCCTTCGATGCCATCGGTGCCGATCTCGTGGCGCTCATGACCATCGCCATTGGCGGTGTCTATGCGATCAAGGGATTCAGCGGTATTCGCATCGTCGACATGAAACTGCCGCCGGAGTTTGGAAAAGCCTGGCCCGGCCCGCAGTTCGGCGTGTCCGGAAGTCGCAAGCTGGCAGGCGTCGAAGGAAGACCCATCATCGGCACGATCGTGAAGCCAGCGCTCGGCCTGCGGCCGCATGAGACCGCGGCGCTGGTGAAAGACGTGATCGACGCCGGCGCGGACTTCGTGAAGGACGACGAGAAACTCATGTCGCCTTCCTACTCGCCGCTCGAGGAGCGCGTGAAGGCGATCATGCCGCTGATCCTCGAGCGCGAGCAGAAGACCGGCAAGAAGGTGATGTATGCCTGGGGCATCTCGGCCACCGATCCGGACGAGATGATGCGCAATCACGACATCGTGCTGAAGCACGGCGGCAACTGCGCGGTGATCAACATCAATTCGATCGGCATGGGCGCCATGGCGTTTCTCCGCAAGCGCTCGGGCCTCGTGCTGCATGCCCATCGCAATGGCTGGGACATCCTCACGCGCCATCCGGGCCTCGGCATGGACTTCAAGGTGTGGCAGCAATTCTGGCGGCTGCTTGGAGTCGATCAGTTCCAGATCAACGGCATTCGAGTCAAGTATTGGGAGCCGGACGAAAGTTTCGTCGCATCGTTCAAGGCCATCACGGCGCCATTGTTCTCCAATGACGATTGCCCGTTGCCCGTCGTGGGCTCGGGGCAATGGGGCGGCCAGGCCCCAGATACATACGAGCGCACCGGCCGGACAATCGATCTCATGTATCTCTGTGGCGGCGGCATCGTCTCGCATCCCGGAGGCGCGGGCGCTGGAGTGAGAGCGGTGAGACAGGCCTGGGAGGCCGCAGTGCAAGGCATAACGCTTGAAGCCTATGCCAAGTCGCACCCCGAACTCGCGCAATCCATCGCAACCTTTGCCGGCGGCAAGGGCGCATGAAGCGGCTGGTCTCCTACTATGGCGACGATTTCACCGGCTCGACGGATGTCATGGAGTCGCTCGCTGTTCATGGCGTCGAGACCGTGCTCTTCACGCGTCTTCCGTCCACGGACGAATTCGCGCGCTTTGCCTCTTTCAAAGCCTTCGGCCTCGCGGGAACCAGCCGCAGCCAGACGCCGGAGTGGATGGACGAACATCTGCCGCAAGCCTTCGATTGGTTGAAATCCCTCGAAGCCCGTTTCTGCCACTACAAGGTCTGCTCGACATTCGACTCGAGCCCTGCAATTGGCAATATCGGCCGCGCCATCGAAATCGGCGCGCGCATCTTCGCTCAGAAGACAGTGCCGCTGATCGTCGGCGCGCCTCAGCTCAAGCGCTTCACCTTCGCCGGCAACCTCTTCGCCGGTTACCAAGGCGAGACCTATCGCATCGACCGCCATCCCGTCATGTCGCGGCATCCGGTGACGCCCATGTCCGAGGCGGACCTCAGGCTTCACCTCGCAAGGCAGACAACCCTCGATACCTGCCTGGCCAACAGCGAATGGCCAGCCAATGGCATTGGCCTCATCGATGTCTTCGATGCCCAATCGCAGCTGCGCGCCGGGCAACGCTTGCTCAAGCTGCCCGCGCCGGCGTTTCTCGCCGGTTCATCGGGAATAGAATACGCGCTGATGAATGCGATGACCCAGTCCGGCGATGTTCCTGGCAAAGCCGAATTCGCGTCGCTCGAGAAGGCCGGTCAGATAGCGGTGGTGTCCGGCAGCGTCTCGCCCACGACGGAACGCCAGATTCGTTTCGCGCTGAGCCACGGTTTCGAAGCGGTTCCCGTGTCGCCTCTCGAATTGGCGCGCGGCGATATGCGCGCCGTTTCGAATGCCATTGAAGCAGCGCTTGCGGTGTTGAGCCGCGGCGCAAGCCCGCTTGTTTACACGGCATTGGGCGGTGCGACCGACGAGGGATCGAGGATCGACTCCGTCCCCAATGGCCGCCGTGCGATTGGCGAGGGTTTGGGAAGAACTCTTCGCGCCATCCTCGAAAGGACTACACTTCGTCGCGTGATCATTGCCGGTGGAGATTCATCGAGCCATGCACTTGGCCAGCTCGACATCTTCGCGCTCGTCACCCGCTTTCCGCTCGCCGCAACGCCGGGTTCACCGCTGTGCACGGCGTATTCGAGTCACGCAAGACTGGATCAACTCGATATCGCGATGAAAGGCGGCCAACTCGGCGGCGACGGGTATTTCGTGCAACTGCGCGACGGCCGCGAATAGCCTACACAAGCAAGCGCCGGCTGACTGGCGGAAAACTCCGCACCATGTCCATTGTGGGATGAACCGGCCGTGGCGGAGAAACGATCTTCTGCGGTTTTCCCGTGCGCGCCGCTTCCTCGATTGCCAGCAACGCGCGCATGTCGGCAAGACCCTCTTCACCATCGGACTCAGGCCTGACACCTTTCAGAATGCAGTCAGAGAAGTAAGCCGTCTGCCCGCTGAAGTTCTCCACGTGCGGAACCACCTTTTCGGTTACTTCCTGGTCGCGGATCACCCTGATCCGCCGCGCCGTCTCGAAGCGGTAGCCGAAATAGACATCGATCACGCCTGATGTTCCCGCGATCGTATAACTCTCGAAGCTGGACGCGCCGAAACTCGAGAAGAAATTGGCGATGCGGCCACCCGGAAAGCGAAGCGTCGCGCAGATCGTCTCTTCAACTTCCCTGAATCGCGGATCTCCCGGCCCCGCATCTCTCATCGCCCGTGCCTCGATAGGTTCGCTCGCAAAGATGTGGCGCACGGCGTTGACGCAATAGACGCCCAGATCTTGCAGGGGCCCACCCCAATGCTCCGCCAGAAGCCGATGATTTTCCGGACCTGACTGGAAACAGAACACCGACGAGAACATCCGCGGATCGCCAATGTCGCCCCGCCGCACCATGTCGAGAACTTCGAGCGTGCCCGGCTCGTTGTGCAGGCGATAGGCCGTCATCAGCCACACGCCCGCCTTCGCGGCAGCGGCGATCATCGCCTCGCACTCGGCAGCCGTCATCGCCAGCGGCTTCTCGACGAGCGCATGAACGCCTGCGTTCGCCGCGCGGATCGCATAGTCCGCGTGTATCGAGTTCGGCAGCGCGATGTAGACCGCATCGGCCACGCCCGCCTTCAGCATCTCGTCGTAGCGCTCGTAAGGATAGACATGCTTGATGCCATAGAAGTCCGCGAGCTTCTTTGCCTTCTCCAGGTTACCGGTGACGATCGCCGTCATCTCGGAATTTCCCGTTTGATCGACGGACGGCATGAAGGCTTCCTGCGAAATCCACCCGGCGCCGACGACAGCATAGCGAACTTTCTTCATCGGCCTACTTCCCCTTCTTTTTCGCCCGTTCGATTCCTTCGACGATCATCTGCTCGGCCTCCACCGCATTGCCCCAGCCCAGCAGCTTCACCCATTTGCCGCCTTCGAGATCCTTGTAGTGCGCGAAGAAATGCTCGATCTGCTGGCGCGTGATTTCGGGAAGATCGAGATAGTTGTGAACGCTCTCATAGCGCCGCGTGAGCCGCGGCACCGGAACCGCCACGATCTTCTCGTCGCCGCCTGCTTCGTCCTGCATCTTGAGCACGCCCACGGGGCGGCAAGCCACCACCGCCCCCGGAATGATGCCGCGCTGGTTGGCGATCAGCACATCGCACGGGTCGCCATCGCCCGAAAGCGTATGCGGAATGAAGCCGTAGTTTCCGGGATAACGCATGGACGTGTAGAGAAACCGGTCCACCACCAGCGTTCCCGCCTCCTTGTCCATCTCGTACTTGATCGGCTCGCCGCCCACTGGCACCTCGACGATCACGTTTACTTCCTTGGGCGGGTTGTTGCCGATCGAAATGGCGTCGATGCGCATGGGGCTTCCTCGGGAGCAGGTTTCGTGCGATTCTTCATGCCATGAACCGGATGATCCCGCTATTGCTCTTTCTTGGATTCTTGCCCGGCGCCGCGCTGGCGGAGAACACCAGCGTCTACACGCCATTTGACTTGAAGACTTGCACCCAGGTTCAAAAGCCCGACGAGTATGTTTTCGAAGGCGCGTGGAAATGCAAGGGCATCGAGGGCTACGAAATCTTTCAGTCCGGCGTGGATGCAAGAAGTTATGCCGCCTTCGGCAAGAAGGACTCGGGCACGCACTGCGCGGCGCTCAAGACATTCTCTCCGTTTAACACCGCGCTGAGCCCCATCGAGTGGCGCTTGAAGGACGGCAAGCCCATCGCCGCCATCGAGCGCTGGTCGGTCACCGACGCCGACGGAATTCGCACCACCTGGCTTGTCGTGAACGCACTCCGCGAAAATGAATCATGCCAAGCGCACTACGTCGCCGGCTCCTATCCCAACGCCAACGAAGCGGCCCGCCGGGCTGCTGACAGCTTCGCGGAGAAATTCGACTGTGAAACCGGAATCCCCACGTTCGATTCCGAAATTGGCGTGCCGCCCATCGAACTCAACGCCTGCAAAGATCTGGCGCGGGAGTAGAAAGAGCCCTCATCCGGCCTTCGGCCACCTTCTCCCATTGCTTCGCAACGGGAGAAGGCGAGATCGATTCAAAGCGCGATTTCCCTCGTGTTCGCCTTCGCCCGTTGAGCGAAGCGAAATGGGAGAAGGTGGCCGAAGGCCGGATGAGGGCTCTTGGGCCTACGCCGCGCTCTCCGCTTCCTTCGCCCGGCTTGCTCGCTTCCGCTCATGCGGATCGAGGATCGCCTTGCGCAGGCGGATCGATTTCGGCGTTACTTCAACCAGTTCGTCCTCGCCGACATAGGCCAGGGCCTTTTCCAGCGACATCTTGATCGGCGGAATCAGCACGGTTGCCTCGTCCTTGCCGGATGCCCGCACGTTCGTCAGCTTCTTGCCCTTGATCACGTTAAGCTCGAGATCGTTGCCGCGCGTATGCTCGCCTACGATCATGCCGGGATACACCTTGGTGCCGTGCTCGATGAACATGGGGCCGCGATCCTGCAGGTTGAAGATCGCATAGGCCACCGCCTCGCCATCGCTGTTGGAGATGAGCGCGCCCGTATGGCGGCTCGGAATTTCTCCCACATAGGGCGCATAGCCATGGAACAGCCGGTTCATGATCGCGGTGCCGCGCGTATCGGACAAGAGTTCGCTCTGATAGCCGATCAATCCGCGCGTCGGCGCGTGGAACACGATGCGCTGGCGGCCGGTGCCCGACGGCCGCATGTCGCGCATCTCGGCGCGGCGTTCGGAGAGTTTCTGCACCACGATGCCGGTATAGTCCTCGTCGACGTCGACGATCACTTCCTCGATGGGTTCGAGCTTCTCGCCGGTTGCCTCATCGGTCTTGAACACAACGCGCGGACGCCCGACGGTCAATTCGAAGCCTTCGCGCCGCATCGTCTCGATCAGAATGCCAAGCTGCAACTCGCCGCGCCCCGCCACTTCGAACGCGTCGGTCTCGTTTTCCGACGGTGTAACACGCAATGCGACATTGCCTTCGGCCTCGCGCAGCAGCCGGTCGCGGATCACGCGGCTCTGAACCTTGTCGCCTTCCTTGCCGGCAAGCGGCCCGTCATTGATGCGGAAGGTCATGGTCAAAGTCGGCGGATCGATGGGCTGCGCCGCGATCGGCTCGGTCACCGAAGGATCGCAGATCGTATCGGCAACCGTCGCCGTCGTGAGTCCGGAGAGCGCTACGATATCGCCCGCCGTTGCTTCATCGACAGGCACACGCTCGAGCCCCCGGAACGCCAGCACCTTGGAAATGCGGCCCTGCTCGATCGATTTGCCATCGCGCGACAGCGCCTTGACCGTTTGGTTGGCCTTGATCGAGCCCGCACGGATGCGGCCCGTGAGCACGCGGCCGAGAAAAGCATTCGCCTCGATCGTGGTGACGAGCATGCGGAACGCGCCCTCTTCCACCTTGGGCGGCGGCACATGCTTGACCACGAGATCGAACAGCGCCGCCATGCCTTCCTGCGGCCCCGTTGGCGCATTCGCCATCCAGCCGTGCTTGGCGGAACCATAGATGATCGGGAAATCGAGCTGCTCGTCGGTGGCATCGAGTGCGGCGAAGAGATCGAACACCTCGTTCACCACTTCGTTGTGGCGCTCGTCGGGCCGGTCGATCTTGTTGATGCAGACGATGGGCTTGAGGCCGATCTTCAAGGCCTTCTGCAGCACGAATTTGGTCTGCGGCATCGGCCCTTCGGCGGCGTCGACCAGCAGCACCGCGCCGTCCACCATGTTGAGGATGCGCTCCACCTCGCCACCGAAATCGGCGTGGCCCGGCGTATCGACGATGTTGATGCGCGTCTCCTTCCAGGTGAGCGAGGTCACCTTGGCGAGGATGGTAATGCCGCGCTCGCGCTCAAGATCGTTCGAGTCCATGGCGCGCTCCGCCACCTTCTGGTTCTCGCGGAAGGAGCCCGATTGCGACAGCAAACGGTCGATGAGGGTGGTCTTGCCAT
Organism: Aestuariivirga sp.; assembly: GCA_046160365.1. Lineage (GTDB taxonomy): Bacteria > Pseudomonadota > Alphaproteobacteria > Rhizobiales > Aestuariivirgaceae > Aestuariivirga. The sequence goes on along the minus strand of JBJXGL010000235.1, from coordinate 6,364 downwards.
GGTCGACATGGGCAATAATCGCAATGTTGCGCAGGTTCATGGCGCGGATAAATCTCGTCTGAGTGATTGATTGGCGGCGCGATTACCATGCCGCACCGCACAAAGCGAGGGGCGTTGGGTGCGGTTTGTCGCAGTTCAGAATTACAATCTTATGCTAGGCTGTTTTGTCTAGGCAATATCTATTGCTCGCAACGGCGATCTCCCACGGCACAATTCTGCAATTGATATCATGTCACGGCAACATTGGCACGGCAGGCGATATAGGCGATAGCGCAGCAAAGCGGTGACCGTCTCGAATTGCGCGGGCACGAAAGATGATGGACTGCACCCCTCCCTTGAGACACGCTTAATTCAGTGACAGGGGGTCCGAGGAGGACTCCATGAGCGACGATAAGGTGCAATCGGTCCGTGTTTTCTCGACGGCCTTCAAACAGGATGTGATGCTGCGGCTTGAAGCTGGAGCTTCGTTGGCGGGACTTGCGCGCGAGCTGGGGATCACCCGAAAGGTGCTCTACGACTGGCGCAAGGTCTGGCGCGCCGAAGGCGTGGCCGGGTTGAACCGCAAGCGCGGCAGGAAGCCTGGATGGACCAAGCCGCCGCCAGTTCCTCCGGAGGGACCGCCGCCCGATGCGCCAGATGGAGCGGCGAAGCCCGAGCCCGCCGCCCTGGCTTTGGCGCGCGCCGAGTTGCGCATCGCCGAACTCGAGCGCACCATCGGCCGCCAGCAGATGGGCCTCGATTTTTTTGCAAAGCCTTGCAGGCGGAGGACGCGGACGCGATGCCGCCGCCCGCCGTGCCCACTTCTACCGGGTCATCGAAGCCATGATCCCGCACACCCGCCCGCAAGGCGCAAACCACGTCACCTATCTCTGCGGCCTGGCAAGGCTTTCGCGCGCGGGCTTTTACCGGCGCGCCGATGCGAAAGCCCCGGCCAAGGCCGACACCGAACTGCGCGCAGCTATCCACGTCATTGCCCTCGAACACAAAGCCTATGGCTACCGTCCGATGACCGCGGCCTTGCGGCGCGAAGGCTTCGAGGTGAACAGGAAAAGGGTTTTGCGCCTGATGCGCGAGGACAATCTCCTGAGCCTGCGCAGCAAGGCCTTCGTGCCCAAGACCACCGACAGCCGCCACGGCTTCCTCATCGTGCCCAACCGCATCCGCGATCTTGTGCCTTCGGGGCCGGACCAGATCTGGGCCGCCGACATTACTTACATCAGGCTCGATGAAGCCTTCGTCTATCTCGCCGCAATCCTCGACGCCTTCTCGCGCCGGGTGATCGGCTGGGCTCTCGAAGATCATCTCAGAGCCGAACTCTGCCTCGAAGCCCTCGACATGGCGATCGCATCCCGCAAGCCCTGTCCGGGAAGTCTCATCCACCACTCCGACAGAGGTGTCCAATATGCTTGCCACGGCTACGCCGGCCGCCTCAAAGCCCATGGCATCATCCCCAGCATGAGCGGCGCCGGAAACCCCTACGATAACGCCAAGGCAGAAAGCTTCATGAAGACATTGAAGAAAGAGGAGGTCGGCATGCAAACCTACCGCACCCTCGAAGACGCCCGATCCAGCATCGGCTGCTTCCTCGAAACAACCTACAACACCAAACGCCTCCACTCCTCGCTGGGCTACCTACCCCCCGTTGAGTTCGAAACCAACTTCCGCCAAACCAACCCCATCTGACAACAAACCATGACACCCCCTGTCACTGAATTAAGCGTGTCTCAAGGGAGGGGTGCAGTCCATACCCTTTTGCGCCGCTGCCCTCGCGCAATTCGTGACTGTCACCGGTTTGCGGAAAGTAGTGCGCTCCCTGTGCAGCGCGCCAACGAGCCGGCTTGTCCTTGTGCGGGAGAATGCGGTGAACGCCTTATGCCTCGCTACGACGGCCTCCATTGCAGGACGATTAGCACCGATTGAGTGCCTGTCACCGTAATCCAAAACCGCCGTCACCCCGGCGAAGGCCGGGGCGTCTGGCTCTCTTTGACAACCCTTTGCTCCAAATCAAAACAAGGGGAAGCGTGCACTTTTCCCTAACGGCCAGTTGCGGCGGTTGCCGATCACGTCGAAGTCCGCCACGTCGCGCGAGTCGAAATTGTCGACGACCCCAAGCGCTCCGCCAAACTTCTCGTCAATCCCGGCCACAGCTTGGCCGAGCGCGTGCTGAACGAGCAGTTCGGATATTAAGTGGATAACCGCTTCCCATGTGTTACTGGACAGCGATAAGCATGTATATTGTTGCAGTAGCTAGGAGCCATCACAATGCTTCGTTTTGGCGCATTAAAGTTTGCTTTAGGCATGAATTTGCTTTTCAGCTTAGCAACCGTGGCTACGGCCCAGGCCGTGGAAGAGCCAATAGTCATCAACGTTCCGCAAGAAATACCAAAGAACGGCACTAACACTGTACAACTGTCTGCGGTTAGATCATTGTCGTCAACACTTGTTGTAGGATACCACGTTCAACTTCCCAGTACTTCGGACGATGCGTACTTCATTCCGGAGAAGGTGCTTATAGGCGCATGGCTCACCGACCCGTACTTTTCATCTGCATTGCGGAAAGCAGGTATCAACCAGAAAGAGACATTGACAATCAGAAAAATCCAGGAAAGCGGCATCAATCTCAAGGACTTTGCTTGGGGTGATATCGGAACGGACTTTCGATCAGCATACCCCTTTTCACTTGAGGAGGTTAATATATCGACCGCTGGCCCCCCTGTAGATGCAGCAAGCCTCAAGGCCATGACAAATTTTGGGATGCTAGATCTTGAAAAGACTTATCCACCCAAACTTGACTTGAACAATGGGGCAATGGTTGCGTTCGCTCCAAATATTTCCCCTGCCGTCTACAAAATATACTCAAATATGGAATTTTACAAAGACGTTTCTTTACTTGACCCTCGCCTCCGAGAGAGGTCTCCTATTTTACTGCTTAAGAACGCCTCTACAAAATTTCCACTTAATGGCGACGCAGAAAAAGCCCTCACCTTCTCCCTCGGCGAGGCATCCTATGGCGTGAGCAGGGTTAGGACCGCCAAGGAGATGGGGTTCAAAGTTGACAGTTCAATTGCCTCTCGTGAAGATGTCTATTTTATCGAGTTTTCTGTAACAATGCGAAATCTACCTACCGACATGATCAACGAACTTTCTTTTGAGTTTGACTGTAAGAGTTCGTGTACGGCCTGGGAATTAGCTCCACTTCGAGTATCGACAACGGAGGAAGTGACGGAGACGCTTAAGACTCCCGAGATTACGTTTAAAGACTTATCGGTAGGCGAATTTTTCAGCCGAACGGTAACCTACAAGATTATTAAACCTGAGGTTACCGGGTATGGATTGAGAGAAGACAGGTTTTCCTGGTCTCTTCAAAAGCAGGCAATTCGCGAAGGCTCGCACGTCTTCTTGGCAGCCATTGGAGTCCCCAAAAACGCAAAATCCTTAGAAATTTCCCGCTTTGTCTCAGCGAAAACAAAAGAAGGTTGGATTGCAGAAAGTGATTTTGCGAAGTCAGTCGAATCCATTGAAGTCATTCCAATGGGGAAAAAGAGATAGCCTGTCAAAGGGACGATGCCATAAATAGTACAGGTTACGGTGATGTGTTGGACGGCGACCGCAAGCGGCATTTGATGTGCCAACATGGGTCCGTCAAAGATCCATGGATGAGCCATCCAGCATGACGAATGTCATCACCATCGGTCTCGATATCGGATTACCTCGGATGTACAAGAACGGTATTCACCTGACACCCGCCGCTCCCTGAGCAATTACCGTGACATGATACCAATTGCACAAATTCATCGCCCGCTGTAGCCTCCCGCCATGTCCCGTATCGCCCGCGCCGTCGTTCCCGGCCTGCCGCATCTTGTAACACAGCGCGGCGATCACCACGAGAAGCTGTTCTTCGAGGACGGCGACTATGCTCTCTACCGCGATCTTCTGGCCGAGCGCGCGAGGAAGCTTCGTGTCGAAATCTGGGGCTGGTGCCTGATGCCCAACCACGTGCATCTGATCCTCGTGCCTAAGACCGAAGACGGCCTCGCCCGCGCCATCGGCGAGACGCACCGGCGCTACACCGCCTTCGTCAATGTGAGAGCCCGCCAGACCGGCCAATTGTTCCAGGGCCGGTTTTCTTCCGTTGTGATGGACGAGGTGCATCTGGCTGCGGCGCTGCGTTATGTGACGCTCAATCCGGTGCGGGCAAAGCTCGCGAGACGGGCGTTGGACTGGCCGTGGTCGAGCGCCAGGGCGCATTTGAAGGGCATCGACGACGGCCTCACCCTCAAGGCTCCGGCCCTTGACCGTTTCCCCGATTTCTCCAGCCTGCTGAAGGGGCCTTCGCCCGAGGAACTGTTCGAGGCTTTGCGGCGGGCCGAACTGACCGGCAGGCCTGTGGGCGGCACGGCGTTCCTCACCCGCCTCGAAAAGCGCCTTGGCCGCCCCCTGCGCCCGCAAAAGCGCGGCCCCAAGCCCCGGAAGGCTGCGGGCGGCAGGTCTGGTTGATCCAAACTAGGACTAAAACCAGAAATAGAAATCGATTCTACGACCCCTGCGAGCCCCACACAGAGGAATCCTGTCCTTAAGGCTGTCCCCTAGCGGCCCGCCCCAGAATCGCGCTGTGCGGCCTCCTGAGCGCCTCTGAAAGCCTATCTGGGGTTTATAGTCTCAAACTCTCTAGCATGGCGGCTGCAAGGACGGGTCTAACCGTTTCACTCCGGAACAAGGCACCGCCCCATGTTCGACCGCCAGAGAACCAGCAGCAACTCCGAAATGGGCCGGACCATGGCCCTGATCGAGCTTGTCGATGGGCGGGCGGTGACAGGGCAGGTGCGGTTGCCGCTTTCGGGCAGGCTTTCGGAGGCGATGAACAATGCCGACCAGTTTCTCGATGTGGTGACCGGTGACGGCAAGCAGCAGTTTATTGCAAAACACAGAATTCAGACAGTCAGCCCTGTCGAGGTACCGAAGGCCGATCAGCTTCAGAAGCGGGCCGATCTCGCGGTGTTCGATCCCTACGCCGTGCTGGGCATCCCTCGCGGAACCACGGGCGACGAGTTGAAGCAGGCCTATCACAAGATGGCGCGGGCCTATCACTCGGACCGGCTCGCCTCACTCGATCTCCCAAAGGAAATGCACGACTACGCCGCCGCCATGCTGGTCAGGGTCAATCTCGCATTCGAGCAGTTGCAGGGGTAAAGTCCGTACACTGAACGATTCGCACACCTTCGTTCCTCCTCCCGGCCGCCGAATAGGCGCGGGGGAGGTGGCGCGCAGCGCCGGAGGGGGGTGTTGGCAGCGGATTTCCGGCGGTAACGACAAGCAAGCATCTAACTGTTCACCTGACTGGGCGTGGGAGTCGTTGGGCGCACTCGTGCCCCGCTGCACCACCCCCCTCCGCCGCCTTCGGCGGCACCTCCCCCGCGCCTATTCGGCGGCGGGGAGGAGGGAGTAAAACTGATTACTCCGGAAGAATTGGCAGCCTACTTCGGCCCCGGCACAAAGGCATCGAAGGCCGCGAGGAACTGCTCGCGCACTTCGCTTCGTTCGGTCAAAACCTCGTGCAGAGACTCGCGCACGAAGACCAGGGAGACGCCGGACACTTTTCCGGCGATGTCGCGGATCGCCTCGTTATCGACTACGCGTTCTAGCCCCGCCGCCACGATCAAGAGCGGGCAGCGCAAGGCCGAGCCGCGCTTCAAACGTTTCAGTTTCCGGAAGGCTTTGAACGCGGCATCGAGCCAGGCGAAGGTCGGCGCACCCGTTCCCAATCGCGGCTCGGCTTCGAGCACGCCGCTGTCGCGGCTCCAGCGCTCGCGGTCGAGGGTGAGTGGATTGCCGTCGAAGTCGTTTCGGCCAAGCGGGCCTTTTCTTTGGCCGGGCAGAAACATACCGCCAAAGCCGAACGCCACCGCCAGCGCCGTTAGCACCCGCGCCACACCCTTGGGCCACGCTCCGTACTGCACCTCGAACAGCGGCGCCACGACGACGGCGCGGGCGAACCAGGTGCGGCTTTGCAGCGCACGGAACAGGATGAGTCCACCAGTCGAATGGCCAATCGCATAGTAAGGCGGCGGGCAATCGGGCAGCACCACCTGGGTCATGAAGGCGCGGAGATCTTCGTCATGCTGCTCGAAGCTACGCACGTGTCCGCGCATGGCGTTCTTGAGCAGCCGGTCGGAACCGCCCTGCCCGCGCACATCGAGTGCTGCGACCGAATAGCCGCGCTGTACGAGATCGCGCGCGGTTTCGAAATAACGCTCAAGAAAATCGCCGCGCCCGCCGAGGATCACCACGGTGCCCCGCGTTCGCCCCCGCACCAGCCGCATGGCGCGCAAGTTCACGCCGTCCTGGGTCTTGACCGAGGCAACCA
>JBJXGL010000234.1:0-2803 GCA_046160365.1 Aestuariivirga sp. | reverse complement strand
CCGAATGCCAATGGCGGCGATCTTCGCTTCGCCTGATCCGCGCCTTACCCACACGCCGACGCGATCCTCGCGCCTCTCTCCTTCGATGCCGAATTCGGCGAGCGTTGCAATGATCCACTCTTCAAGTTGCGCAACGAAAGCGCGCACATCGGAGCCGCGCTTCCTGAGATCGAGCATCACGTAAGCAACGCGTTGGCCCGGCCCATGATAGGTGTACTGCCCGCCGCGCCCGGTCTTGAACACGGGGAACCGGGAGGCATCGACGAGGTCGGTGTCCTTGGCGCTCGTGCCCGCCGTGTAAAGTGGCGGATGTTCGAGCAGCCACACGCACTCGGGCGCCAAGCCCTGCGCGATTGCGAGCACCTCTGCCTCCATACGGGCCTCAGCCTCGGGATAGGGCACCAAACCTGATGACTTCTCCCAAACCACCGGGTCAGCGGAGGCGGGCAGAGGAGCAATGGCGGAACGCAACATGGGCCAGTTTTTCCAGTTTCGACAGCGGGGCGCAACCCATGTAGTCTCGGGTTAGGGGAGATTCTATGTACGGCTTTTCATTTCTGATCGCGCTCGGCGGATTGATACTGGCGCTCGTGGCGCTTCGGCGTACCACGCGCTTGGAATTGTTGATCGCCGATCTCAAAGCCGAACTGAGAAAGCAGGTTGCTGCATCGGTTCAGCCGCCCGCTTCCGAAACCGCCGCTGCGCCCGAGATTGAACCAATAACGGCTGAGGCGCCGCAAGAAGAAGCGGTTGTGGACGAAGCGCCGCCATCGCCGGAACCTGAGGCCGATACGCCATTCTCCCGCGCGGCGAAAGGCAAGAAGGCTGCCGCCGCGCCTCTTCCAGAGTCCATCACTTCCACTGCTCCGCCGCCACGAGTGGATATGGAGCAGCGGCTCGCCTCGCGCTGGTTCGTCTGGATCGGCGGACTGGCCATCGCCATCGGCGGTCTGTTGTTCGTGAAGTATGCATATGACAACGGCCTCATTTCTCCGCCGCTTCAGATATTCCTCGGCCTCCTGCTGGCTGCGGCACTCGTAGCGGCAGGGCTTTGGATGAAGCCAAGGAGCGATGTCACATCCTATGTGCCTGCGGCACTTTCAGCGGGAGGTTTGGCGACCGCATTCGGAACCATCTATGCCGCCTATGCACTCTACCAATTGATCGAACCGGCCACCGCCTTCATTGGTCTCGGGCTGGTTGCGCTGCTGGCCTTCGGGCTTTCGCGAGCGCTAGGGCCACTGATTGCGGCACTGGGCATTCTCGGCGGTTACGGCGCGCCGACCCTCATTCCCTCGGACAATCCCGAAGCCTGGAGGTTCTTCCCTTATCTTCTGGTCATCTTCGCCGCCGCGATCTTCACGCTGCGTGGCCGCATGTGGTGGTGGCTGGGTTACGCCGCCATTGCGGGCGCTGTCGCCTGGGCCTTCCTGTGGATCAACAGCGGCCAGTTCTCATTCGCCGATGCTTTGCCGCTAGGCCTCTTCGCTCACGCCATAGGCTTCATCGCTTTCTACGGCTTAGCGGGACGAGGCATATTGGAGGAACACAGCGGCGACCTCCGCGATCCCACGTTGATCTCGCAAAGCCTGTGGATCGGGTTGGCCGGGCTCGCCGCCGAAGCGGCCATGCTCGCGGCTGTGGTTCAGGCGAGCGGGCATGGCGTAACTGCGCTGGTGCTGTTCTTCCTGGCTATGGCGGGCTTGCTGGCGCTGGCCTGGTTGAAACATGGCCTTTCGCCTTTGGCTCCGGTCGCGGGCGCGCTTTCCTTCTTCGTGCTAATGGGCTGGCGCGAAGCGGCATTCCACGAATGGGTGATGGATGAGCAAGGGCTCTGGTCCAGCATCATGGGCGGAGCTGCACCGCAGTTTCTGCGGTGGATGCTGATAGCTGGCGTTGCGTTCCTTGTCGCAGGATTAGCAGGGGTTCTGAAAAAGGAGAGCCGGAGTTTTGCGATCCTCGCGGCTGGAAGTGCTGCGTTGTTCCCGTTCGGTGCGTGGGCGAGAGTCGATCAGCTCCTCTCGAACTCCATGTGGGCGGCGATTGCCATCGCGGGCGCGGCCGCGTTGTTCTCTGTCATCTTCAAAACCGACTCACGCCGCAACGATGTGGTTTCTGGCCTTCTGAGTATCGGAGCCGCAATTGCGCTCCTCTTCGCGCTCGACCGCCTGCTTGACGGCGTCTGGCTGGCGATCGCCATGGCAGCACTGGCGCTCGCTTATGCGCTGGTTACGAAGAAGCTCGTGGCGGCGTGGTTTGCCCCCATCTCGGCGGCGCTGGGATCGCTGACGGCCATCCGCCTGTTCGTGATGCGGGAGATTTGGGGTGAGCCTTCCAACTTGCCGTGGGGTTTGCACTGGCCGCTGTACGGATACGGCCTGCCGGCGCTGCTGCTCTATGGCGCGAGCCGGGTTTTGAATGGGGATGACCAGCGCCGCTGGAAGATCACGCTGGAAGGATTGAGCCTCGGCCTCGCCATTGCACTCGTCTCGCTCGAACTCCGCGCACTGATTGGCGGCGAAGCCGGGGCGGAACCGGGCCTTCTCGAAATGGCGGCGCATATTCTCGCCTGGCTGGGTGCTGCTTATGGGTTGATGTACCGGCAACAGGCGTTCTCTTCCTTCGTGGCGACCTGGGGCGCGCGCGTTCTGATTGCCGTGTCCTGTTTCGCCTTGCTGTTTGTAAGCCTCGGCGGATTGAACCCGGTGGTGACGGAAGAGGCTGTGCCCGGCAACGCCATCTTCAATGCCCTTCTGCTCGCCTATCTCGCACCCGTGGTTCTTCTTGGCCTCATCGCCCGCAA
>JBJXGL010000233.1:0-2559 GCA_046160365.1 Aestuariivirga sp. | reverse complement strand
GTTCAGCACATAGTGCTCGCCGTTCCGCGCCTTGTAGTCGAGGCGCACGGTATTGGCCTTGATGGTGATGCCGCGCTCGCGCTCGAGATCCATCGAATCGAGGATCTGATCCACCATGTCGCGGTCGGCGACGGCCCCGCACAACTGGATGAGCCGGTCCGCCAGTGTGGACTTGCCGTGGTCGATATGCGCGATGATGGAGAAATTGCGGATGTGGGCGGTGTCGGTCATGCTGGGCGGGCTTGTGGCAGCGCGGGAAGCGGAAATCAAGGCGCTCGGGTGGTTGACGATCTTATCACGAGCCGGGGCTGAAGGATTTCGTGGCGCGGCGGCCCGCCACCAAATACGATCTGCGCGGCGAGGCGGCCCTTGTCGATGCCGCGCGCATCCACGGTGGTGAGCGGCGGATCACAACGCATCGCGTCGCCGATGTCATTGTAGCCGACCACCGAAAGGTCGCGCGGGACTGAAATGCCGCGCCGCCGCGCCTCCTCGACAAGCGCGATCGCCAGCATGACCGACATCGACAGGATCGCCGTGGCCTCCGGCGCCGCGTCGAGTATCATTCGCGCCGCGCCGGCATCGTCGAACTTGGCCTGCACAACCGGAACGTCGTCGATGTCGAGCCCGGCTTCCGCCAGGGCGTTGGCGTAACCCTGGAGCTTCCCCTGATCCATGGGTATGCCGGCGATCTCTGGGGGCCGGTTGCGGCCCGGAGGATGGAGGTGCGCCGCGCCATGGCCGCGCTGTTGCGACAGAATGCCGAACCTCCGGTGTCCCAGACCGAGGAGATGCTTCGCCGCCGCATAGGCGCCGGCGCGCGAATCCACCCACACCGAACTGATCTCGGGACCGGGATCGACGTCGACCACGGCGAAGGGCAGTCGGCGAAGTTTCGCCAGACTCAAGAGTCCCAAGTGCTCGATGCGGCTGAAGATGAATCCATCGACCAGCGCTGTCCTGATGCCGCCGCCGTCCGCCCCGTCGGGAATCAACATCAGACTGGCACCCACCTCGTCGCAGGCCTCGGCGACGCCGCGCAGGAACAGGGAATAAACCGGATTGCGCAGCGCCTCGGACACGGCCAATTCCCGCTGCGTCAATACGCCGATGGCGTTGAATTTTCCGGCCCGCAGGATGCGCGCCTTGGGATCGGGGCCCAGATAGCCGAGGGTGCGGGCGGCCGCCTCCACCCGCTCGCGCAAGAGCGGGCGGACCATGTCCGGATTGTTGAATACGTTCGAAGCTGTTCCCCGCGAGACGCCAGCGGCTTTCGCCACGTCGACCAGCCGTGTCACGGACTTCCTGTTCATGCGACCTCCAGTATCTCAAGGACTCTACACAGCTTCTTGGATCGATCCAAATTTTTCTTGACAGACGGGACAAAATGGAAGACTTTGATCTTGGATCGATCCAAAATGACCCAGCTTTATGTACCGCAAGAGGAGATTCCGATGAACGACGCCATCGATCTTTCCAATCCCGCCAACTGGGATCCCGCCTTGGACGCGGTTGCCGCCGCCCCCAAGCATCACAAGGTGCTGTTCGAGAATGCAAAGCTGCGCGTCCTGGAAGTCACCCTGGAGCATGAGGACGAGGAGCCGGTGCACCATCACCGGTGGCCATCGGTCTTCGTCCTGGATCAGGTGCAGGGCCCGGTGCACGATGTGGCTCCTGACGGCACGCCGATGCCGCCCAATCGCGATGTCATGCAGGCCATCCAGGCGTGGGACGGCAAAGGCAGCCTCGTCGTCCACATGGCACCGCAGCCAGCGGGACGGGTGCACAATGCCTCCGGCAAAACCATCCACGGCATCCGCGTGGAGATGAAGAACTATTGAGGCTGGAAGACGTCGGGCACCATTTCCAACCATCAGTCGCGGCAAAGCGCGAGACCTCATAGGCGGTGTAGTAGGTCAGATTGAACTTCGACTAAGGGCCAAATGCGGCAGTCGGCTTGGAATTCGGTTACTTCCCTCGCGCACTGGCGGCGCGCGAGCCGATCACAGGCTGGTCGCGGATGAGCCCGAAGGACACCCTCATCTCTAACGTGCATTTTCGACTTTAGATCTCCTGGGCCTGCGGCAGGATGACCAGATCGCGGATCGTGACATTGGCGGGCCGTGTGAGCATGAACAGAATCGCCTCTGCCACGTCCTCGGAGCGAAGTCCTTCCTGAGTCGCGACTTTTGCCTCGATGTCAGCCGGGTTTTTGTAGCCCCAGAGTTCATTGAGCACCGTGCCGGGTGCAATGGAACCAACGCGCACATTGTGTTGAGCGACTTGGCGGCGCAAGTCATGCACAAAGGCCTGCACGGCGTGTTTTGACGCCGCATAGACGGCCTCGCCCGGAAGAACCTGATGACCGGCAATTGAACTGGTTACGATGATGTCGCCGCAGCGTCGCGTGATCATCTGCGGTAGCAAAGCGCGGCACAGGCGAAACACGCTGTTGACATTGACCGCCAGCATTTCGTCCCAAACATCGGCGTTGCCTTCCACGACTTTGCCCGGATTGTAGAGCCCGGCATTGGCCGCGAGAATGTCGATGTGCCCGAA
>JBJXGL010000232.1:0-16281 GCA_046160365.1 Aestuariivirga sp. | reverse complement strand
GCCGACCGCAACTTCAACACCAAGGTGTTCGTCGATGGCGCCAAGATGGCTTACGAGATGATCGTCGAAGCCTTCGCCCAAGGCGACAAGGCGGCGTTGAAGCCGCTCCTGTCGCGCGAAGTCATGGAAGGATTTGCCTCGGATATCGATGAGCGTGTGCGGAAGGGCCTCCGCATGGACACCAAGTTCGTCGGCATCGATAACGCCGAAGTCTCCGCCGCCGATCTCCAGAGCCGCCGCGCCAGCATCACCATGCGCTTTATAAGCCAAATGATCACCGCGACCCTCGACAAGGACGGCGCCGTGGTGGATGGCGATGCGAAAGAGATCCGCGAGGTGATCGATATCTGGACCTTCGAGCGAGACGTGAATTCCCGCGATCCCAACTGGAAGCTGGTCGCCACCGACGCGATGGGCTGATGCGGCTCTTGTGCCTGGCCGCGGTTTTGGTCATGGCTTCGATCATGACCGCTGCCGCCCAGCCGATTCTCTCTCCCGTCCGCTTCTCTGATTTGAAAGGCTGGGCCGCCGACGATCATGCAGCGGCGCTTGCTGCTTTCCGCCGCTCCTGCGGCGAGATCATCGAGGAAGGCCGCGCCTTCGAGCGTCCCGTGCAGTATGGCGGAACCCGCGAGGAATGGATCGCAGTCTGCCGCAAGGCAGAAGACGCGCGCGATCCGAAAGCCTTCTTCGAGAGCGAGTTCACTCCGCTGCAAGTCAACGACCCCAAGCGGCCCGAAGGCCTGTTCACTGGCTACTATGAACCGGAAGCCTTGGGCAGCCGTGAGTTTAGCGGCGAGTATCAGGTTCCGGTCTACCGCAAGCCGGATGATCTCGGTGTGTTGCCTGGTGCGAACGCAAGCGAGCTCAAATATGGCCGCATCGCCGACGGCAAACCGCAGGGTTATTTCACCCGCAAGGAAATCGAGCAGGGCGCATTCAAAGGCCGCAGCCTCGAGATCGCGTATCTCAAGGACTGGGCTGACGCCTTTTTCATCCATGTGCAGGGATCGGGCCGCATCCGGTTGCCGGATGGATCGGCAATCCGGCTCGCTTACTCCGCCAAGTCCGGACAGCCTTACACCGGCATCGGCGGCGTGCTGGTCGAGCGCGGAGTTCTCACCAAGGATAACATGTCGATGCAGGCGTTACGCGCCTGGATGAAAACCAATCCGCAAGCCGCACGCGAGTTGATGTGGGAGAATAAATCCTTCGTCTTCTTCCGCGAAGTAGAGGTGGCCGATCCCAATCTCGGCGCGCCCGGCGCCGCCAAGGTCTCGCTGACGCCGCTCCGCAGTCTCGCTGTTGATCGCGGCTTCTGGATTTTCGGAACACCAATCTGGCTCGACACGAAAACGCCTTCAGGCCCAAATCAGCAGCTTGAAGACTTCCGCCATCTCATGATCGCGCAGGACACGGGCACCGCGATTAAGGGCCACGCACGCGGAGATGTCTATTGGGGCTGGGGTGAGAAGGCGGCGCTCACGGCAGGCCACATGAAAAGCCCAGGCCGCATGACGGTGCTATTACCCAAATCCTTTGCGGCGCGGCTCCTGGCTCAGCAATGAAACGGCCGTTTCAGGTTGGCGATCACGGCCTGTGGGACGATGTGGCTCGTTCGGTGAAGCCGCTCTCGGGTTCGTCGCGAAAGAAGTCCACCGCGCCCAAAATCTTGTCACCCAAGCACGTCGCGCAGCCGCCGATCCAGCCCATCGTTCCGCATTTCTCAAAATCGTCTCCACCGCCTATTTCTGGTTTCGACCGCCGCACCGCGCAAAAGCTCACCCGCGGCAATGTCGATATCGATGGCCGCATCGATCTGCATGGCACAAGCGTCGAAGCCGCGCGCGGCCATCTCCTGCATTTCCTGGCGAGCCGCCGCCATCGCGGCGACCGCACGGTGCTCGTCATCACCGGCAAAGGCGACTCACCTTTCGCGCGCCACACGCTGCACGGCGCGCAACACTTTCATTCGCCGGAACGGATGGGACGCCTGCGCCGCCACGTGCCCGAATGGTTTCACGAGCCCGAGTTCCGCGCTCACGTCACGGGCTTCCAGCCGGCGCATCCGAAACATGGCGGCGGCGGCGCCTTCTATGTAAAGCTCCGGCGCATCCGCGAACAATGACGCCCTTCGGCGAGAGAATGCGGAAGCTCCGCGCCGAACGCAACATGACGCTTCGCGACATGGCGGAATCGATCGGCGTCTCCAGCGCCTATCTCTCCGCCCTCGAACACGGCAAGCGCGGCAGGCCGGGCTGGCATCTGATCCAGCGCATCATTTCGCATTTCAACATCATCTGGGACGAAGCCGAGGAAGTCGCCCGCCTCGCGCGCATCTCGCATCCGCGCGTGACCATCGACACCTCCGGTCTCGACCCCAAAGCCACCGAACTCGCCAACCGCCTCGCCGACGACATTGCCAAGCTCGATGGCAAAGCCATCGGCGAAATGATTGCGGTGCTGGACGCGCGGAAACAGCCTACAAAATAAACTTCGACAGATCTGTATCTTTCGCCAGATCGCCGAGATGCTTCTGCACGAACGCCGCATCGATCTCCACGCTATCACCGGAGCGGTCCGTTGCGGTAAAGCTTAACTCATCGAGAACCCGCTCCATCACGGTTTGCAAACGCCTGGCGCCGATATTCTCGACCGAGGCATTGATCTCCGCGGCGATCGTCGCAATCGCGTCGATGGCGTCATCGGTGAAGGAGAGCGTGACGCCTTCGGTCGCGAGCAGCGCCACATATTGCTTGATGAGGCTTGCTTCGGGCTCCGTCAGAATGCGGCGGAATTCCTCCTTGCCAAGCGCCTTCAATTCCACCCGGATCGGCAGACGGCCCTGCAGCTCGGGGAGAAGATCGGACGGCTTTGCGATATGGAATGCACCCGACGCAATGAAGAGAATATGATCCGTCTTCACCGGCCCATGTTTCGTTGAAACCGTGGTGCCTTCGATGAGCGGCAGAAGATCGCGCTGCACGCCCTCGCGGCTCACATCCGCTCCCGCCCGTTCCGAGCGCGCGCAGATCTTGTCGATCTCGTCGAGGAATACGATGCCATTGTTCTCGGCCGCATCGATGGCTTCCTGAATCACCTGTTCCTGATCGAGCAGCTTGTCGCTTTCCTCGTTGCTGAGAAGCTCGTGACTCGCGCGCACCGTGGTCTTGCGCGATTTGGTGCGTCCTCCAAACGCTTTGCCCAGCATCTCGGAAATGTTGATGACGCTCGCCGAGGAGCCGGGCATTCCCGGAATATCGAAAGATGGAACGCCTGTGTCCGCCACCTGTATCTCGATTTCCTTGTCGTCGAGTTCGCCCGCGCGCAGTTTTTTGCGGAACGACTCACGCGTCGATTCGGAGGCGCTCGCGCCCACCAGCGCATCGAGCACGCGCGCTTCCGCGTTGAGCTGCGCCTGAGCCGTCACATCCTTGCGCTTCGCGGCCCGCACCATGCCGATGCCGGCTTCGACGAGATCGCGGATCATCTGGTCTACATCCCGGCCAACGTAACCCACTTCCGTGAACTTCGTCGCCTCCACCTTGATGAACGGCGCGTTGGCAAGTTTTGCCAGCCGCCGCGCGATCTCGGTCTTGCCCACGCCCGTTGGCCCGATCATCAAAATGTTCTTCGGCATCACCTCGTCACGCATGGCGCCGGTCAATTGCTTGCGCCGCCAGCGATTGCGAAGCGCGATTGCGACGGATCGCTTCGCATCCTTCTGTCCAACGATGTAACGGTCGAGCTCGGAAACGATCTCGCGCGGAGAAAAATCGGTCATATGTTTCGCTCGTGCTGCATGATGAGGACACCTTCGGTGCGGCCTAGCAGATGCGGAACCGGCCTGAAACCGGCTTTTTCATAGGCGCGCACCGCCCGGAAGTTGAGAGGGTCGGGATCGATCACGATGGTTTCGTAGCCCTTGCCGTAGAGACCATCGACAAACTGCCGCAACACTTCTGAGCCGAAACCCTTCGACAGATTTTGCGCCTCGCCGATCGAGAGATCGACGCCGACGGCATCGGACGGAAGTTCCATCAGCCATGGATTGTCCTTCACCCATTCCTTGGTCTGATGCGGCCCGATGAACCAGTATTGGATGTAGCCCACAGGCACGCCATCAAACGAGAAGATAAATGGCTTTGTGGAATCGCGCCCCTCGATCATGTTCACAATGTAACCAAGCTCGGTTTGGGGATCGTCCCACCACTCGCGCCAGTGCGGCTTCTGCAGCCAAACCTCAAGCAGTGGAAGATGCTGCTGCTGCACGGGTTCGAAGCTGATCTTCAAATCGCGTCCAATGTCTCGATGGTGAGGTTGGAATTCGTGTAAACGCAGATTTCCGCCGCGATCGCCATGGACTTCTTCGCAATCGCCTCTGCATCGAGATCTCCATCGATCAACGCCCGCGCCGCTGCCAGCGCATAGTTGCCACCGGAACCGATGGCGACGACGCCCCGTTCCGGCTCCAGCACATCGCCCGTGCCCGTCAGAACCAGCGACACTTTCCGGTCCGCCACGATCATCATGGCTTCGAGACGGCGGAGATAGCGGTCGGTGCGCCAGTCCTTCGCCATGTCGACGCAGGCGCGGGTCAATTGCTCCGGATACTGTTCAAGTTTGGCCTCCAACCGCTCGAACAAGGTCATCGCGTCCGCCGTGGCGCCTGCAAATCCGGCGATCACCTTACCAGTGCCGAGCGGCCGCACCTTGCGCGCATTGCCTTTGATGATGGTCTGGCCGAGGCTCACTTGCCCGTCGCCGGCGATCACCACCTTGGCTCCCTTTCTCACCGAAAGAATAGTCGTGCCGTGCCAAGTCTGCGCTTTGCTCATCGCCTCAAGCCTTTCCGGGCCTCATATGGGAAGCCGCATAGACGAGGAAAAGAGGCGTAAAGTCAACCTGTTAACGTCTCCTGGACAGGTCAGTGGTTTTCCCATATCGCAAGTGCTAAGAGCCCGCGCTGAAACGGAAAACCATGCGCAGCGCCAAGATCGAACGATCAACCACCGAGACCAGCGTAGTAGCCGAGGTGAACCTCGACGGCACGGGCGAGTTTGCCGTGAAGACCGGCGTCGGCTTTCTCGATCATATGCTGGAGCAGCTGTCGCGCCATTCGCTGATCGACATGAAGGTCGAGGCCAAGGGTGACACCCATATCGATTTACACCACACCACCGAGGATACGGGCATCGCACTTGGTCAAGCCGTGGCAAAAGCGCTTGGCGATCGAAAAGGTATCCGCCGCTATGCGAGCGCAAACCTTCCGATGGACGAAGCCTTGACCCGCGCCGCCATCGATGTCTCTGGAAGACCCTTTCTCGTGTGGAACGTCTCCTTCCCGGCGCCCAAGATCGGCGAATTCGACACCGAGCTGGTGCGCGAATGGTTCCAGGCTTTCGCCATGAACGCCGGCGTGACGCTGCATGTCGAAAATGTCTACGGCGCGAACAGCCATCACATCGCGGAATCCTGCTTCAAGGCGCTCGCACGTTCGCTCCGCGACGCCATCGAACCCGATCCCCGCCAGAAAGATCGCATCCCCTCCACAAAAGGCACGTTGGGAGCGTGATGGCGATCTACTCTGTTCATGGCGATCCATCGAAGCCCGAAGACGCAGTCTTCGTTCGCGAAGGATTCAGCTTTGCCGCTTTCATCTTTCAGCCCTTCTGGGCCTTGTGGAACCGGATGTGGGTCACCGCGGCTATTCTTTTCGCGATCGGCATATCGATCAGTACGTTGAATTTCTCTTCCACCGTTCAATCGTTGACCAGCCTGATGATTGCGCTGATTTTCGGTGCCATCGCAAACGATCTTCGCCGCCGCACGCTGTCGCTCAAAGGCAAGGAAGACTTGGGCCTTGTATCGGGTGACTCGTTTGAAGAGGCTGAATTACGCTTCTATCTCTCAGGACCAAGCCAGCCAGCCGTGCAGGCTGCGCTCGCGCCTGATGTGCCGCGCCCCGCGCCTGGCCATGAGCCGCTCGGCCTGTTCGGCTGATGCCGTCGCGCATTGCCATCGTCGATTATGGATCTGGCAACCTTCACTCGGCCGCCAAGGCGTTCGAGCGCGCATCGCAGGAAGCAGCAACGGGGCACGAGATTCTGGTCACCGCCGATCCCGATCAGGTGCGCAAAGCCGAACGCATCGTCCTCCCCGGCGTCGGCACCTTTAGGGATTGCCGCGATGGTCTCAGGGCCGTACCCGGCATGTGGACCACGCTTGTAGATGAAGTGGCGAAGGGAAAGCCCTTCCTCGGAATCTGCGTCGGCATGCAACTGATGGCGGATCGCGGCCACGAGCATGAGGTGACGGAAGGCTTTGGATGGATCGCCGGCGACGTGCGCCGCATCGCACCCGCAGATCCCGCGCTCAAGATCCCCCACATGGGCTGGAACACGTTGAACCTCGTGCGTCCGCACGCGCTGCTGAAGGACATCGCGCCCGGCCTTCATGCCTACTTCGTCCACTCCTATCACATGGAGCTTCGCGATCCCTCGAATCTCATCGCGACCTCCTCTTACGCACAGGAGATTACGGCCATCGTTGGCCGCGACAACATCGCGGGTACGCAGTTCCATCCGGAGAAAAGCCAGAAGCTAGGCCTCGCGCTCATCGCAAATTTCCTCAGGTGGCGGCCATGATCCTATTTCCCGCCATCGACCTGAAAGATGGCCAATGCGTGCGTCTCAAGCTCGGCGACATGGCGCAAGCAACCGTCTTCAACGGCAATCCTGCGGCGCAGGCGCTCGCGTTCCAGGAAAAGGGATTCGAATGGCTGCACATCGTTGACCTGAATGGAGCCTTCGCCGGAAAGCCTGTCAATGGTGAAGCGGTGGAAGCGATCCTCCGCGCCGTCACAATTCCCGTGCAACTCGGCGGCGGCATCCGCAACATGGGCGCAATCGAGAGCTGGCTGGCGAAGGGAGTCCGCCGCATCATTCTCGGAACCGTCGCATTGCGCAATCCTGCGCTGGTGAAACAGGCCTGCCAGAACTTTCCAGGCCGCATCGTTGTCGGCATCGACGCCAAGCGTGGCCGCGTGGCGGTGGAAGGTTGGGGAGAAACCTCCATGCTCACCACCATTGAATTGGCGCATCGTTTCGAGGACGCGGGCGTCGCCGCGATTGTCTTCACCGATATCGACCGCGATGGAATCCTGAAAGGCCTCAATATCGAATCAACTCTCGACCTTGCACGCGCCACGCATATCCCGGTGATAGCCTCGGGCGGCCTTGCATCGATGGCCGATGTCTCGCGACTCCTCGAGCCTGATTGCGAAATCCTCGAAGGTGCGATCACGGGCCGTGCGCTCTATGATGGGAAGCTCGATGCTGCCGAGGCGTTGCGTTTGATCCGGGAGAAAGCCGCATGAGCAAAGTTCTTTTGATCACCGGCGGCAGCCGCGGCATCGGCGCAGCCATCGCGCGCAAAGCAGCGGTTGAAGGTTATGCAGTCGCAATCACTTATGTCGGCGAGAAGGCTCGCGCCGGCGAGGTTGTCGCCGAAATCATCAAGGCCGGTGGCAAGGCCATCGCGCTCATGGGCGATGTCAGCAAGGAAGCCGATGTGGTGCGCGTGTTTGTGGAAGCGGCAAAACTGCTCGGTCCCATCACCCATGTGGTCAACAATGCCGGCATCACTGGCAAGAGCAGCCGCCTCGACGTGGTTGACCACAAAACAATCCGCGATACCATCGACATCAATGTCACCGGCGCCATCTTCGTCGCGCGCGAAGCCGTGCGTCATCTCTCGAAGAAGCACGGCGGCAAAGGCGGTGTCATTGTCAATATCTCGTCGGCTGCCGCAACGCTTGGAAGCCCCGGCGAATATGTCTGGTATGCCGCCTCGAAGGGCGCAATCGATTCGCTCACCTATGGCCTTGCGCGCGAAGTGGCGGACGATGGCATTCGCGTGAATGCAGTTTCGCCCGGACTTACCGCGACCGAGATTCACGAGCGCTCGACTCATGACGCAAGTCGCGTCGCGCGGCTTCGCCCGATGATCCCGATGAAGCGCGAAGGCCAGCCTGAGGAAATCGCCGATGCCGTGCTTTATCTCCTGAGCGATGCGGCGTCCTACATCACCGGCTC
The DNA here is from genome assembly GCA_046160365.1 of Aestuariivirga sp. Taxonomy (GTDB): domain Bacteria; phylum Pseudomonadota; class Alphaproteobacteria; order Rhizobiales; family Aestuariivirgaceae; genus Aestuariivirga. The sequence goes on along the minus strand of JBJXGL010000232.1, from coordinate 8,185 downwards.
GATCCTGCGCGTAAGCGGTGGCCGCTGATGCTGAAAGCGCGCATCATTCCCTGCCTCGATGTCAAGGATGGCCGTGTTGTCAAGGGAGTGAACTTCGTCAACCTGCGCGATGCCGGCGATCCCGTCGAGATCGCCAAGGCGTATGACAAGGCAGGCGCGGACGAACTTTGTTTTCTCGACATAACGGCCACGCACGAAAACCGCGGCATCATTCTTGATGTGGTGCGGCGCACGGCGGCGCAATGTTTCATGCCTTTGACTGTCGGTGGCGGTGTTCGCACGGCGGAAGATATCCGCGCGCTGCTTCTGGCGGGCGCGGACAAGGTGTCGATCAACTCCGCCGCCGTCGCCAATCGGCAATTTGTCAGGGAAGCGGCGGAGAAATTTGGAAGCCAGTGCATCGTCGTGGCCATCGACGCCAAGCGCACCGGCGAAGGCCGCTGGGAAATCTTCACCCATGGCGGGCGCAAGGAAACCGGCATCGATGCGGTGGGTTTTGCCAAAGAGGTCGTGGCGCTGGGCGCAGGCGAGATCCTTCTCACCTCCATGGATCGCGACGGGACCGGCGAAGGCTTTGACCTGGAACTGACACGTGCCATTTCCGATGCCGTCGAAGTTCCCGTTATCGCTTCCGGCGGCGTTGGAAATCTGGGTCATCTCGCAGAAGGAATTCGCGACGGCCATGCCAGCGCGGTATTGGCGGCATCCATTTTCCACTTCGGAACTCATACGATTGTCGAAGCCAAGCGCCACATGTTGGCCCATGGCATTCCTGTCCGTCTCGACTAGAATAGCGGCTGAGGGGAACCATAAATGAACCACAAGCTCGATGTTCTGGCCGAACTCGCTGCGGCCATCGCAGCGCGGCGTAGCGCGTCGCCCGACAGCTCGTATACCGCTAAGCTGCTCTCGCAAGGCGTCTCCAAATGCGCCAAGAAATTTGGCGAAGAAGCGGTTGAAGCGGTAATTGCCGCGGCCGAAGGAAACAAGGCGCAGCTCACTGCCGAGTCCGCCGATGTTCTCTATCACCTCCTCGTCTTGCTTGAGGCTTCGGGCGTCTCGCTTGCCGATGTCATGGCCGAGCTTGAACGCCGCAAGGGCACAAGCGGCATTGCCGAAAAGGCCGCGCGGAAGAACGCCTGAACATGGAACAGCTTGCCCGGGAAGTTTCGCCCTTCCGCCGCTTCACGCGCGAGGAATGGTCGGCCTTGCGCGCAGACACGCCGATGACGCTGACCCAGGCGGACCTCGACGAGTTGCGCGGCCTCAACGACCGCGTCGATCTCAACGAGGTCGAAACCGTCTATCTGCCGCTCTCGCGGCTTCTCAATCTTTATGTGGCGGCGACGCAGAAACTCTTCCGCGCCACCAATAACTTTCTCCACGTCGAAGATCGCAAGGTGCCGTATGTGATCGGCATGGCGGGAAGCGTCGCCGTCGGCAAGAGCACCACAGCGCGCATTCTGCGGCGGCTTCTGTCGCGCTGGCCCAATCATCCCAAGGTTGATCTGGTGACGACCGATGGTTTCCTTCTGCCTAACCGCATTCTCGAGCGCGAAGGCCTGATGAACCGGAAAGGTTTTCCCGAGAGCTTCGATCTACCGGCGATCCTGCGCTTCATGTCGGACATCAAGGCCGGCCGCGCGCGAGTCTCGGCGCCAATCTATTCGCATCTCGTCTACGATGTGATGCCCAGCCAAACGGTCACCTTCAGCCAGCCCGACATCCTCATCGTCGAAGGCATCAACGTGCTTCAAACCGGCCGTCCTCCGCGCGATGGCCGCGGCATTCCGAACGTGTCCGACTTCTTCGATTTTTCGATTTACATCGATGCGGAGACTTTCGATCTCAGCCAATGGTATGTCGACCGCTTTCTCTCGTTGCGCGACGGCGCGTTCCGCGATCCCAAATCCTATTTCCACCGTTATGCATCTCTCTCCGACGACGAAGCCCGCGCCACCGCCACGCGCATCTGGGATACAATCAATCTGGTGAACCTGCGCGAAAACATCCTCCCCACCCGCCCCCGCGCCGACCTCGTGCTGCGCAAGGGCGCCGATCATCTGGTGCGGAGCGTGTTTTTGAGGAAGTTGTGAGTGTTCTCTTACGGCACGAGCGAGGTGAGCGCTGGGGGAGAAGAATGAAAATCACCCCAGTACGTTCTCCTTTGCGAGCTTGGCGAGGTTCACACCCGGCCTTGCTCCCACATGCGAAATCACTTCCGCCGCCGCGAGGCCGCCGAGTTTCGCGGCAGCTGCGTAATCGCGACCATTGGTGATGCCATGGAGAAATCCTGCGGCAAAGAGATCGCCAGCCCCAGTGACGTCGACGACCTTGTCCACGGGATGAGCCGGAACCGCAATCGTCTTTCCATTCGAAACGATCACGCAGCCTTTTTCCGAACGGGTCAGAACCGCGATATCGCAATCCTGCGCGATGGCCTTCACGGCGCCGTCGAAATTTTGAGTTTGATAGAGCGACTTGATCTCCGACTCGTTGGCGAAGACGATGTCGATGTCGTTGCGGATGAGCGCCAGGAAGTCCTCGCGATGGCGCTCGACGCAGAATGAATCGGACAGCGTCACAGATGTAAGACGCCCGGCCTTGCGGGCGATGCGCGCAGCGAGGCGGAATGCTTCCTTCGCCTCCTGCCGGTCGAAGAGGTAGCCCTCCATGTAGGTAACCTGAGAGGCGGAGACGATGCGCTCGTCAATATCGGCGGTGGTGAGATTGACGCAGGCGCCGAGATAGGTGTTCATCGTGCGCTCGGCATCGGGTGTGACGAAGATGAAGGAGCGCGCCGTGGCGGGGCCGTAAGTGGCCGCAGCCGAATCGAAGGCAACGCCTTGCGCCCGCATGTCGTGCCGGTAGATATCGCCCAACTGGTCTGCCTTCACTTTGCCGAAGAATGCAGCCTTGCCGCCGAAAGACGCAACGCCGGCCGCCGTATTCCCCGCCGAGCCGCCCGAAACTTCGATGGCAGGACCCATGTCGCTGTAAAGATATTCGGCGCGCTCCTCGTCGATCAGGTTCATCGAACCTTTGACGAGACCGTGCTTGACGACGAATTTTTCGTCGACCTGTGCGATCACGTCCACGATGGCGTTGCCCATGGTGAGCACGTCGAAACTGCTGGAGGTCATGAAATTCCCCGAAATGCCGGGGCTGCCTAGCGGATGCGGCTTGCGAAGGCAAGAATTGCGCATTACCTGAGAGGCCATGATCAGTTCGGCCTTCAAAGCTCTCGGCGACCTCTTTGCCCCCGAATTTCGCGGTATTCTTCTGAAGGCCGTCGGGCTGACGCTGGCGCTGTTCGTCGGCGTCTTCATCCTCGTGCAGATTCTGCTGGCGACGCTCGCTCTGGTGCCATGGCCATGGGCGGAGACCATGATCGCGATTGGCGCAGGCCTTGGGATGCTGGTGGCGTTCTTCTTCCTGATGTCGCCAGTGACGGCAATCTTCGCCGGCATCTTTCTCGACGAGATCGCGGCCAAGGTTGAGAAGCGCCACTATCCGAACGATCCTCCGGGAACGCCGCTACCTACGCTGACGGCCGTTTTGACCGCAGTGCGTTTCGCGTTGATCGTCCTCCTCGTTCTGCTCGCTGTACTGCCTACGGTGTTCTTTGGTATTGGCGCGATCGCCATGGTGGGCGCCAACGCTTATCTTCTGAGCCGCGAATACTTCGAGATGGCGGCGATGCGGCACATGCCGGTGGATGAAGCACGTGCATTTCGCAAGGCCAATGCGCCGCAGGTGTTTGTCGCGGGACTCATTCCGGCGGTTCTATCGGTTGTTCCGCTGGCCAATCTTCTGGTGCCGCTGTTCGCCACATCCTATTTCGTGCACCTGTTCAAGGAGGCGCGGGCGTCTTCGGTTTGAACTGGCAGATCTCCGCGATCATACAGCGCCAGCATTCGGGTTTCCGCGCCTTGCACACATAACGCCCGTGCAGAATGAGCCAATGATGCGCGTGCTTCGCGTAATGCGCCGGGACGGCTTTCAGAAGTTTCATCTCGACATCGTAAGGCGACTTTCCTGGAGCGAGTCCTGTTCGATTGCCAAGCCGGAAGAGATGGGTGTCGACGGCAATCGTCGGTTCGCCGAAACAGGCGTTGAGAACGACGTTCGCCGTTTTGCGTCCAACGCCCGGCAGTGCTTCGAGGGCTTCGCGATCATGCGGAACTTCGCCGCCATGTTTTTCCACGAGTTGGCGCGACAGGCTGATCACGTTCTTCGCCTTGCTGTTGAACAGACCGATGGTCTTGATGTAGTCGCGAAGCTTCTCTTCGCCGAGCGCCAGAATCTTTTGCGGCGTGTCGGCGACCTTGAAGAGAGGACCAGTCGCGCGGTTCACGCCGGTGTCGGTCGCTTGCGCGGAAAGCACCACGGCGACGAGAAAGGTAAAGGGATTGAGCGATTCGAGCTCGCCCTTGGGCTCTGGTTCCGCCTGCTGGAACAATCGGAACATCCGCTCCACTTCCGCCGGTTGCAAGCGCCGCGCCTTTGCCATACCGTTTCCCCTGATTTGAAAACCCATGAGACCATGACCAGCCCCGAGCCGCAATCCTGGCGAGTTACCCTCACGCCGCACCGCTCGCTGACGCGTGAGGGATTCGTGGCAGTCATGCTGCTGATCGTTGCCGTCAATCTTGTGGGAGGCGTCGTATTCCTGGTGGCGGGCGCGTGGCCGGTCACTGGATTTATGGGCCTCGATGTTCTCCTGATCTGGTGGGCTTTCAAAGCAAATTTCGCCGACGCGCGCCATGCGGAAAAAATTGAGATCACCGAAACCGAGTTGATTCTTGAACGACTCGCAGATGGTAGAGACCGAGTGGAACGCCGTTTCGTCCGCCGCTGGGTGAGAGTGGAATTGGAAGAGGATCACGACCGCGATTTGATCGGTGGATTGTTTCTCCTGTCACATGGCGTGCGGACGGAGATCGGAAAGTTTCTCGCACCCTTCGAGAAGAAGGCGCTAGCCGTGGAACTCAGCCGCGCTTTGTTGAGGTCTTGAGCAAGAATCGGGTGGAAGACGCCAAGTCTCCGTCCTAAATTCGGATCATGGAACACACACTCGATACCCCCTCACGCGACTACGAACTGGTCCGCTCGACGCTGGCCTTCCTCACTGAGAACTGGCGCGAGCAGCCCTCGCTCGAAGAACTGAGCGAACGCACCGGCGTTGGTCCGCACCATTTGCAGAAGGTCTTCACCCGCTGGGCCGGGCTCTCGCCGAAAGCCTTCCTGCAGGCGCTGACACTTGATCGGGCGCGTGAACTTCTGCGCGATTCCGCCAGTGTTCTTGATGCGACTTACGAAGTTGGTCTTTCAGGGCCCGGCCGGCTGCATGATCTATTCGTGACTCACGAAGGCATGACCCCCGGTATCTACAAGGCCAAAGGCCGCGGTATCGCGATTACATACGGCTTTCATGCTAGCCCCTTCGGCACGGCGCTGGTGATGACGACACCCGAGGGGCTTTGCGGACTTGCTTTCGCTGACGATGGCGGCGAGGCGGCATCGCTTACCGACATGCAATCGCGCTGGCCAGAAGCCGACTATGTCGAGAACCACATCGCGACGGCGCCAGTGGCGAAACGCATCTTCAGCCAAGCCCAGTGGAAACCTGATCAACCACTTCGCATCGTGATGATCGGCTCGGATTTCGAGATCCGGGTTTGGGAAACGCTGTTAAAAATCCCCATGGGCAAGGCGACGACATATTCCGACGTGGCGGCGCATGTGGGGAAACCGGCTGCGGTGCGCGCGGTTGGCACGGCGGTGGGCAAGAACCCGATATCCTTCGTGGTGCCGTGTCATCGGGTATTGGGCAAATCAGGCAGTCTCTGTGGCTACCACTGGGGCCTGACTCGGAAGCGTGCCATCCTTGGCTGGGAAGCCGGACAGGTTGCAAAACATTGATATAGCTATCAGTTTAAGAGAAATGCAACGACTCTGAAAATGTTCCAAAATGGGACTTACACCGTGCGGTGCTCGGAGTATATTCCAACATGCTCCGGAAATCCGCCAAACCTCACTGCCGCCACTGGTTGGCGCGGATGTTGTCTTTGGCTTTCGAGACAGTTTCGGCAATGCGGGCTGCGCGGGTTTCCGCCTTCTTGGCTTGAATGATCCATTCGAGAATGCCGCGTTTTACCGATCGTGGAAATGCCTCGAAGTTCTTCAGCGCCGCTTTCGACTTCGCAAAAGCCTTTGTGAGATCGGGCGGCAGTTCAAGGGCCTCAACGCCATCGAGCTTGCTCCATGTGCCCGAGGCTTTGGCTTCGTCGATGACCTTGTGACCGGCCGGTTCCATCTGGCCTTCGGCGATCAGGCGCCCGGCGCGCTCCTTATTGATCTTCGACCACGCGCTTTCCGGCTTGCGCGGTGCAAGCAGCAGCATGGACCGCTTGTCATCGAGCTTGCGCGGAAGAGAGTCGATCCAGCCGAAGCACAGCGCCTCTTCGTTGATGTCGCTCACCGGCACATGGCGGGGATCGGGTTTCTTGAACGTGACGGCCCACACAGCGCCGCTCTTGGCGTGATTGGCCTTGAGCCAGGCACGCCAGGCTTTGCGGCTGGTGATCTCGACGCGGGGCAAATCGTCGAGCTTCGCCATCTTAAGCAGAGAGTATTTCCGACGAAGCCGGCAGCGAATTGGGCTTCAACCGGTAGATCACCGGCACACCGGTATCGAGTTCGCGTTTCAGAATTTGCGCAGGGGTCAAACCTTCGATCGCCATGATCAGCGAGCGGAGCGAATTGCCGTGCGCGGACACCAACACCGTTTTTCCATCCAGCACATGAGGCTGAATATGATGCATGTAATAGGGGAGCGAGCGCGCCAGCGTGTCCTTGAGGCTCTCGCCGCCGGGCGGAGGCACATCATAGGAGCGGCGCCAGATATGCACCTGTTCCTCACCCCACTTCTTGCGGGCATCGTCCTTGTTCAGGCCTGTCAGCTCGCCATAGTCGCGCTCGTTCAACGCCTGGTCGCGGGTTTCGGGCAAACCCGTCTGGCCAAGTTCCTCGAGCATCAGTTTCAGCGTGTGCTGGGCGCGGGTAAGGGCGCTGGTAAAGCACAGGTCGAACTTGAGGCCCTTCGCTTTCAGCTTCTGGCCCGCGGTCTTCGCCTCCGCGATGCCTTTCTCGGAAAGACCTACATCCTTCCAGCCGGTGAACAGGTTCTTCAGATTCCAGTCGCTCTGCCCGTGACGGACAAGCACCAAGGTTCCGCTCATGATCACTCCAATCCCAGAACGTCGCGCATCGAGTACAGGCCGGGCTTCTGCGAGGCAGCCCAGAGTGCGGCGCGCACGGCGCCGCGCGCGAAGATGTCGCGGCTCTCGGCCCGGTGGCTAAGTTCGATCCGCTCGGCGGGGCCGGCGAAGATCACCGAATGCTCGCCCACAACCGAGCCGCCGCGCAGCGTGGCGAAGCCGATGTCGCCCGGTTTTCTTTCGCCGGTATGGCCATCGCGCGAGCGCACCGAACGCGCCTTGAGATCGATTTGGCGGCCCTTGGCTGCGGCATTGCCGAGGAGAAGGGCGGTGCCCGATGGCGCGTCGATCTTGTGGCGGTGGTGCATCTCGAGAACTTCGATGTCGAAGTCCTCGCCGAGCGCAGCGGCAACTTTGGTGACCATGGCCGCAAGCAGATTGACGCCGAGGCTCATGTTGCCCGACTTTACGATGCGCGCACGCTTCGCCGCCTCACGAATGGCGCGTTCGCCGCCTTCGTCGATGCCAGTCGTGCCGATGACATGGATCGCGCCGGCCTTTGCCGTGTGTTCGACGAGCGAAAGGGTGGCGGCGGGAACGGTGAAATCGACAAGGCCGTTAACTGTTTTGAGAAGTGCGGCGGGATCTTCAGAGATGCGGACGCCCAGATTCCCGAGTCCCGCAAGCTCACCCATATCGGCGCCGATATTGGGTGAACCGGGAGCTTCAAGCCCGCCCGCGACGGCACAGCCCGGCATTTCGTGGACGATGCGGGTAAGTACCCGCCCCATGCGCCCGGCGGCGCCCGCGATGGCAAGTTTCAGGGTCATGAAATTCGCTTAGCAAGGCTGGCACACAATGAAAAGATGTTGGAATCAGAGCTCTCGTGTCATCGAATTCTGAGGGGCCGCTCAAACGCGTTTCTGAACGTCACGATGATTTTGGCCGCTTCGTCTTGCAAA
>JBJXGL010000231.1:0-7009 GCA_046160365.1 Aestuariivirga sp. | reverse complement strand
TCGACAAGGCCGTCGACAAGAGATGCGTCGAACTCACGAGCCAAACCGAAGCAATCGGCGCCAGCACCCTCTTCAACTGGTGGCCGTGCAAATCCGACAAGAAGTGATCAGCCGGAGTCGGTATCAGAGGTTCTCGAGCTTGTAGATAAGCTTGACCGCTATCGCGGGCCGCTCCACCCGCTCGCGCTCCGTCTTTGCCCGGAATGTCGACCAAGGCCATCACTGTCGCGCCCTCCGGCAGCGATCCACGTCATCGCGGCAAAGCTGCCGAACATGGCGAGATCGCCAAGCGATGGTCGAAGAGGAGATGAGGAGGCGGCAGAGGGGGCATTGGAGCCGCCTCCTCAATGGAACTACAATCCGAACCTTGGTTGGGGGCAAAAAACCGCCGCCGTTCAACCCAACTGGGGCCGATCATGCCGCCGTTCTCAATTCCCTCCAAACCAAGTCTGCGAGTGCCGGATTGCAGCTTGGACGCGTCCAAGGGACATACCCTACGGACCGCGTACAGGTTGCTTGAGTTTGGGTTTGGATTCTGTGACGCAGATCACAGTTTTCTGGCAGAGTCGATCACGGTCTTGTGATCGCGTACCAAACCTTGCGGACGCCCGGGCTCGCTCTGAGTGGCTGTTCGGGGCGATAGATGAGTTGCTGCAGAATGGCGACGGCCGCCACGCCGCTGCCCAGAATGGCGAGGGCCGCGAGGCTCCCATCCTCGAACTGCCCGCGCGAGGCATGGCCATAGAGCGACGTGGCGAGAGTCTCGATCCCGATGGGCCGGAGCAGCAACGTGATCGGCAGTTCCTTCACGATATCGACGAGGAGGAGTAGCCAGGCCGCAGCCAGCGTCGCGGTGATCTGGGGAAGCAGAACCCAGCGGTTAATCGAGGGAGGCCCCTGGCCAAGGGTGAGCGCCACCTGATCCTGGCTGCGGTTGATCTGATGGAACCGGGCACTCACCGGACCAAAGCCCACCGCAAAAAAGCGCGCCGCGTAGGCAAGGATCACCACAAGCGCGGTTCCGCTCAGAATGAGGCCGGTGGAGTATCCCGTGAGCGAGCGGCTGATGCCATCGAGCAGATTGTCGAACGTGGTGTACGCAAACAGCGCACCCAGCGCCAGCACCACGCCAGGAATAGCATACCCCATGCCGCAAAGGTTCAAGAGCCGCGCCATGAAACTGCCCGTGTGCCAGCGCTGGTAATAGCCCGCACCAGCGGCCAGCACGGTAATGAACGCCGCGGCCGCCAAGGCTAGCGCCAGTGTTGTTACGAGCGGATAGAGAAAATCCTCGAGCAGCCGGACGGTCGAAAGCGTCCCTGCCGCCGTCCAGGCCAGGAATACCGCCGGCACGAAAAAGGCGAGCGCGAGAATGCCCCAAACGAACAGCGCCGCTGCCGCTGCCTTTGTGCCGTTGAGCGAAATTCGCCGCGATGGCGTAACGCGGTTCGACTTCTGTGAAAACGCAGCGCGCCGGCGCGCCACTTGCTCGATGAAGGCGAGCGCCGCGACTGCGGCAACAAGCAGCAATGCAATCTGCGCCGCCGCCGGAAGCGATCCACGCGTAACCCATGTCGAATAAACCGAGTAAGCGATTGTGCGGACGCCGAGATACTCGCTGGCGCCGAAATCAGCGAGCGCTTCCATCAATGCCAGGCTGATTCCCGCTGCGAAGGCAGGTCTCGCAGCCGGAAGCTGCACGCGGCGGAAGGCTTGCCAAGGCGTGCAGCCAAGGGTCCGCGCCACTTCGCCAAGCCCGCTATGCTGACCGGCGAAAGCAAGCCGGAGCGTCACATAGACATAGGGATAAAGGACAAGACTGAAGATCGCGATGGCGCCCGCAAGCGAACGGATTTCGGGCAACCGCACAACATCGCGCAGAGCTTGCTGCACCGGCCCCGCCGAGTCGAGCAGCTCCACATAAACGAAAGCGTGGAGATAAATCGGAAAGGCGAGCGGCAACAGCGCCAGCACCGACACGTAACGCCGGCCCGGAAATTCCGTGAAGCTGACGAGAGAAGCGAGCGCGGTTCCAATCGCGCCCGCGACGATCACCACGCCTGCCGCGAGAAGCAGCGTGTCGCGCAGCGCATAGGGCAATACGAAGCGCAGCAGGTGCGGCCAAAGTTCCGCGTCTCCGCGGAGCGCGACGGCGAGGAGAGACAGCATCGGCACGATGCAAAGCACGCAGGCAAGGCCTGAGAGCGGCGTGATTGCCGATAGTCCACTTGCCTTCGTGACGCTCACACGCGGAACCTCAGGTGCCCGGGCCTTCGTCGAAGGCAACCTTGTCGACGATCTCGGCGGCTTTCTTCTTGTTCTTCGCGATTTCCGCCATCGGCATGACATCGGGCTTGAGTTCGCCGAAGCCCGCGACCACCGGTGCGGTCTCAATGCCAGCGCGCACCGGATACTCGTAGTTGGCGGTGGCGTAGAGCTGCTGAGCCTTGTCGCCCGCGAGCCATTCGAGCAGCTTGACCGCGTTGTCCTTGTTGGGCGCGTGCTTGGCGATGACGGCGCCCGAGACATTCACATGCGTGCCGCCATCCTTGAAAGTGGGGAGGATCACGTTGATGGCGCCAGCCCAGCCCTTCTGCTCGTCGTTGCCGTTGGTCATGAGCCCCACGTAATAAGTGTTGCCGAGGCCGATGTCGCACACGCCGGCAGCGATGTCCTTGGCGACGTCCCGATCGCCTCCCGATGGCTTCTGCGCCAGATTGTTTTTGATGCCAGTAATCCAGGTTTCGGTTTCGGCCTCGCCATGCTTGCCGAGATAAGCGGCGAATAGCGCATTGTTGTAGATGTGCTGGCCGGAGCGGATGCAGATTTTGCCTTTCCATTTCGGATCGGCGAGATCCTCATACGTGATCGCCGTGTCCTTCACGCGCTCTTTCGAGGCATAGACCACGCGCGCGCGCATGGTGAGCGCGAACCAGTTGCCGCCGGGATCGCGAAGCTGCTCCGGAATGGCCTGTTTGAGGATGTCCGATGCGACGGGCTGTGCGATGCCGATGTCCGCGGCTTCCTGCAGGCGCGCGATATCGGTGGTAAGCAGCATGTCGGCAGGCGAGTTCTGGCTTTCCGCGAGGATCTTCTGCTCAAGTCCATCCTTGGCGAAGATCACATTGACCCTGATGCCCGACTCTTTCGTGAACTCCGCGAAGATAGGTTCGATCAGCGCGGGCTCGCGATAGGTGTAGACATTCACTTCGCCATCGGCGGCAAACGCCAACCCGGCGGCCGTCATTGCAATCAGAGCCGCAGCGGCCGGTATCGTCATCCTCATACTACTTCCCTCTTCATATCCGACTAATTTAGTCAGATACAATGGTGCGATGCAGCGAGTCAAGACGAAACTGAAATTCTCCAGCAAATTCAATAGACTGGAATCGTTCTAAAATTCACATACTGGATTTGTAGGCACCGACACCCTCGCCCAGGAACTGGTTGTTGGCCTCGCGGATTTTCGCGGCCGCATCGTCGTAAAGGAATGGCAGGAAGGCAAAGCGCCGTCCGCGTGTGACTTTCGAAACTGCGTGCAGCAGCGAGCAGGAGAACACCACCGCACCGCCAGCGGGGGCCTTGAAGCTCCGCGGCCCATATTCGGGGAAGCTCACCTCGCCACCATCAAAATCCTCGTTGAGGTTGACCGACACGGCGAAGCGCCGGTGTGCTGTGCCCTTCGTGGTATTGTCGCGGTGGGCGCGGAAATGCGCCTCGTCCTCGGCGGCATAGCAGCAGACGATGTAGCGTTCCATGCGCGTCACGTTGAACTGATGCACTTTCAGGATTTCCGGGCCCACACGCTTCTTGAAGCGCGCCTGCGTTTCCTTGATGACCTCGGTATCGCTGATTTCGTAATCCTTGCGCCGCTTGTGGGAGTGATCCTTCACTTCGACCGTCTTGCCGTCGACTTCGCGCATGAAGCCCGATTCAGTTCCGCCATGAGCTTCGTAGAGGCCGATCAGCTTCTGGCAGAATTCCGGCTCGAACACATTGGGCAACACCAGAATCGGCGCTTGCAGATCGATGCCCGCGTAACGCGCGGCGGGCGGCAGATCGTCCACGAAAGAGACGACTTCCTGAATATCCGATCTGTCCTTGGCGAAGGGAATGACTTTCAGCACACGGAGTGTGGGATCGGTAACAACCCAGATGCGCCTGACGGCAACCTGTCCGCCATCCACATCCTTGGGCAGGGCGCCGTAGAGCTTGCCAATTGTGCCGTCGTAATCGAGGAAATAGCGGTAACCCGGATAGCTGTCGGCGATCCGCCGCTGGGCTTCGTCCTGCGGATCGGTGCTCACCCCGAAGAATGACGCCTTGACGTCGTTGAAGAGATCGGGCCGGGATTTCGCTCCTGCGATTGCCGCCTGCCCGTGCGCATCGGCGGCAGAGGCATAGAAGCACAGCACCACGTAACGCCCGCCCAGCGTGTCGAAATTGAAGCGCGGGTTCGAGAGCGCGCGCTGCGCGAACCAGGGCGCGGGATCGCCTGCGGTAATGTTGGCATAAGCCGGCATGTGTCACCTCATGTCGTTTCGGCGGATTTTATGAGGGAGCCGGGTAGCCCGCAAGGTGGTCAAAACTACACGTAAGCAATCGTCCGCCCCATGGCCGCGATGAAGAGCCATGAGCCCAGGGAAACACCTGCCGTGAGCCGCGCCATCGCCTCTCCATGCCGTTTCATGGCCCATGAATTGAGCGAAACATTCAGCAGTGCCAGCACGATCGCCGTGACCTTGACTTGAAATGCAATGTTGCCGGAAATCGCCGTCGCCTCGGCGGTGAACAGAATGAAGCCCGTGACGGCGATAGCAAGAAAGGCGATCAGCGCCAGCGGCCGCAATCGCGCAATCACCTCGCGCGCTGGCGTTCCGTCAATGACGCGCAGCAGCCGCAAATCCATCGTCGCAACAAGGCCGAAGAAGCTCAGCACTGCCAGCACGTGGATGATGTTGGCGGCGGGATAAAGGAAAGTCGAGTTGCGCACATAGCCGCCAAGGGCCGAATGTTCGAGCGCGACCCAGAGGCTATCCATGTGCGATCAGCGAAGCTGGATGCGCTTGCCGCCAATCTCGATCCACTCCGCCCGCATCTCTTTCGTTCCGTCGCGTTTTGGAAAGCCGTAAAGAGTAGCTTCCTTGCCCTGCGCCACGAACTCGGCATTGGCGCCCCTCGCATTCATCCGCGAGAGCGGCGCGAGAGTGACGTGCCACATCTCGCCTTCATGCGTCAGCATCACATCGCCATGCGGATTGCCAAGCGTCACCTGCTCGATCACAGCAGTGACCGTCATGGGTTTGGTGGCATCGTAAGAACCCCAGCCATGATGTGCGAGGGCGGGAATGGCGAACGCGGCGAATGCCGCCGCTGCGAAGATCGTCCGGTGCATGGAAACCTCCGTCATGTTGTTGGATGAAGTCACACCACGATTGTGTCATTGCGGCGGCTGGCTGCCTAGCCTGTCACCCGCCAGATCACGTCACCCACGTCGTCGGCCACAAGAATACCGCCGCCGGGCGCCAGCGCCACGCCCACCGGGCGGCCGTATGAGTATTTTTCGTCTGGCGACAGGAAACCCCAGAGAATGTCGCGCGGCGGCCCGGAGGGTTTGCCGTTCGCGAAGGGCACGAAGATCACCCGGTAGCCCGAAAGCGTGCTGCGGTTCCACGAACCATGCTGGCCGATGGCCATGCCTTCCTGAAAACCGGGGAGCGTGCCGGCCGGAAGCCAGCAGAGTCCAAGCGATGCCGTGTGTCCGCCAAGAGCATAGTCCGGCTGGCTGGCGCGGGCCACCATGGCGGCATCCTGCGGCACGCGAACGTCCACGGTTTGCCCCCAGTAACAATAGGGCCAGCCATAGAAGCCACCGTCCTTGACGCTGGTGAGATAGTCGGGCGGCGTCTCGTCACCGATGCCATCGCGTTCGTTGACAACTGTCCAGAGCACGCCGGTGTTGGGCTCCCATGCAAGCCCGACAGGGTTGCGCAACCCGCTCGCGAAAATGCGTGCGTGACCCGTGGCGAGATCCACTTCGTGAATGGCGGCGCGCCCCTCCTCGGCTTCGAAACCGTGATCCGCAATATTGGAGAGCGACCCGACGCCGGCATAGAGGCGTTTCCTGTCTGGACTCGGCAACAGGCTGCGTGTCCAGTGTCCGCCCGGCTTGAAACTCGCGATCTTGCGCCCGGGGCCTTCGAGGCGCGTTGCATCCTTTTTGTAATCGAAGGCGAGAAGGCCATCGGTGTTGCCGACGTAGAAGGTGTTGCCGAGAAGCGCCATGCCGAAGGGCTGGTTCTGATTCTCAAGCAGCATGAACCGCTGTTCCGCCACGCCGTCACGATCGGCGTCGCGCAAAAGCGTGATCCGGTTCGGACTGTCACCAATAGCTGCGGCGCGGCGCATGGTGCTCTGCATCGCATAATCGAAGACCGAGCTGATGCCGCCTGCAACGAACAGCGCCTCCGCCACCGCGACATCGCCATTGGGCAAAACCTCGATCCAGCGCGGATGTTTGAGGCCCGTGGCAAACGCATTCACCTTGAGCCCCGGCGCGGCACTTGGAACACGCCCCGCCTCCCAACCCTTTGCAGTCGGCATCTTGAGCGTGGGCAGCGCGCCTTGCGACCGGGGTGCGGGAATGGAAGGCGACTGACCAAATGCCGGCGCGGCCTCAGGCGTCGTCATCCGGCGCCAGACGATCAGGATCGCGCCAATGAAGGCAACAAGACGCGCGAAGACAGCGGAGAAGATCATGAGTAACCTCAACAAGGATTGCCCGAGCCTATAGGCATCTTCGTTCAGGCGGGCAACCGCCTCGCCTCGGCGCTTGGATAGGATGATGCCTCATAATCTCTCCATGACCGTCCCCGGACTTGATCCTACAAGATTCACACATGTTTCAGGCCCCACCCATGTTTGATGGCGTGGAACTGGACGAGGCCTTGGAGCATGACGATGGGGCCAGGTTTTCCGTAGTATCCTGTCCATCCACCGAGGCGGGCGA
>JBJXGL010000230.1:0-9312 GCA_046160365.1 Aestuariivirga sp. | reverse complement strand
ACTTGAACGAGAAAGGATCAAACACCAGACATTCAAAACCAGACCCTTGCTTCACCG
The DNA here is from genome assembly GCA_046160365.1 of Aestuariivirga sp. Classification (GTDB taxonomy): domain Bacteria; phylum Pseudomonadota; class Alphaproteobacteria; order Rhizobiales; family Aestuariivirgaceae; genus Aestuariivirga. The sequence goes on along the minus strand of JBJXGL010000230.1, from coordinate 9,255 downwards.
CAGGCAAGCCGCCTAACATGAAACCCAAGATGCGCCAAAGCCTCCATTCGGTCAGGCCGCCTTCTGTCCCAATTTATCTGACCACGGACAAGCCCTCTTGTCACTGCCGGTCAAATCCGCATCGCTCGTCGGTCTTCATCACCATTGACTGAAGCATATCCTCGTCAAGTTCGACACCAAGGCCAGGTGCCTTGACCAGTGTAGCGTGCCCGTTGCGTATTTCCGGCCCGCCAGCGACCGGCGATTCAGAAATGGAAAGGCATCCGCCGGCATCAATCGGATAGGGATCGTGGAGGGCGGCGGCGAGGTGACAGTGGGCAGACATGCCGATCGCCGTATGGGATGTCACCGTTGGGTTGATCCCGATCGCGGCAGCCTCGCAAATATCGGCGATGCGCATGGCGTTCTGCAGACCGCCGACACGTTCGACGCTGAGCCCGATCCGATCGGCGGCACCGATACGCTCGATTTGCATCATGGCTTCGGGCGATACCACCGACTCGCTGAGAATGATGGGGATTGGCAACTTTTCCCGCAGGAAGGCATGTCCGATGAGGTCGAGTTTATGCAGGGGCTGCTGAAGTGCCAGATTTGCATGGAAGTGCTTTGCAAGGACGGTCTCGAACATCCGGCTAACCAGGGCCGGATTGCCCAAGGACTGATTGGCGTCGGCATTGACATAGACATCCGTGCCGGCTGCTTCCAGAACGGCGAGCAAGCTCCGGCATTTTTCCTCCAATTGCGCGATGGATTGCACGGGCGGAAGAACGTCGTCCCCGATCCCGACCTTCAGCCCGCGAAACCCACCGCTGGCCGCCAAGCGCGCGGCCGCGGCCGCTGCTTCAGCAGATCCGCCGGCAACGCCAGCGATCAACTCAAATTCCGCGCGATAGGCGCCGCCAAGGATTTCATGGACGGGGCAGCCACGTGCCTTTCCGATGAGATCGTGCACCGCCATGTCGATCGCTGCCCGTGCGGCTTGGCATCCGGGCGGATGCTGGCCGCTCACCCGGTCGAGAAGGTGATGCACAACGTTGATGTTGAGCGCATCGGCACCGATGAGCGCGGTCTCATACGCTTTCAGCCAACTGACAAGAGTTGAAAGCGTTCGACTGGCATCGGAAGCATCGGATGTGGCCTCGCCGAGGCCGGCTAAGCCGCTATCGGTACGAACGCGAACGATGATTGTTTGCGCCGCCACGTCTCCCGAGCCGACGCTCAAGGCGATTGGATAGCGCTGTATGTCAGTGATCTTCATCGTTTCGAATGGCCTCTACCGTTCCGCGGCTGATCGGCGGTCGGCGCTCTTGAACTTCTCGGTCAGATTGATCGCGACGCTCTTGCGCGGCCGTCCGCAGGATTCACGGGCGACCAGTTCCGTGCGCAGCAGAATTTCCGGTGGCATGCGCACACCGGTCAAGGGTCCTTGGATGGCCGCGATGAGGGTATCGCAGGCGAGACGGCCCATGTAGAATCGTTGCTCGCGGAGCGTGGTAATCGCGGGTGAGAAGAAGCTTGCCCATGCCGGGTCGTCAAAACCGACGACGCTCAACTCAGCGGGAATGCTGACGTTGTGGTCCTTGAGGCAGCGCAGTGTCGCGCCGGTCATCATTTCGCTGCATACGAGAATGGCGGTTGGCGGCCTTGGCATCGTTATCAGCCGTTCAGTTGCTTCATATGCTTGCTCCTGTGCGTAGTTCCCATAGGCAACCAGCGTCTCGTCAAAAGGTAGTCCCAATTGCGCCAGGCCCGCTTTGTATCCGCCAAGGCGGCTACGCCCGGTCTCAAGTTCCTGCAGCCCGGCAACAATGCCAATGCGCTTGTGACCGAGCGAACCGAGATACATTATGGCGTCCGATGCCGCCTGCCGGTCGTCCGAGCGAATGCTCGTGATCTCGGTTCCCTGAATTCTGCTGTTGACGAGAACCATCGGGAAACCGGATGCCGCGACCTTGGCGAATGCTTGAAAATTTTCGGCGAGCGGCGAGACGATAATGCCGTCAACACCGCGCTCGCGCAGATCCTTCAGGTATTCCGTTTCAAGCTGAGCGTTGTCGGCGGTGTTGCAGAGGATGACATGGTAGCCGGCTTGGCGCGCCGCCTCCTCGACGCCCTGCACGAATACGGTCCAGTGGTAACTGACGATCTCGCTGATCATTACGCCAATTGCGCGCGTTCGTCTGAGGCGCAATGAGCGGGCCACGCCGTTAGCCCTGTAGTCGAGCGATTTGGCAGCCTTCATCACCGCCTTGCGCGTATTCTCGCTGTAGGAGCCGTAGCCACCGAGAACGCGGCTGGCCATGCCGACCGACACTTGGGCGGCGGCCGCGACGTCCTTGAGAGTGACTGATTTGCTGCGCATCGACATGTACGGCCAAGTGTCCGGGTGATGAGGCGCCCGCATTTTGTTGTCGGAAATGAATGCGCGCGCCGGCAAGAGGACTTAGAGTTTGAAGAAAGAGGCGTCAACGTATATCGTTCTACTACTCCTTGTTTTAAGCGCTGTCTGCCGGAGTCGCTGTTCGACAGGCCGGTACCGACCAACGGAACCAGAGTTAATGAAGATCACTGCCATCGAATTTTTCCCGTTGCGCCTCACCATTGGTGTGCCCGGTTCGCCGCTCGGCACCGACTCCTCAACTGAAGAGCAACGCGATGCGTCCGCCGAGATGCTGGCGGCTCAGCGATATGCGCCGCCCGAGACAGTGTTTGTCCGGATAGGGACCGACGCTGGCATTGAGGGGTTCGGCGATGGGGCAACTCTGCCGCATTATTTCGGTCACGGCATTGGCAGCATGCTCGACTGGCTCAAGCGGTTCCGCAAGGTGCTAATCGGCTGCGATCCGCTCGACATCGCCGGGATTCATCGCCAGATGGAAGCGGTCGCCAGCATCGGCGTGCCCGGCTGCCGGCCGGCGCAGGCAGCGATCGACATGGCGATCTACGATCTCGCCGGCAAGGTCCACGGATGCCCGGTCTACGAACTTCTCGGCGGTGCATTCCGAACTGAACTCGAATTGCAGACGCAGATGCATGGCCACTCCGTCGAACAACTCCTCAGCGTCTGCCAGCATTATATCGCCAAGGGCTTCACCGGCCTAAAGCTGAAGATCGGCGGTAAAATCCGGCGTGAGGGCTATTCCAAGGCGTCCGTCGACGAAGAGGCCGACAAGATCGTCGGCGTCGCCGCCCGTCTGCCTCGTGAGATCCAGGTCGATGTCGATGCCAACCAGGCGCTCGGCAATCCCAAAATCGCCGTCGGCGTCTTCGAGCGCGTCTTGCGCGAGGCATTCCACCCAAATCTCTCAATCGAACAGCCGCTCCACCACCTCGATCTCGCCGGTCACGCGCTCATCCGCAGGATGCTGCCGTTCCCGATGATCCTCGACGAGTCGGTCACCTCGCCGGTGGCAATGATGCAGATTGTGCGCATGCAAGCCGCCGACCGCATCGTACTGAAGCCGAACCGCGTCGGCGGTTTGTGGCCAGCACGCAAGATCATCAGCATCTGCGAGGCCAATGGTATCGGGGTCAGCCTCGATACAATGCCCTTCACGGTACTCGGCGACACCATGCTCTGCCACCTCGGCGCGACGATCAGGACTCACTACCCGCTGGACGGCGAAGGTCACACATTCTTTGCGGAGACTCCCTTTCGCGGGGGAGTGGAACTCAGCGGTGGCCGCGCCAGGCTTCCCAAAGGCCCGGGCTTCGCGATCGAGGTCGATGAGGATCGGCTGGTCAACATGATCGACGCCACCGCCGCCTGACATCGCTGCCGCGTCCCGCCGTTCGGAATGGCAGTGTCTCGGCTCGAATTTCTGGAATGGTCAATCACGTCGCACACGGACCGTCCGCTTTCAGGGTTGAAGGATCAAGCTCATGGGGGGCAATGTCGTGATGGGCCACTAGCAGACCATTTATGCCGCCGACGCGAGGTTTGCTCCTAGGTGGTTAACCAGTCAGACTATGCTCGGCTCTGACGCTGGCTTGTTCCGCCAGCAACGCACAGTCCCGACATGTTCTCAAGCTCCAGGCGCATGGAAGGAGAGACTCGGCGCGACCGGTCTCGCATTGCCTACGTCTAACGACCCAGCCGCGTCAGGATCGTCCGTGCCTCGGCATTGATCTCGCGAACGATCTCGGCGGCTGGCTGAATCCGCTTCACCAGGCCGACGCCCTGGCCGGCCCACATCGGAAGGGCATCGATGTCGCCCTCGACATCATTGATCGGCGCAATGGGCATGTAGCGCTTGATGTCGCCTCTCGATGCCGAAACGGCGACGATTTCATTCTGACCCGGGCGCAGATCCTTTGGTGGGCATCCCGCGGCTTCCCAACTGGCCACCGTTTTGTTTCGAAGAGCTCGGGCGGGCGCGTCAGTCCAGGCACCGCCATCAAACAGGTACTCGAGATAGATCGTATCATTCTCTGATGCACGCAGCAGCCGCTCCTGGTAGCGAGGATGGAAGTTTGTTTCGGCGCTAGCAAGAAAACGAGTGCCGATCCAAACCCCTGCGGCGCCCAAGGCAAGCGCGGCCGCCATCCCGCGGCCATCGGCGATACCCCCGGCCGCGATCACCGGAACAGGTTTCACTGCATCCACAACGGCGGGCACTAAAGCCATCGTTGCAACTGTCCCCCAAACGTGGCCACCAGCCTCCCATCCCTGTGCAACGATGACATCTACACCGCAGTCGATGGCGATCCGGGCTTCGTCAGCCGATCGCACGGTTTGCATCACAATCGCCCCAGCAGCCTTTGCCCGTGGCGCCAGCGTCGATGGATCGCCCCAGAACAGGGAGATGATGCCCACGCCTTCATCGAGACAGGCATTGAGGCGGGCGTCGGGGTCCAGGTCGGCTCGTAGGTTAACGGCAAACGGCTTTGCTGTCAGAGACCTCATCTCACGTACCCGCGTCCGTAGCACGTCGATCTCCGCGAGCCACAGTGCGATCGTGCCGAGCCCCCCAGCCTCGCTGACGGCGGCGGCGAGACGAGGCCCGGTTGGCGCGCCCACCGGTGAAATAATCGGCGCGAGGACGATTGGAATTTCGATGCCAAGTAAATCACATAGGGTCGTTTTCATTGATACCTCCCCAAGAGTGCCGTCGCCTAGAAAGGCGCCATCTTGCGCAGTGGTAGCCTCTCACGTCAGTCGAATGGTGATCGACGGCAACGCAATGCCCGCAGGCTCCGCGCGCCATTCGTCTCCCGGGGACGCGTCCATCGCGAGCGTCAGTGTTCCAGTGCTAATGATCTCGCCTGCCGCAAGCGGCGGTCCGAATGCGGGGTCCGACAAGAGATCGTTAAGGTGGCGCAGCGCCTTCAAGGGGCTGCCGAGGACGTCGGCACCGCTGCCGCTCGCCACGCACTCTCCGTTTCGAAACAGTTCCAACCGAAATGACGCCAGCGACGTCATCCAGTCGTCGGCTCCGATCGGTATCCTTTCCCCGACACGCAGCGCACAGTGAACGCCGTAGGCAGCAACAGCATCTGCCGGCTTAAATTGCCATTCAGAATAGATCGACGAGACCATTTCAAAGCCCAACGCGACCCACTCAATGCATCCAAGGAGTTCAGCTTCGCCCATCCCCGGGCACGGAACCGCGCCAAGCCCAAATACAATTTCGGGCTCAATCTTGGGCTCCGGAAAACCGGCGAGCGAAAGCTGGGCGTCATCCTCGATCTGTCGAACTGTGCTTTCGTACATGTATCCCCAGATGGGCGCTTTGACTTCGTACCTCTCCCACATCAGATGGTTGGTGAACCCAATCTTGCGGCCAATTGCGGGGCCATCGCGGCGAAGGCGCCTTTGCCGAACCGCAGCTGCGATCCGGTACGCCGTTGGCATGTCGAGTGATGGATGAGTAGCGGTCAACAACGGCGCAGATTGGCCGGTACCGAAGAGATCCACTAGGACTGCGGCCGCCGCCTCGATGTCGAGCATGCTACATAGATACTCGTCGCTGGTGTAATATGGAAGCGGCGAGTCCGCTTTGGGTCAAACACGTCGCGGACTGACTGTGAGCTTTCAGGGTTGAGCGGTCAAACCCATCGCAGGCGATGTCGCGATGGATTGCTTCCGGAAATTCAAATTGAGCCACTGCCTTCGGAATTGATCGCTTGCATGGCTGTCGAATTTCCGCCTAGTATGGCCATAAAATATAACGTTCTACTTTCTAGGGAGGAAAACCATGATTCGGCGTCGTACACTTCTCGGCGGTGTTTTGGGTGGGCTTGCGATCGTCAACGCGCCTCCCATGTGGAGCGGACTCATACGCGATGCTTCGGCGGCGGAGCCAGTCAAAGGCGGCACGCTGAATGTCGGCCTGCATATTCCGTTGCCCACCCTCGATTGGCAATCGACAGTGGGCCACCCGCTTCCTCACGTCATGGGGCATGTTTTCGAGGGTCTGACCGGGCAAGGGAAAGACCTGAATGCCGAGCCTGAGCTGGCCGAATCCATAGAGGCCGCTCCCGACGGAAAGACCTGGACCTTCAAGCTGCGTTCCGGAGTAAAGTTCCACAATGGAAAGGTTCTCGAGGCAGCCGACGTCAAGGCCTCGATTGAACGTTGGCGCAAGATCGGCCCGAAAGGTTCCGGACTTGAGAGCCTGGCGGCCATCGAAGTGCCGTCAGCCGACACGGTTGTCATGAAGTTCAATTCCGCTATGGGGCGCTACCTGCTGCTGCTCCTGGGGTCGGACGAAAACAAAGCCGTGATCATGCCGCGGGACATCGCCGAGGCGTCCACAACGCCAGGCAAGTTGACGGAGGTCGTGGGCACCGGACCGTATCGCTTCATCGAATACAAGGAAGACCAATACGCCAAGCTGCAGCGCTTTGAGGACTACGCCGCTCGATCAGAAGCGCCGAACTATCAGGTGGGCAAGAAGGTGGCGTATCTCGATGAGATCATTTTCTGGATCGTTCCGGAGTCTTCGACCCGAATCGCCGGTCTCGAGAGCGGCGAGTACGATGTCATCACCGAAGTGCCTGATTCCGAGGCGGCGCGACTGGCCGGCAATGCCGATCTAGATGCGATCAAGAACGGCCCTGGCGTGTTGAACTACATGATGTTCAATCACAAGAAGGGGCCGACAAGCGATCTCAACATCCGCAAAGCTATCCAATCGATGATAGACCCCAAGGAAATCTCCTCCGTGGTGGTGTCCGACCCGAGCTTCTCCCTCACCAACCCAAGCATCTATGCGCCGGAAAGCGCCTACAACACGGATGCAGGCTCCGACCTTTATGCGCCGGGCGATGTTGCGAAGGCCAAAGAGTATTTGGCTGCAGCCGGATACAAGGGGGAAGAAATCTCGATCCAGGTGATTTCGACAAGCGACGTGCAAAAGCGCGTTGCGGTTGCGTTGGTCGAGCAGGCAAAACGCGCCGGCATCAATCTCGTCATCAAGAGCTACGATCTCAACACCTGGGTCGCCAAGCGGCGCGATCCGGATGCACTCAATATCTATACGTCGAGCGGGTACTGGGTCGATCCATCGCTGTGGAATGGCGAATTCAATGGCACATTCCCTTCGCCCGAAGTTGGATTCATCAGTCCGGAAACGCAGGAGATATTCGCCAAGCTCGCCGCCGAAACCGATTTCGCCAAACGCAAGGCGCTCGGTGAGGATCTGCAACGTTCGTTCTACAGCCAAGTGGCGATGGCAAATCTCGGTTACATCTATCGGCTTGTCGCCAAGCGCAAGAAGGTCATGGATCCGGAGGGCAATCTGGCGCTCGGAAACCTCACGCTCCACGGTGTGTGGATCGAGAAATAGAAGCTCGCGGCCGCGTGTTCAGTCCACGCGCGGCCGCCAACCGTTTATTGAAGTAGACCAGCGGCAATGCCACTAGTGGATCTCGAATTTTCCCTGCGAGCGTGAGAGATGTTGTCCTATGCACTGCGTCGCGTATTGGCGTTTGTGCCGACAATATTCATCACTCTCACCCTCATCTTCGTCATCACGCGGCTCGTGCCCGGCAGTCCAGTATGGGCACTGATCGGCAACCAGTCGGTCGACGCCGCCCGCATGGAAGAGATCACGCGGCAGCTCGGTCTCGACCGGCCAATCTACGAACAGTACGTGGAATGGCTGCCACGGGTCGCGACCGGCGACTTCGGCCAGTCGATTTTTTTTGGCCGGCCGGTGGCGGAAATCATCCTGGAGCGCATGCCTATTACCTTCGCACTGACTTTTCTGGCAATGATCGTGACGATCGCGGTCGGCGTGCCGCTTGGAGTCTTGTCGGCCATTCGGCGGGGCGGGATCATCGACTATCTTGGCAATATCTTTTCCAGTCTCGGAATGGCGCTGCCATCATTCTGGCTGGGTTTCATACTGATCCTCGTGTTTGCCGTCGAACTGCAATGGCTCCCCGCTTCAGGTTATCGTCCCCTGGAGTTTGGCTTCTGGAGCTGGTTAAGCCGGATGATCTTGCCGGTGGTCGCTTTGAGCCTCGCGCAAATCGGACTAATCGCCCGGATGACCCGTTCCACCATGATCGAAGTCTTGGGAATGGATTACGTGACAATGGCGCGTGCAAAGGGGCTAAGGGAACCGGTCGTCATTCTCAAGCATGCGCTCAAGAATGCCATGGTCCAGATCATCACCGTGATCGGCTTGACCTTCGCGCTCGGGTTGGGCGGGTCGGTCGTCATTGAGAACGTGTTCGCCATTCCAGGCCTGGGGCAGCTGATCACGACCGCCGCGGTCCGTCGCGACTATCCAACTCTTGAAGGCGGAATTTTCTATTTGACGCTGATCGCTCTGGTCACGAATCTTGTGGTCGATCTGGCCTATGCGTATTTCAATCCGCGCATCAGGTACGGCAATTGACGATCATGATGCCATCCCTCTCAATATGGTTCGGAAGAACGAATGCGATGCTCACAAGCGGCACAGTTGTCATGCTGCTGTTGATCGCGGCGTCGCTGTTTGCGCCCATGATCTTCGCGCTGGATCCACTGGCAATCGACGCTGGCAACAAGCTTCAAGCCCCTAGTCCGGCGCATCTCCTCGGAACGGACGAATTTGGTCGCGATACTCTCGCGCGGATCGTTTTCGGAGCTCATGTTTCGCTCCGCGTCGCCTTTGCCGCGACTGTGCTGACTGCCGTGGTCGGAATCATCTTGGGCGCTCTGTCGGGGCAGTATCGTTGGGCCGACGCGATCATTGGCCGGATTTCCGACAGCCTGCTGGTCTTCCCAGGCTTCGTCCTTGCGATCATGATCCTTGCGGCTAT
>JBJXGL010000229.1:0-14492 GCA_046160365.1 Aestuariivirga sp. | reverse complement strand
ACGTCCTGAATATCGCCCGCATCTTTTTCGCGGGCCACCATCGGCGCCGCCAGAAGCTGTTGTTCGCTGAGGCTATGGGAATGCATCCAATGGGTGCCGGTGGTCAGCTCGAAGTCATGGGCGTCGGACTGCCCGGCAGCCAGCGCGCCGCCATCGGGACGGGCGCGATCCTGGTTGGCGGGCGCTTTGACCTGCCCGTGCCAATGCATTTGCAGCGGTTCGCCCGAGGCATTGAGAAGATCGCCGGAAAAGCGGTCGCCTTCCCGGGCCACAACACCCGGATTGCCATTTGATCCGATGACACTGAAGACCGTGGCCGCCTTCTTGTTCACCTCAATCGTGCGGGGGGCGACGGCGAGGATGGGCTTTGCCGCCAAAGCAGGTGTCCAGGGAGCTCCGGCAATCAGCACGCCGCACGCTCCAGCGGATGATTTGAGGAAGGACCGGCGATTTGGCATTGTCGAAGTCTGGCTATGTCGCATGGCGAACTCCGTTGGGCTGGATGTGTTTCCGTCCTGATGGGCCGCTCACAATCCCGCGATCACTTTTTCGAGTTTCGCGCGAAACCTGCCCGGCGGCCTGCTTCAATGCCGGATTGTCAATCGACTGCATGGAAGCGACCGGATCGATTGCGGCCACTTCGGTCTGGCCGTTGCCCGCGTCACGGATAACGATGTTGCAGGGCAGCATCGTGCCGACCTTGTTCTCGAGCTTGAGGGCTTCGTAGGCCAGCGCCGGATTGCAGGCGCCAAGGATCCTGTAGCCGGGGTAGTCGACGCCGATTTTCTTCTTCAGCGTCGCGCTAACATCGATCTCGGTGAGGATGCCGAAGCCTTCGGTGTTCAACGCCTCCGTTGCGCGAGCCACGGCCTCGCCGAAAGGCATGGGAAGCATTTTTGCAAGATAGTATGTCACACCTTCCATCCTTCGCTCGCTATTGCCGCTTGCCGAAGAACAGGTACTTGGCCAGCGCGGCCACGCAGAGGATCAACAGGACAAGGAAAAGCGCCCCGCCCCATCCCATGCCCCACATCATCGCATTGCCGTCCGCATTTACATTCATTTTTGCGCCTCGCACAGCTGACAGGAACCCTGCTACCGGCGGCAACCAGCAAATTCTGTCTTCAGATACTGAGCTGGGTTCTATGGTTCCAAGCCATCAACGCCCACCACTTGTTAATGTTCCGGCAAAGATAGTAACGGAGAACTTGGGCTGTGGCGCAGCGTAGATTTTCTGCGCGCAATGTTGTCTCAGCGTTTACAGATTGATCACGTCGTCATCGCGCGAAGGCGAGAGACGCGGACCGCTGGCCAGACTTTTTTGATATCCACAAGATGTTTTGGGTGCGGAAATTTCACGCTGGTTCCCGCTCTGCCGTGCCCCAGCTGTGCCCCAGTCAGTATTTCCGAGAATTTTCAAAACCAAAGCCCCTGAAATCACATAGTGATTTCAGGGGCTTGTTGGTTGCGGGAGCTGGATTTGAACCAACGACCTTCAGGTTATGAGCCTGAATGACAGGCAATGTTCCATTAGACATTCAAACAGAGCTCTCCGAGTCGGAGCGGCAATCGATAATGGGCGGGAACCTCACCAGATTCCTCACGGCCCCAAGAGCCTGATGGCCGCCGACTTTGAGACCATCGCTTTTCTGTCGCAGGTGGTTGGCGTGGTGGATCGTCCAACAGGACAGCCAGTGAAGTTTACGCTCGATGGCCTTCAGAACGGCGATATCATCCATGCAGTTGATTTTGACAGTTCGCCTGCAAGCGGCCCGGATTTTTGACGGCGGCAATCCGCGCGGCCCTCGAACAGATGGATGAGATTCACTGACCCCTGAGAGATCACGTCCCCGGCGCATCCGCCCTCAGTGTGCGCAGCGCTTCGGAAAGCGCGGATTGGAACACGCCGATGTCGGTGCCATAGCAAAGGCAGCGAAAGCCCTTGGCCCGCCATTCTCGCGCCATTGCGACGGACGTCGCGAGATAGCCGGACGCCTTGCCGTGTTTGCGGCAGGCGGCGAGCAGCGTGTCCACGGCGGCATGGAATTCCGGACGCGCGAACTCCGCGGTGATGCCCATGGTGTTGGTGAGGTCGTAATGGCCGAGCCAGCCGACATCGATGCCGGGCACGGAGAGAATGGCATCGGCATTGGCAATTCCGGTCGCGGTCTCGATGAGCGCAATCACCAGCGTGCGCTCGTTCTCGAGCCGCATCGTTTCGACGATATCGCCGCCGCGATAATCGTCATGCCCGGTGCCGAAGCCGAGGCCACGTACGCCCTCTGGCCGATAGCGGCACCAACGTGCCAGATTCTCGGCCTGCTCCTGCGTCTCGATCATTGGCACCATGATGCCCATGGCTCCAGCATCGAGCACCGGCGCGATCAGATGATAGGCGAGGCCCGGCACGCGTACGAAGGGAGAGATGCCGGCGCAGCGGGCGAAAGCCATCTGCGCCTTCAACACGTCGATGCCGACACCGCCGTGCTCCCCGTCGAAGATGACGAACTCGGCGCCGGCATTGGCGGCGATCTGGCAGAAGCCCGGCGTGAAGAACTCCGCCGCCATGATGCCGTAGGCGGTGGCACCGGCTTTCAATTTCGCGCGAACGGGATTGGGACGCATGGTGATCCTATGATTTCGGGATGGCAACGCCGAGCGAGGTAGCCGTTGCCGCAATTTTGCGCCAGGTCTCGTCATCGATCGGCAGTCCACCGGCGGATCGTTCATCGAAAGTCTGCCGCTCGATCTCGCCCGGTAGAAGCACTTTGCCGCCCGGCGTGATCGGCGGCGAGGCCTTGGTCCAACCGATGAGGCGCGTCACGTCCGCGGCGAATGCTTCTGCGCCACCAAATCCCGCCGGGTCGAAGGCAAGCGAAAGCATATTGTTGACGAGCCTTCCGGCGGTCGGTGATCGCGGGTTGCTGGCGAAGCCGCCGGACAGCGATCCCGCCAGGATTTCGCAGAAGAAGGAAAGCCCCGAACCCTTGTGCCCGCCGAACGGCAGAATGGCACCCGACGGATCGGCGTAGAAGGCTTCCGGGTCGACCGTCGGCCGTCCGTGGCCGTCGAGCACCATGCCAGCCGGAAGTTTTTCGCCTTTGTTGCGCGCCAGCTGAATCTTTCCTTCGGCGATGACCGAAGTTGCGATGTCGAGAACAAGTGGAGGCCCGCCTTCCACTGGTACGCCTGCGGCGATGGGATTGGCCGAAAGGCGCCGGTCGCTACCACCATGGGGCGCCACAAGAATGCCGAAGCCGGAGGTGTTGACGAAGTGAACGGAAGCGAGGCCGCAGCGTGCTAGCTGCTCCGCCCAAGCGCCGATGCGCCCGAGATGGCCCGAATTACGGATAGCGATTGCTGCCATGCCGTGAGCCGCCGCATGCGACGCCACCAGCTCCATGGCCTCCGCGCCGATTACCTGGCCGTAACCGAAATTGCTATCGACAACGAGAAGTGCGCCGCGATCGGTGACGATGCGGATGTGCTGGTTCGGCAGCACTTTCCCAGCTTGCACCCAGTCGATGTATTTCGAGATGCGTATGACGCCATGGGAGTCATGGCCCATGAGGCTCGCCTCAACGAGATGCGCGGCGACGACGCTTGCCTCGCCCGCCTCCGATCCGCCGGCGCGGAAGATCGCTTCCGCGAAACGCTGCATCACCTCATGCGGAATGCGCTTCACAGGATCATGCGGTCTTCATCCCGCAAACATTCTTGCCAGGCGGCATTCTCAGTGCTTGGCGGCAACTTCAACGGTTTCAGCGGCCGTCCACACACGTGCCTTCTTTGGCAGCGGCGGATAGCCCACGATCTTAGGTTTCTCACCCTCGATGTCGAGCAGGAACTTCTGGCTTGGACCGGAACGTTCATAGAGATCCTCGGTCAGGTGCTCGCGTTCGTTGAGCTGTTGCGGCAGGTCACGCCGGCCGATCGCCAGATGCAAAACTCGCCGCGGCGCGCCGCTTTCGTTGCGCGTGCCGCCATGCCAAATGTGTCCGTTGATCACCGCCACCGAGCCGGCCTTGCCAGTGACCTTGATCTCTTTTGGATGCGGCGCATAGGGGTCCTTGGGCATGATCTTGGCGTCATCGGGCGTTACCTCGATCCGCTTCACCTCGGCCATGTTCACATCCGGCACATTGATCGGCACCCACTTATGCGATCCGGGTACGAGGCGCGTTGGCCCGTTGGTTTCGGTCATGTCGTCCAGCATCACCATCGAGTTCACCACCCGCCAGTCCGTGGGCGACACGCGCGGCACGTCGCTATGCAGAAGTTGCTGGCCCTGGCCTTTCAGCGGATTGCGCGCATTGAGCGAATAGACGCGGATCTCGCCGAGCAAATAGGCGGCTGCGGCAAGCGTCGGTTTGCAGGAGAGACAACGATCGAACGCCCGTGACTTGTTGAAGAGATTGGAAAGGCGGGGAGCGCCCGGCTCGATGTGCACCTCATGCCCGCCATACTCGCCTTCGATGCTCCTGAGTCGCTCGAACTCGTTGCGCATCTCTTCCACCTCAGCCGGAGTGAAGACGTTCTCGGCGACAAAGTATCCATCCTCGTCGAACTGCTTCTTCTGCGCGGGCGTCAGGCTATCGATCGAAATCCCAAGCTTGGCCAATGCTTCCTTGGTTTTCATTGTGGCGTCCTCCACTGCGTATCCGGCTTCTGGGGCCAGTTGAGTCCTGCGTATGAATGCTGAGGAAGTATGTCACCACCGACCAAAGAGGTCAATTTGCCTTGCAGCATGGACGCCACGCTTCGGACACGGGCGGCGGCCTTCCAAGGCGCATCAAAATGTGTAATGCTCTCAAGTTGAGCGGCCGGTCGAGCCGCCAGACAGGGAGGAATATCATGCAATGCACGTCCATGATGCGCCGTATCGCTCTCGGCGGTGTCGCCGCATTCGTCTTCTCGTTTGCCGGATCCATTGTCGAGGAGGCTGGCGCCGCCGGCAGCAAACGTATCTGCGTGAGCTGGCGCCATTTCCAAGAGGAGCGCTGGCGCATCGACGAGGCTGGCATCAAATCCGTGCTAGAGCCGGCGGGTTATACTTACGTGAGCGCCGACGCGCAGTCAGACCCGCAAAAGCAGCTGACTGATGTCGAGAGCTTGCTTTCATCCACCTGCGATGCGGCGATCATTCTCGCCCAGGACTCCAAGACCATCATCCCGGCGATCACCGCCGCCAAGGCCGCGGGTGTCCCCGTCATCGCCTATGACGTGCCAATTGACTCGCCGGATGTGACGTTCATCTCCTTCGATAATGTTGCTGTGGGCCGCCTGATGGCGGAGGCTATGGTCAAGGTGAAGGACAGCGGCAACTGGGTGAAAATCGACGGCGATCCGGCGATGACCATTATCAACCTGTTCGGCGCGGGTCAGATGGAGGTGATCCAGCCGCTGATCGATGCGGGCAAGATCAAGATCGTGGCGCATCAAGCGATCGAGAATTGGAAGCCGGAATTGGCTCAGTCCGCAATGGAACAGATCCTAACCCAGCAGAACAATCAGGTCGATGCGGTGCTGGTCATGAACGACGGCATGTCAACGGGCGTTGCCGCCGCGCTCTCCGCGCAGAAGATGCTCGGTGTTCCGCTTTCCGGCCAGGACGGCGACAAGGCGGTGCTCAACCGCATCGCCAAGAAGCAGCAGACCGTTACGGTGTGGAAGAACTCCTTCAAGCTCGGCGAGGCCGCTGCCAAGGCGGCGGTCGAGATGGCAGAGGGCAAGCCCGTCACCGGTGCCAAGCCATTCAAGACCGAGACCGGCCAGGAGCAGCCTTCGCTCTTGCTTGAACCGATCGCCATCACCTACGACACGCTGAACCTCGTAGTCGATGCGAACTGGATCAGCAAGGAGGAGCTTTGCAACGGTGTGACCGAGGATCCGCCCGCACCCTGCAAATAACTGCACTCTAAAACGATGGACTCTTTTGCCGCCCGGTTCCGGGTGATCTCGGACCGTATCGCGCGGGCAGCTGGCATTGATGTCCGGCTGCTCGCGATGATCGCCGTTTTGGCGGTCATCTGGCTGTTCTTCCACTTCGGAACGGGCGGCAATTTCCTCATTCCCCGCAATCTGTTCAATGTCGCGGTTCAGGTGTCGATCGTCGGTATCCTGACTTGCGGCATGGTGCTCGTCATCGTCGCCCGCCACATCGATATTTCGATCGGTTCGCAGCTGGGTTTCATCGGGGTTTGCGGCGGAGTGCTGCAGAACTCCTTTCTGCCGCTGGAGGGCACCCATACCTGGTGGATTGCCTGCTTGGCCATGTTGACCCTTGGCCTGCTCATCGGCCTGATACAGGGACTGCTCATCGCCTATGCCAACCTGCCGTCGTTCGTCGTTACCCTCGCGGGGCTCATGTTCCTGCGAAATGCCGCCTGGTATCCCAATAGCGGCGTTACTGTGCAGCCGCTCAACAGCACATTCCTGCTCATCGGCGGCGGGCTTGAGGGCACCATCGGCGCTTTCTGGAGCTGGCTTCTCTGCATCGCGGCCATCGCCTGTGTTGCCCTGTTCGTTTGGCGGGCTCGCCAGCAGCGTATCCGTCACGGCACAAGTTCTCGTACGCTCACGGAAGATGCGTTGATGGTCCTGATCTGGTCGGCGGCGATCGCTGGCTTCACGTGGATCATGAACTCCTATAACCAGCCCAAGACCGATATCGCCATGGGCATCCCGATACCCGTGCTCATCCTGATTGCGGTGACCGTGGTGATGACCGCCATCGCGCGTCAGCACCGCTTCGGCCGCCATGTCTATGCCATGGGTGGCAGCCGCGAAAACGCCGAGCTCTCCGGCATCGACACCCGCCGGCTTACCCTGCTCGTCTTTGTGCTTATGGGCCTTCTCGCCGGTCTGGCCTCAATCGTGCTCACCGCGCGCCTCACGGCGGCGGCCAATGGTGCGGGCTTGATGCTGGAACTCTACGTGATCGCGGCGGCGGTGATCGGCGGCACATCGCTCGCCGGTGGCGTCGGCACCATCTATGGTGGCATCCTCGGCGCTATCATCGTGCAAAGTCTCGAGAGCGGCATGATCCAGATGAACGTGCCCACACCCCTACAAAAGATGATCATTGCGCTCGTGCTCATCGCCGCCGTGTGGATCGACGTCGCCTACAGGAGAGCCCGCCGCGCATGACCCCACTCGTCGAGATGCTCAATATCGTCAAAACCTTCGGCGGCGTCCATGCGGTCGAGAACGTGAGCCTGGAGGTCGCGCCGGGCGAGATTCTCGGCCTTCTCGGCCACAACGGCGCGGGGAAGTCGACACTCATCAAGATCCTCTCAGGGGTCTATCCGCCGGATTTCGGCGAGATCAGGATCGACGGCCAGCCCGTCAACATCCGTTCGACGCGCGACGCCAAGGCGCTGGGCATCGAGACGATCTATCAAACACTGGCACTCTCCGAAAACCTGGACGCGATCTCCAATCTGTTCCTCGGCCGAGAGATCACCGACCGCCTGGGTTTCATGAACGAGGCGGCGATGGAGGATCAGACGCGCCGCACGCTCGACCGCCTCAAGCTGCGCCTGCCTTCGCTCACCAGGCTGGTGGAAAGCCTGTCTGGTGGCCAGCGTCAGGCGGTCGCCATCGCGCGGGCCATTCACTTCAACGCCAAGGTCCTCATCATGGACGAACCAACGGCTGCGCTCGGTCCGGAGGAGACTCAGAAAGTCGGCACGCTCATCAAGGAGCTGGCGAGCCAGGGCATCGGCATCATCCTCATCAGCCACGACATCCACGATGTATTCGATCTCGCGAGCCGCTTGGCGGTGATGCATCACGGTCGCCTCATTGGCACAGTGAAGACCGCTGATGTCACCAAGGACGAGGTGCTTGCGATGATCATTGCCGGCAAGATGCCGGAGCGGCGCGCGGCGTGAACATCGACGCGCATGTCCATCTTTGGCGCTTGGCTCGCGGCGATAATCTTGCCCTCTCACCATCCATGGCGGCCATTTATCGCGACATGGAGCCGCCAGACTTGAAGCCCCACCTCGATTCGGCCGGTGTCGATCGCGTCGTCGTCGTGCAGGCGGCGGAGACGCTGGCCGAGACACTCTTCACCATGGGTTTGGCGCGCCGCTTCCCATGGATTGCCGGCATTGTGGCCTGGGTCGATCCCGCCTCGCCCGCCATCGAGGAGGAGGTGGCAGCGCTTGCCTGGAACCCGATCGTCAAGGGTGCGCGCCCGGTGCGGGACGATAACCGCAGCATCGCCTGGATGCTCGACCGGCGCCTTGATCGGGGTTGGCGGGCATTGGCCGACAACGGTCTCACGCTCGATATTCTCGTGCAGAACTGGCGAGAGATTCCGCTCGTCACGGCTCTGATCCGCGCATGGCCGGAACTCAACATCGTTCTCGACCATTGTGGCAAGCCCGACATTGCCAACGGTGCCTTCGAACCTTGGGCTACTTCGATCCGGGAGCTTGCCAGTCTGCCGAATGTTACCTGCAAGTTCTCGGGGCTGCTCAACTGCGCGCTGCCCGGCGCCGCGGCAGAGGACTTGCGGCCCTATGCCTCACAAGTGTTTGAAAGCTTTGCAGCCTCCCGCGTCATGTGGGCCAGCGACTGGCCGCCGCTCGAACTGGCTGCGGACTATGAGACATGGATGAACGTCTCCGAAGAAATCCTGACACAACTGTCTGCCGCCGAGATCGAGCAGGTCATGGCCGGGACGGCCGCGCGCATCTACCGGCTTCAACTCTGAAGCATTGCAAGGAAGAACAATCATGAATGACAAGACCCGCGTCGGGTTCATCGGCGTCGGCCTCATGGGTCATGGGGCCGCCAAGAACATCATCGAGAACGGCGGCTATCCGCTGACCATTATCGGCCATCGCAACCGCGAACCCGTTGACGACCTGATTAGGCGCGGCGCGCGCGAAGCGGCGAACGCCGCCGCTGTTGCCGAAGCGAGCGAGGTGGTGATCCTTTGCCTTCCCTCCTCCGCGGAAGTCGAGGCCGTGGTTTATGGCCCGAACGGGCTGCTTGGCAGCCTCAAAATAGGTGCTGTGCTGATCGACACCACGACTGCAGATCCAGCCGTGACGCGGCGGATCGGCGCCGACCTCGCCGCACGCGGCATCGCCATGCTCGATGCGGCGCTCGGCCGCACGCCCAAGGAAGCCGAAGCGGGAAAGCTCAGCACCTATGTTGGCGGCGAAGCCGCGGTGCTCGCCCGTGTGCGGCCGATCCTCGCGACCTACGCAGACACCATCGTGCATTGCGGCGGCCTTGGCGCGGGTACCACCTGCAAGCTCGTCAACAACTCCATCACAATCGGCATGGCGGCGCTCTTCGCGGAAGGTTTTGCGACGGCCGCGAAGGTCGGTGCCGATCTCAATGCGCTCGCCGACGTCCTGTCGGCCGGGGGCGCCGATGGACGGATGTGGCGCATGCTGGAACCGTGGATCCGCTCGGGCGACGACAGTCAATTGCGCGGGCCTATCCGAATCGCGGCGAAGGACGTGCGCACCTATGGCCGCATGGCAGAGAATGCCGGAAACGCCATTCCCGTCGCGCAGGCGGTGAACCAAACGCTGCGCCTGGCGCTGAACCAAGGCCATGCGGAGGTATTTCTGCCGGCTCTGCCCGGCATTCTCGCTGCGCTCAACGGCACCACGATCAAACACGGTTGAGCCGGATATTGTCGGCCACGCGTTCGCCAATGACGTAACAGGCGAGATTGGTGTTGTGCATGATCGTATCGGGGAAGATGCTCGAATCGGCGACCATGAGATTGCTGAAGCCGTGAATCTTGAGGAGCGGGTCGACCACGCATGTCTTTGGGTCCGAACCCATTCGGCAGCTGCTCGATTGGTGATGGGCTGAGGCCAGCATGCCGAAGAGATGCTCCTTAAATCCGGCTGCATCAGTCAGAAGCCGTGCATTGTGCCTTTGGAACGGCTGAGTAGCGATAAGCGCTCGCATGCCCTCGAAGGCATCGGCGAAACGGGCGAGGTCGGTCTCACTAGCAAGGTAGTTGTGGTCGATCATCGGTGCCATGCGCGGATCGGTGCCTGCGATTTCAACGCTCCCTTCCGATTGCTGGCGGCAGAGGTAGGTGAAGAGGCCGCAGAGCCCCTCCTCCTCATCGGCTGGAAACGGATGGGTGTGCCACCATGGTTCGGAGCCGCTTCGCGCCAGCCCGCGCCAAGTGGCTGCAAACAGCCTGCCGGTCATCTGCGCGATACCGTCGGCGCGGAAGAATACGGCGCAGCCCGGATGGTCGGTCAGTCGTTGGCCGACCGGCAGATCGGCAGCAACCGAAATTCCATGCTGCTTCAACAGCGTGGCAGGGCCAATGCCTGAGCGCTGCAGAATGGCAGGCGTGTTGTAGACGCCCGCCGAAACGATGACCCGATCGGCCGTTGCTGTCTTAGCGCCGTTGGGTCCGAGCCAGATGACGCCTGTGGCCTTGCCGCCCGACATCAAGATGCGGTCCACAAGACAGTTTCCTCGGATCGTGAGGTTGGCGCGCGACCGGGCCATGCGCAGATAGGTGTTGAGTGTCCCCTGCTTGACCTCCTTGAAGCGGTTGTGCGGTAAGGATCCGAAAACGCCCGAATCGCGGCCCACGGCGTTGAGATCGGACACATGGGACAACCCCATAGCGGCGCAGGCCTCGACGAAGACGCGGTTCACCGGCGCCCACGTCGCCTCGGCGTAGCGCTGGATCACGATTGGTCCATCGTTTCCGTGGATCGGCTCGTGGCCGAAATCGCGATCCGTCTCGATGCGCTTGAAGAGCGGCAACACACTCTGCCAGTCCCACCCCGGACAGCCAAGGTCTGCCCATCGATCCATGTCGAACACGGCCGGGCGCGCGGCGATGGTCGAGTTCACCATGGATGTGCCGCCGACGAAGCGGCCGCGTGGCAGGCGGATGGGCCGGCCATTTCGACGCCCGGCACGGTCACGGTCGGCGAAACCCCAATCGAATTCGGGCACACCCGAGACGCGCCAGCTGTGTTCGCCGCTCACCACGAAGAGCGGCATCCAGTCCGCCTCCTGCGGAAAGTCCGCGCCTGCATCCAAGAGTAGCACGCGCCGGTCCGCATCCTCGGAGAGACGCGACGCGGCAACGCCGCCACTCGATCCGGCACCGACGATGATCGTGTCAAAGTGCTCGCTCATGGCGCTTCTTCCCGTCACAGGTGTTGCAGAGCGCTCCAAACACGTTCGGGTATGTCCTGCGTCAGGCGTGCGCGCATGGCCTCTACTTCCGCGGCACTGGCCATGCCCGGTATTACTGCAGTGACGGCGGGTTGGCGCAAGGGGTAGGCAAGCGCCGCGGTGGCTAGCTGTACACCGGCGTCGGCGCAGATCGCCTCCATGCGGCGCACCCGCGCGAGAATGGAGTGTGGCGCTGGTGAGTAGTTGTAGAGCGCGCCCTCGACGGCGCCCGTCGCAAGGATGCCGCTGTTGAAAGGCCCACCGATGATGAGTCCGATGCCACGCTCTGCGCACATGGGCACGAATGTCTCCTCCGCCTCGTGCTCAAGAAGGCTCACCCGGCCCGCGAGCAGAAAGCAGTCCACTGGCACACGCTCGCAGAATTCCCGACAGACCCGCCATTCGTTGACGCCGAGTCCGATGGCGCGGATTGCGCCTTCCGCTTTGAGGTCGGACAGGGCGCGGTAGGCCCCATCGATGGCCTCTGCAAACCGGCGCGGTTGTTCCGCTCCATGGGTCCAGCCATCGACGTCATGGATCAGGGCGATATCGATCTTGTCGAGGCCGAGGCGCGCGCGACTCTCTTCGATCGAACGAAGCGCGCCATCGCGGCTATAGTCATAGACCACCTGTTCGGGCGAGCTGTCGCCTTTGAATTTTGGACGGATTAGGCGCCCAACTTTAATCGATAACACGAACCCAGCGCGCCCCTTCTCCCGCAGAAATTTTCCGATGCGACGCTCACTATTGCCGTAGCCGTAAAAGGGCGCCGTATCGAAATAGCGGATTTCGGCCGACCATGCCGCGTCGAGTGCGGCCCGGGCGGTCTCGTCCGCATCTGGCGTGTCGAGCCATCCCACTGGCCCGCCGCCGAGTCCGATGGTGGTGAGTTCGAGGCCTGTCCGTCCCAGTTGCCGCGTCTTCATTTTGCCCGTCCGCCACGACGAGACCCCAGCACCGAGGACAATTGCCGGCTCACTCCAGATTCGTGTGGCGCGCCCGCATCGTTTCGGCGGTCTCGCCGACGCG
Source organism: Aestuariivirga sp. (assembly GCA_046160365.1). Classification (GTDB taxonomy): domain Bacteria; phylum Pseudomonadota; class Alphaproteobacteria; order Rhizobiales; family Aestuariivirgaceae; genus Aestuariivirga. Next base: position 2,270 of record JBJXGL010000229.1, on the reverse strand, counting down.
ATCGCGAAGCTTGAGGATCACCAACTCAAAGAAAATGGCCTCGGCAATTTCAAACAAGGACCCCATGGGCAGAATGGAAACCTGCGCGCCCTGATCGTTAGCCAAAGTCTGTGCTGGGACTACAGCGCGGACATCGGCTTTCTTTGCAGCTCTTCCATCGGGTTGTGCGGTGATGATCGCGGTCCGCGCGCCGGCCGACTTGGCAATTTCCATAAAGGTCTCAGCGGTCGGCAGCCAACCCTGCCCGGCGGTCACGATCAGCAGGTCGCCAGGGCCCACTGGGGGCGTGGTCATGTCGGCAACAACGTGCGCATCACGGCCCATGTGAAACAGACGCATGGCAAAGCCGCGCAGGGCAAGCCCCTCGCGGCCGGCGCCGTAGAGGCAGATGCGCTTCGACGAAAGGATCGCCTCGATGAGCAGATCGGCTGCACTGTCAGGCATTTCCGAAAACACGGCACCGAGATCCGCGATGGCGCTGCGGCTGAGTTCTGAGAGCGTCTTGCCCAAGGTTTTCTCCCTTACCCCTTTGCGACAGAAACCCCGGCAAGGCCGATCGTCACGCCGTTTCCTATCAAAGACAAAACTATGATGGACTACCAGGAGGCTGCAAGTCTACTCTGGCTGAGCGATGGGAGGTTTTGGGCAAGCAGTACGGCGAGATAAGCAGCGGGCGTGCCTTCCGGCGGTGGTGCGATTGGCCTTGATGGAGTAGGCTGCTCGCTGGATTGGGGGCTTGCTCCAAGCCAGACAGAGGACATAGCCCATGACAGGTGCAGCGCCCAACCTTGACGAACTGAGCCGCTTGGCGTTTCAGCACTGCATCTTTCCGCTCGCCGACATGGACGAGGTCCGCCAGAACGGGCCCAACATCTATGTTAAAGGCGAAGGCGTCAATCTCACCGATCACAATGGGCGTGTCTACCTCGACATGATGAGCTCGCATACGCGAGCCAACTCGCAGGGCTATGGTTCGCAAGAAATCGCAAAGGCCGTTTACGACCAGTTGACCCGCATTCATTACGTCGGCACGGTCGACAACTTCGTAGAGCCAGCGGTGCGTCTCGCGGCGAAGCTGGCGGAGCTTGCGCCGGGACGACTCGACCACGTCATGTATGTGAGCGGCGGCTCGGAGGCGGTGGAGGCGGCGCTCAAGCTCGCCAAGCAGTACCATATCCACCACGGCCGCAAGCCCAGGGCCCATAAGATCATCTCCCGCTGGAACGCCTATCACGGCTCTACCATGGGCGCGCTGTCTGTCACCGATTGGCTTGGCACCCGCCACATCTCCGAACCCGGTGTTCCCGGCACAAGCCTCATCCCCGGCCCCACCTGCTATCGCAATCCACTCGGCATGAGCGATGAGGCCTATGGTGATTACTGCGCCGACTTCCTGGAGCAACATATCCAGCGCGAGGGGCCGGAACTCGTTGCCGCTTTCATCGCCGAGCCCGTGATGCAGGCTCATGGTGTACAGATTCCTCCGCCCAACTATTTCCCGCGGGTGCGCCAGATCTGCGACCGCTACGAGGTGCTCCTCATCATCGACGAGGTGATCACCGGCTTCGGCCGCACCGGCGCCTGGTTCGCCAGCGAGCATTTCGGCATCGAGCCCGACATCATGACGGTGGCGAAGGCGATGACGGCCGGCTACTTCCCGATGGGCGCGGCCTTCGCCAGGAGGGAGATCGTCGAGGCCATGCCGATGTTCCGGCACGTGCATACCTTCAGCGGCCATGGTGGCGGCGCCGCAGCCGCGCTCGCGAATATTGCCATCTGCGAGCGCGACGGCATCATCGCCAAGGCGCGCGACAATGGCCGCTATTTCCTCGAACGGTTAAAGGAAGTTCTGGCCAATTCACCGATCGTAGGCGATGTGCGCGGGCTCGGCATGTGGCTTGCCGTCGACTTCACGCGCGACAAGAAGACCAAAGCGCCCTTCACCGACGGCACGGTGAAGAAGGTGGTGCGGCGCATGAAGGACCTGGGCGTGCTCTCAAGCTCGATCGGCAACGCCCTGGAAATGGCCCCGCCGCTCATCACCAGCCGCAGTCAACTCGACCATACAGCGGAGGTGACAGCGCAAGCGGTCCGGGATGTTGTGGCTGGCATCTGACAACACCTGTCCGTGGTCAGATAAATCGGGACAGAAGGCGGCCTGACCGAATGGAGGCTTTGGCGCATCTTGGGTTTCATGTTAGGCGGCTTGCCTGCGGTGAAGCAAGGGTCTGGTTTTGAATGTCTGGTGTTTGATCCTTTCTCGTTCAAGT
>JBJXGL010000228.1:0-2957 GCA_046160365.1 Aestuariivirga sp. | reverse complement strand
TGCCGTGATAGCGAGCGGCCACAAGCTGGGTAACCGGCAAATCACGAGGCAAGGAATTCGATGGTGAAGACAGCAAAGCCAGCTCCACGGCGGCCGGTGGCCAAGACATCGGGCGGCAACGGTTCATCGAAAACGGAGGCTCCCAAGACCTCTACCGTGGCGGCTGCTCCGGCGGTTTCAGCACCCGTCAATATCCAAGTCCCGCCGCCGCAGCCCGGCTCGCAGCCGACCATGCGCATTCTGGCGCAGTATCTGAAGGACTTCAGCTTCGAGAACCCGAACGCGCCCAAGTCGCTGGCGCCGCAGAGCAAGGCGCCCGACATCAACGTTGCGGTAAATGTCAACGCCAAGAACCTAGCGCCCACCGACTTCGAGGTTGAGCTTCATCTCGACGCCAAAGCGACTGTAGAGGGCAAGGCCATCTTCGCAGCGGAGCTGCTCTATGCCGGCGTGTTCCGTCTCGAGAACTTCCAGCAGAACATTCTGCACGCGGCTGTGTTGATCGAATGCCCGCGCATGCTGTTCCCCTTCGCGCGGCAAATTCTGGCCGAGGCGACGCGGAATGGCGGGTTCCCGCCGTTGATGCTGGACCCCATCGATTTTGCCCAGATGTATCAGAAGCGGATGCAGGCGCAGCAGCAACAGCAGGCGGCGGCGGTGGCCAAGGCTTAAGCTTCTCGCGGCCAGAGGCCGGCTTCGCCAAGCTCGGCTATAAGTTTGCGGTGGGCTTCGCGTTCGGCTTCGGTGATGCGTGGAGGGAGCGGCTGAGGCCGCATGGCGATTCCGCGCGACGCGGACTGGGCAATTGAACTTCTGGCGGACGTTGCGAGCGTCAACGCTGTCTGCCTTCCGCCAATCAATTCGAGATAGACTTCCGCCAGCAGTTCCGAGTCGAGAAGCGCCCCATGCTTGGTGCGCTTGGAGTTGTCGATGCCATAGCGCTTGCACAAGGCATCGAGGCTGTTGGGGCCCATGGGATGGCGCTTGCGGGCGATCTGCAGCGTATCGACGATGCGCTCCGCCAAAAGGGTGGGCAGCTTGCAGTAGGAAAGCTCGGCATTGAGAAAGGCTGTGTCGAATGCGGCATTGTGGATGACGAGCGGCGCATCCCCGATGAAGGCAAGAAAGTCGATTACAACCGAGGCGAACACTGGCTTGGGGCGCAGGAACGACGTGGTGAGGCCATGCACCGCTTCCGCTTCCTTCGGCATGTCGCGCTCGGGATTGATGTAGGCGTGGAAGGTCTTGCCGGTTGCCACGTGATTGATCAGTTCGAGCGCGCCGATCTCGACCATGCGATGGCCTTGAGCTGGATCGAGGCCGGTGGTTTCGGTGTCGAGTACGATTTCCCTCATGATGCATTCGCTTTCAGTTTTTCGACGATTGCGGCAACCGCCCGGCTCGCAGTTTCCAAAGTATCGGTCGCGATGATGAAGTCCGCGCGCTTCCGTTTCTCGGCGTCCGGCATCTGCCGGTCCAGGATTCGCTTGAACTTTTCCACCGTCATTCCTGGCCGCGCCAGGGCGCGGCGCTGCTGCTCTTTCGGCCCCACGGAGACGACCGCGATATAGTCGAAATCGCTTTCGCGGCCAGTTTCGAAGAGCAACGGGATATCGAGGACCACAAGCCTCTCGCCTTTCGCGCGGGCGGCTTCGATGAATGCGCTTTCCGCCTTGCGGACGAGCGGATGAACAACTGATTCCAGATCGCCAAGCGCCTGGGGATCGTCTGCGATCAAGCGCGTGAGGACTTGCCGGTCCACCACGCCGTCCTTCACGGCCTCTGGAAACCGGTTGGCGATCAACGGCGCGGCTGCGCCGTCCTTCTCGTAAAGCTTGTGTACTTCGGCATCTGCGTCGAACACGGGCACGCCCAGGCCCGCGAACATTTTGGCGGTTTCGCTCTTGCCCATGGCAATCGAGCCGGTGAGGCCAAGGATGATCATGACTTCATCACATCCTGGATGACGAGCTGCTCGAGTTCCGGCGTCACCGTTGGCCTGACGCCGAACCACAACTCGAACCCGCGTACCGCCTGATGCAAAAGCATGCCAAGACCGCCGACGGTACTGTAACCAGCTTCTCGCGCCGTACGCAGAAACGCGGTTTCGAGCGGCACATAGACGATGTCTGAGACTACCGCTGTTTTCGGTAGCGGAGTCAAATCGATGTCGAGATCCGGCTGGCCGTGCATGCCAAGCGACGTTGTATTGATCAGCAGCTGCGCGCCGCGAAGCTCATGCGCGAGGCTGTTCCATGCTCTTGCTTCGACGCCCGGCCCCATGTCGCCGCGCAGTTTTTCAGCCCGATCGAGGCTGCGATTGATGATCACCGTTTGTCCGGCTCCGGCGCTTTGCAATGATGGGATAATCGAGCGTGCGCTCCCTCCCGCGCCGAGGATCACGACCTTGGCGTCCCTCAACGATAAGGCTGGAAACTTCGACTGCAGGCTCGCCAGAAAGCCTTCGCCATCGGTGCTCGTTCCATGGAGCTTTCCGCCGCGGACATAGACGGTGTTCACGGCGCCGAGTTTGCGCGCGATATCATCAACACGATCCATCATCGCATAGGCCGTTTCCTTGTGCGGAATCGTGACATTGCATCCGGCGTATCCATTGGTTTCGAGATTGCGCAGGAAACTCTCCACATCTCTCGGTTCCACTGGCACTTTTTCATAAGACCCTTCGATGCCCAAGGTCTTGAGCCAGTAGCCGTGGATGAGCGGCGAGCGCGAATGGGCAATTGGCCAGCCGATGACGCAGGCCTTCTTCATGCCGCGACGATTCCCCTTCTGCGAAGAAAATCGAGCAGCGGCAGGATCGACATGCCCAGAATGGTGAAGTGGCTTCCTTCAATACCTTCGAAAAGCTGGATGCCGAGGCCTTCGATCTTGTAACCGCCGACAGAGGTCAGCACATCGCTGCCGCAGCGCTTCAGATACTCGTCGAGGAATTCGTC
>JBJXGL010000227.1:0-20687 GCA_046160365.1 Aestuariivirga sp. | reverse complement strand
GGCTATGCCCGCTGGTGCTTTTCACACGCCGCTCGCCATGCAGCGGCAGGTCGCAGCGGTAGACGTGATCGTCGATCCTCACCTTGAACTTCACCCGCTTGCCGGCGCGCTTGATGTCTTCCGCATGCAGCGCCGCCGAGCGCGCGCCTGTGTCGATCTTGGCGATCAGCGGCCCGATATGAAGATCGGGCAGCGAAATGATCTCGCGCCAGCCGATGAGAGAAGGCTTGGTGGGCGCGTGTTTTGGTTTCAGTTTCGGCATTGGGTTTCCGCTACTCGCTCAATTTCACCGTCTCCGAAATCTCGATCCCAAACCCCGCAAGCCCCACATAGTGCCGGTTCGAAGACGTGATCAGCCTGATTGAATGCACATTGAGATCGCGCAAGATTTGCGCGCCCAGCCCCACATCGCGCCAGGCTTCGGCGCGGGCCTTGCCGCTGCCTGTCTTCTCCGTGGAAATCGATGCCGCCGGAACGCCGGCAACGCCTTCCTGGAGATAAACCATGACACCCCGCCGCTCGCGCTTGAACACATCGAGCACATGATTGATCGTCCTGCGGCTGCCGAACACATCTTCCAGCACATTCTCGCGGTGCAGCCGCACCGGAATGTCTTTGCCGCCTGAAATGTCCCCGAACACCAGCGCCAGCTGCTCCACTTCGTCGAATTTGGTGCGATACGAAAAACCTTGCGCCTTGCCAATCGCCGTCTCTACATCGAACTTCGCCACCATCTCCACCAGTCGTTCGCGCGATTGCCGGTAGGAGATGAGATCGGCGACCGAGATGATTTTGAAGCCATGCTCCCGCGCGAACGCCAGAACCTGCTCGCCGCGTTTCACCGTGCCATCGTCATTGACGAGCTCGGAAATCACGCCCACCGGCTGAAGCCCCGCCAGCCGCGCCAGGTCCACCGCCGCTTCCGTATGCCCTGAGCGCATCAGTACGCCGCCCGATTTCGCCACTAACGGAAAAATGTGGCCGGGCCGCACGAAATCCTCCGCCTGCACATTCCGGTTCGCCAGTGCATGCGCCGTGGCGGTCCGCTCCTTGGCGGAAATGCCGGTGGTCAGCCCTTCCTTGTAGTCGATCGATACAGTGAATGCCGTGCCCATCGGCGCATCGTTCAGCGCCACCATGGGATCGAGCTTGAGACGGCGCGCTTCTTCCGCCGTCATCGGCGTGCACACGATGCCGGAAGTGTGCCGCACCATGAAAGCCATCTGCTCGGCGGTGATCTTGGAGGCCGCCGCGATTAGATCACCCTCGTTCTCGCGGTCGTCGTCGTCGACCACCACCACCATCTCGCCATTGGCGATGGCGCGGATCGCATCTTCGACTGCATCAAGATTTCCGCTGTCGCTCATCTCTTCATCCTTGAAATCTCTGGGCTGAACCTTGTGGCCGGTCGCCATTGCAATCCGCATGGCAAGCTCGAGCGATGGCAGCGCCCCCGCCACAAGCTGCGAAACCCGCCCCTGGGTCACCCCCAATTGCCGCGCCAATTCGGACTGCGAAACACCGCTATTAATGAGCCATTCGGCCAACTTCATCGAATTTTATTAGCACAGCTAATAACCATCGTGAAGCGCCGCCGCGGAGACCTGGCCTTCGCTATCGGCGGGAGGTTCGCCTGCCATCCACATAGATAACCAGCAGCCCCGCCAGCAGGATGACCACCATGCCGGCAATTGCCAGCAGGTTGGGCCGGTCTCCGAACAGGACGACGCTGGAAAGCACGGCCCAAACGGTGAGCGAATACATGAAGGGAGCAACCGCGCGCGCCTCTCCCATCTTATAGGCAAGAAACACGCCGACATGCCCCGCCACCATGAGGGCGCCGGAGGTGAACATAAGGCCGGTATCCCGCGCGTTCGGGATGACAAGAGTCTCGAATGAAAACGTGCACACGGCCGAAACGAGTGTCAGGCAAGTAAGCACGGCCAGTGCGGCTACTGGAGCCGGCACATTGTTTTTGACCTTGCGTGTGATCAGGTCGCGCGAGGTTGCCCCAATTGCCACCACAAATCCGAGCAGCGCATAGGGCGATGCGGCCGTTGCGCCGGGCTGCGCCACCAGAAGCGCGCCGGAGAGGCCGAGAGCGATCAGGAACAGGCGGGAGATTCCGAGCCTGTCGCCGAAAATGACCCTGGCGCCAAGCAGCACCATCAGCGGTGCGGTCTGCGCAATCGCCGTGACATCGGCAATTGGCATGTGGAGGATTGCCAGCGTGAAGCCGAAATTCGCGAAGACCTCCGAAACTCCGCGCGCCAGGACCCAGGGATTGAACGCGCTGGCCAGATGGCGGCCCTGATCCATGAGCACCACAATGATCAGGCAGAGCACCATGCCGATGTAGCCGCGGATCATCATCAGCTCGAACATCGGCACATTTGCCAGCGCGAACTTGGACGCACTGTCGCTGGCGATGAAGGCACCCATCGCCAGAACCATGGCGGCAATGCCGCGAATGTTGGAGGAAGAGATCATGAATGGGCGAAGTGCCGTAAACCTGTGAGTAGGGGATTCACGGCTCAGTGGCAATTGCTGAATCGTTGCACGGCAGTAGTGGCCACCCGCCGGCTTCAAAGGCTTTGCGCGGGCGTCTCACGGCTTGATGATCGTGATCCCCGTTCCTTCGAACTTGTCCATGGCTGCCAGCGCAGGCGGGGCGTCATCCAACCTGATGTGACGGCCCACCAGCTTTTGCGGCTTCAGTATGCCTGCCTCGATCATCCGGAACATCGCGGGGTAGCGATGCGCCTGCATGCCGTGACTGCCTTTGATCTCGATCTCATGAGCGATGATCTTGTCCATGGGCATGGGTGCCCGTGCGTGTTCCGCCAGCATGAGTCCCACCTGCACATGCCGTCCGCGCTTCCTCAGGCAGCGCACCGAATTCATCGCCGTCGCCGAATGCCCCAGCGCGTCGATGGAGAGATGCGCACCGCCACCGGTGATTTCGCGGATAGCATTCACGACCTTCTCCTTCGTGCCGTTGACGATGGCAGTGGCGCCCATGGACTTGGCGAAAGCAAGTTTCTCGTCGGTCAGGTCCACGGCGATCACCTGCGCCCCCATCGCAGCCGCAATCATGATCGCAGACAAGCCCACGCCGCCGCAGCCATGCACCGCCACCCATTCGCCAGGCGAGCAGCGCCCCTTGTCGATCACCGCGCTGAACGAGGTGACAAACCGGCAGCCCAATCCCGCCGCCGTGGCGAATTCCATGCTTTCGGGAAGGCGCACCAGATTGATGTCCGCATATTCGAGTGCGACGAACTCAGCGAACGAGCCCCAGCAGGTGAAACCCGGCTGCACCTGATTGTCGCAGATGTGATGATGCCCCGTCGCGCATTCCGCGCAGTGCCCGCAGCCAGAAACGAAAGGCACGGTGACCCGATCCCCCACCTTCCAGTTCTTCACATCGCGCCCAACGCCGGCAACAGTCCCCGCCAACTCATGCCCCGGCACATGCGGAAGCTTGATGTCCGGATCATGCCCCATCCACCCATGCCAGTCCGAGCGGCATAGGCCCGTCGCCTCAACCTTCACCACAACGCCGGTGGCCGATGGCGTGGGATCGGGCACAGCGGCAATGACCGGAAGGACTTCGAATTTTTCGTAGTAGACCGCGCGCATGAGTGAAAGCTTCCCTGGGTTGGCGGCGCCATCATGCGGACAACACTTCATTCAGGCAAGCCACAGGACTGCCCTATCGCAGGTGTCGAGCGCGCACTTCAAAAACCCTTCGGCAGCCCCGCATCCTTCAATACCCCATTTGCCGTATGGGGTTTGCGCGTATTTCGCGGCACACTGAACGTGCGGTTGGTTTTGGGACTAAACCAGATTTCATGTGACCCCTTGCCCTGGCGCACAAAGTGGCACCCAGCAGTTTTCAACAATCTAATCAGTTCAGGATAGAGGTTGGAGCCCATTCACGCTGCTTCGGCGGGATTGGCGCCGACAACATGCTGGATACAAATGGGGGAGTCTTTAGCAGTGTTGGGAAGGTTGGCGGAGATCAGATCCGGTGCGAGGTCGGCAACAACTGCAACCAAATCGTCCAACGTTTCGGCCTCGGCATGTAGACCAGGAATGTCCGACGATAGAATGTACCAAACACCTTCTTGCTTGTCGTGGCTTACGACAACAGACAGGGTCTCAACTGTGTTCATGGGTATACCTCAATACCGTCAATCATTAGCACAAAGCGGACAAACTGCACAAATCGCAATGGCGTTTATGCTACTCATCCCACGTCCGCTCCAACACCCGCAACCAATTCTCGTTCGCGATTTTGCTGATAAGCGTCTCGCCATAGCCATGCGCCCGCATCGCCGCGATGAGATTGGGAACCCCTGCCACGTCGCCGATCTGCGAGGGCACGCGCGCGCCGTCGAAATCCGAGCCGAGGCCAACATGGTCCTCGCCCGCGAGCTGTAGCAGGTGATCGAGATGGCGCAGCATTGAATCCAAGCCGTTCTCGCTCGCCCATCTTCCATCGGCGCGCAGAAAGCCGTTGGCGAAGTTGAGCCCGATCAAACCGCCGCTCTCGCCGATCGCCTTGATCTGATCGCCGGTCAAATTGCGCGACGAGGCGCAAAGCGCGTGGGCATTGGAATGCGTCGCTACCAGCGGCGCGGAACTTAACCCTGCAACTTCCCAGAAACCTTTCTCGTTGAGATGCGAAAGGTCGACCAGAATGCCAAGCGCGTTGCAGCGCTTGATCAACGCCTTGCCAGCCTCCGTCAGTCCCGGTCCGGTGTCGGGCGAAGAGGGAAAGCGGAACGGTACACCGTGGCCGAAAACATTCGATCTGCTCCATACCGGCCCCAGCGAGCGAAGCCCCGCCTGATGCAGAACATCGAGCGCTTCGAGATCGGGATCGATGCCTTCGGCGCCTTCGATATGAAAGATCGCCGCGGTCACCCCACGCGCCAGGCAATCGTGAAGCTCCGCAACTGTCCGGCACACCTTGAAGCGCCCGTCCGATGCGGCTTCGATGCGGAACAGAATTGCAGCCATCGACAAGACAGCCGTCAGCGCCGCCTTCTGCGATACTTCCTGCGACGGCGGTCCCGCTGTCGGATCGTCGAGATCGAGATCGTTGGGGCTCGGCACGAAGATCGCGAAGAACCCGCCAGCTACGCCTCCCTTAATCAGACGCGGAAGATCGACATGCCCCTTGCCATCGCCCTCGAGAAAATCCGCAACCGGATCACCTTCCTTCTTGAGCCACAGGCGCAGCAGCACATCGTTGTGGCCATCGAAGACCGGAACAAGGGTCATGTTTGTTGCGGCGCCAGCACGGTTTCTGCCAGCGTTACCCAGAAGCTCATTCCGTAGGGGATCGTGCTGTCGGAAAAATCATAGGCCGGATGATGGCAATACGCGGTGTCGCCGTTGCCCATGAGAATCATGGCGCCAGGCCGCGCATTGAGCATGAAAGAAAAGTCTTCCGAGCCAAGATCAGGCGGAATCTGATCGTTGACCGCCGCCTGGCCTGCGACGCGCCGCGCCGCCAGCGCAGCGACATCCGTCTCCCGCGGATGATTGAAGGTAACCGGATAAGGAATGATGCCCTCGTCCGAAATGATCGCTTCGCCGCCAAGCGCGCCCGCTATTCCTTCCGCCGTTCGCCGCAAGTTGGTGATCGCGAGATCGCGCAACTCCTGCTTCAGTGATCGCACGGTGCCGGTCAGCTTCACGGTTTGCGGGATGACATTGTGCGCGTGCCCCGCCTGAATCTGCGTCACCGACACGACGACAGATTCGAGCGGGTCGGAGTTCCGCGCGACGATGCCTTGCAGGGCGCTGACGATCTGCGCGGAGATGAAGACGGGATCGATGGTGAGATGCGGTTGCGCCGCATGGCCGCCGCGTCCACGCACGGTTATGGAAAACACATCCATCGCCGCCATGAGCGGCCCCTTGCGGATGGCGAATTCGCCCACCGGCAATCCCGGCCAGTTGTGCAGGCCATAAACGCTTTCGATGCCGAAGCGCTCCATCAGCCCGTCCTTCACCATGGCCTCTCCGCCGGCACCGCCCTCTTCGGCCGGCTGAAAGATCACGGCAATAGAGCCGCTGAAGTTTCGCGTTTCGCAGAGATGGCGTGCTGCACCCAGAAGCATGGCCATGTGGCCATCGTGGCCGCAGGCGTGCATTTTCCCGGGAATCGTCGAAGCATATGCGGCTTCGGTTTCTTCGGCGATGGGCAGGGCGTCCATGTCGGCGCGAAGGCCCAGGCCCGGCCCCGGCCCATGACGGCCTTTGATCACGCCAACAACGCCCGTCCTGCCAATCCCCGTTGCGACTTCGTCACAGCCGAAGCTTTCGAGTTTTTCCGCGACGAAGGAAGCGGTCCAGTGCGTATCGAAGAGCAGTTCGGGATGCCGGTGAAGCTCATGCCGCCAGCCAGCGATTTCCGGCTGCAGTTCAAGCGCGCGATTGAGCAATGGCATGAGGCGCTTCCTTGCGAGAACGGCCGGGACAAGTCCCGACCGCATCTGAATTCAGAACAACATGGTCGACTATGCCTTCGCGTGCATCGCCTCGACGTATTCCCAGTTGACGAGGCTATCCACGAACGCCTCGAGATATTTCTGCCGCGCGTTGCGATAGTCGATGTAGTAGCTATGCTCCCAGACATCGCAGCCGAGAATGGGCGATGCGCCATGCATCAGCGGGTTCTCGCCGTTGGGCGTCTTCATGATCGCGAGCTTGCCGTCTTTGACCGCGATCCAGCACCAGCCCGAGCCGAACTGCGTCATGCCGGCCTGCACGAAATCGGTGCGCATCTTGTCGAAGCCGCCGAGATCGCTGTCGACCGCCTTCGCCAGTTTCGCTGGCAGCTTGTTGCCGCCGCCGCCCTTCTTCATCCAGCTCCAGAAGTGAATGTGATTGTAGTGCTGACCTACATTGTTGACGAGCCCGGCGGCTTTGTCGGCGAAAGCCTTCTTGCAGATCTCCTCGATGGAAAGCGAGGCCATCGGCGAATCCTTCAGGAGATTGTTGCCATTCGTCACATAGGCCTGGTGATGCTTGTCGTGATGGAATTCCAGCGTCTCCTTCGACATGAAAGGCGCTAGCGCGTCATAGGCATAGGGCAGGGCGGGAAGTTCAAGGGCCATGGCTTTTCTCCTGTGGTTTGTGGGGCAGTTCTAGCGGGTTCCTGAGGGATCGTCACGTGGCTTCCCTCATCCGCCCTTCGGGCACCCCGGATCAAGTCCGGGGCAGGCTCTTCTCCCATTGCTGCGCAACGGGAGAAGGCGAAAGGGACGGAAATCCCGCTGTGGATGATTTTCGCCTTCTCCCGTTGAGCGAAGCGAAATGGGAGAAGGTGCCCGAAGGGCGGATGAGGGCAACCTTACTGAAACGCCTGTATCCCCGTCTGCGCGCGGCCCAGGATCAGCGCATGCACATCATGCGTGCCCTCATAGGTGTTGACGGTTTCAAGATTCAGCATGTGGCGGATCACATGATAATCTTCCGAGATGCCATTGCCGCCGTGCATGTCGCGCGCCATGCGGGCGATGTCGAGCGCCTTGCCGGCATTGTTGCGCTTCATCAGCGAAATCGCGGGCGGCGCGGCAACGCCGCGTTCCAGTGCGCGGCCAAGCGCCAGGCAGCCCTGAAGACCGAGTGCTATTTCCGTCTGCATATCCGCAAGCTTCTTCTGGATCAGCTGATTGGCGGCGAGCGGCTTTCCAAACTGCTTTCGGTCGAGCACATATTGCCGCGCACGAAACCAGCAATCCTCAGCCGCCCCCATCGCACCCCAGGAAATTCCGTAGCGCGCTTTATTCAAGCACGAGAACGGCCCGGCAAGACCCTTCGCCAGCGGCAGTATCGCGTCTTCCGGAACTTCGACATTACTGAGAACAATCTCTCCGGTAATCGAAGCCCGGAGCGAAACCTTGCCCTTTATCTCCGGTGTGGAGAAGCCTTTGGCGCCGCGCTCCACGATGAAGCCGCGAATGCCTTCTTCGCCAAGTTTCGCCCACACCACGGCAATGTCGGAGATCGGCGCATTGCTGATCCACGCTTTGGAGCCGTTCAGCACATAACCGTTCTTGGTTTTCGTGGCCCGCGTCTTCATCGCACCAGGATCGGACCCGGCGTCGGGTTCAGTCAGGCCGAAACAGCCCACCATCTCGCCGGTTGCGAGTTTCGGCAGATACTTCATCTTCTGCGCTTCCGTGCCGAATTTCTCGATCGGATGCATGACCAACGAATGCTGCACGCTGACGGCGGAGCGATAACCGGAATCGACTCGCTCGATCTCGCGTCCGATCAGCCCGTAGCCCACATAACCAAGGCCCGAGCCGCCGTACTTCTCGGCGGTCATCACGCCGAGGAAGCCCATGGCACCCGCCTCGTTCATGATCTCGCGGTCAAAGCGTTCCTCGCGAAAGGCATCCTTGACGCGCGGCATCAGCTTGTCCTGCGCAAAGGCCCTGGCCGAGTCGCGGATCATGCGCTCTTCGTCAGTGAGCTGGCCCTCGAGATCGAGCGGGTCTTCCCAGTTGAAATCGCTGACCGACGGGGCAGGGGCCTGTTTCAGGGCGGCTTGGGCGTTCATGGTCGAGTCTCCTTTGCCCCTAAAAACGCCGCTTGGCGGCTAATGTCAATTCGGCAAGTGCAGGCAGGCTTGGTTGTCAGCGGATGAGTCCCGAAAGCATCTTGAAAGCAGGGTTGGCCGCCTTCCCCAACAGTTCGAAAACAACCATTTCGGCGTTCACGATCGAAACCCCGTACTGCCGCATCCGGTCGAGTGCCAGCGCCACGGAAGAAGGTGCGCGTGACGACACCGCATCGGCCACCACGAAAACCCCAAATCCCGCCTGCGTCAGGTCGGCTGCCGTCTGCATCACGCAGACATGGGCTTCGATCCCGGCCACGATCACCTGTGGGCGTTGTTGTTCATGGTGCTGGATGAGATGTTGCTTGAGGGCCGGATCACGCCAGCACGAGAACGTGGTCTTTTCGAACACTGGTGCGTTGCCGATTTCCTCGCGGAGCGCTGGCGCCGTATGCCCGAGCCCCTTCGGATACTGCTCCGAAGCCGCGACCGGAACATCGAGCGCCTTGGCGGCCTTGAGCAGGATGGAGCATCGCTTCTCCACCTCATCGGGCGCCGCCATCGCCGGCAGCAATCGCTCCTGCATGTCAATCAGCAGAAGCGTTGCCTTGGTTGCGTCAATCAGCATCAGATCAGTCCGGCCACCTTGAGCCCGAACGCATAGACGATGGCCACTTCCTTCAATCTGTCAAACCGCCCCGATGCGCCACCGTGACCAGCGCCCATGTTGGTCTTGAGTAGCAACAAGTTGTCATCCATCTTGAACTCGCGAAGTTTCGCCACCCACTTCGCGGGCTCCCAATAGGTCACGCGCGGATCGGTTAGTCCCGCAAGCACGATGATGTGCGGATAAGCCTTCGCCTCGATCCGCTCGTAAGGCGCATAGGAGGCAATCGTTTCGTAAGCCGCCTTGTCGGTGATGGGATTGCCCCACTCCGGCCATTCGGGCGGCGTCAGCGGCAACGTGTCGTCGAGCATGGTGGTGAGCGCATCGACGAAGGGTACTTCCGCGACAATGCCGCGGAACAGATCCGGCGCCATGTTGGCGACAGCTCCCATCAGCAATCCGCCAGCACTTCCTCCCTGCGCCACGATATGCCCCCGCGCCGTGAAGCCGCCCTTCACCAGAAACTCGCCGCAGGAAATGAAATCGCGGAACGTGTTCGTCTTCTTCTCGAGCTTGCCGTCCTTGTACCAATGCCGCCCCATCTCCTGTCCGCCGCGGATATGCGCGATGGCGTAAATGAAACCGCGATCCACAAGCGAAAGAATGTTGGTGTTGAAGCCCGCCGGGATCGAGATGCCGTAGGAGCCATAGCCATAGAGCCACAATGGCGCCGAGCCATCGAGCGGCGTGGACTTGCGATAAAGCAGCGTCACCGGAATTCTCACGCCATCATGGCCCGTTGCGAACAAGCGCCGCGTCACATAGTTCGCGGGATCGTGTCCGCTCGGCACTTCCTGAGTCTTGCGCAAAACCCGCGTGCGCTCGCGCATGTTGTAGTCGTAGACCTGCGCCGGCGTCGTCATCGAGGAATAGGTGAAGCGCAGAATGTCGGTGTCGAACTCGCGCATTTCGCCAAAGCCGAGCGAATAGGCTTCCTCGTCAAAGGCAATGGCATGTTCTTCGCCGCTCGCCATGTTGCGCACCACGATGCGTGGCAGCGCGTTCTCGCGCTCCAAACGCACAAGCCAGTCCTTGAGCACGATCATGCCGACGATCAAACATCCGGGACGATGCGGAACGAGATCGGTCCAATTCGCGGGCGATGGATCGGAGATGGGCACGGTGACGATCTTGTAGTCCTCCGCCCCATCCGCGTTGGTCTTGATGACGAGGCGGTCGCCCCAATGCTCGACATCGTATTCGCGCCCAACCACGCGAGGCGAGATCACCTTCGGTTCGTCGAACGGCCGCGTCGCATCGATGATCCTGCACTCCGAAGTATCGTGATCGTGCGACGAGATGACGATGAATCTTTCCGACATCGTCTTCCCGCAGCCGGTGAACATGCCGCTGTCGTGTTCTTCGTAAACCAGCCTGTCTTGAGTTTGCGGTTGCCCGAGGATGTGATGATAGGTCTTGAGCGGCCGGTGGTTCTCGTCCTGGATCGTATAGAAGAAGCTCTTGCCGTCTGCCGCCCATTCGGCTCCGCCTGCGGTGTTCTCCAGGACATCGGCGGCATCCGTGCCGCTGGCCAGTTCGCGCACGCGCAGTTCGAAGAACTCCGCGCCATTGCCATCGAACGACCACGCCGCGCGCGTGTGATCCGGCGATATCGCCATGCCGCCGAAGCGGAAGTAGTCCCGGCCCTTCGCAAGTTCGTTGCCGTCAAGCAGCAATTTCTCTGGCCCCGACAGGTCGCGCAGCTTTCGCGCGTAACGCGGATGCTGCCCGCCAGTGACGAAGCTCGTGTAATAGGCAAACGCGCCATCGGGTGCTGGCACCGACGAATCATCTTCCTTGATGCGGCCCTTCATCTCCTCGAAGAGAGCCTGCTGAAGCCCTTTTGTCGGCGCGAGCTCCTTCTCCAGATGGGCATTCTCGGCTTCGAGATAGCTGCGAATATCCGCCGGCAGCAGCGCCGGATCATGCATCACCTGCTGCCAGTTCGCAGCCTTCAGCCAGTGATAGTCGTCATTCTTCTGGTAGCCATGCCAGGTTTCGGCGCGTGGCCGCTTCTCGGCCCGCGGTGGATTCACAATCGAGATTGTCATGCGTCAGGTTTTGTCCGGTTTGAAATCGAGCGCCGCGCCGTTCATGCAATAGCGCAATCCCGTGGGCTTGGGGCCGTCGGGAAACACATGCCCCAGATGCCCATCACAAGAAGCGCAGCGCACCTCGGTGCGCGTCATGAACCAGGAGCGGTCGCTATGCTCAGATACCGCCTCGGGCGAAGCTGGCTGGCAGTAGCTGGGCCACCCTGTGCCTGAGTCGAACTTCGCGTTGGCGCTGAAAAGCTCCGCCCCGCAGCCCGCGCACCGGTACATGCCGGCGGATTTCTCCGCATTGTATGGATGCGTAAAGGCCCGTTCGGTCCCGTGTTCGCGAAGCACCCGATATTGCTCGGGCGTTAACTTCTTCCGCCATTCGGCGTCGCTCATTTCGGTTTTGGCTGTCATTCCGCTCTCTTTCGCATGCCGGATGGTTAATTTGGGGCCGCGAACGCCGCTTGTGAAGCCCGAAAAGCGCCCGATTGCTAACTCTCCATTAACCATAAGGCCAGCCATACACACGTTATCTGGCTGTATTCCTTGGGATTAAGCAAGTTTTGGGGGAGTTGGGGTTTCTTTAGCATGTTGGAGGAGGAAGCTTGTGAGGCGCCATGCTTGATCAAGCTGCCCAGGTTGCTGTCGAAGCAGCCGGGCCGCATATCGGCCAGTTTCCCACGGACGGCGTTTTGAGCCCCGTGGAACCGAGCCCGGGCGAAGCCCCGCGCCGCCGTATCACGGCGGATTCCTTTCGCGCGCTTTCGGCCAGGCTGAAGAAGCAGCCATTCGTTCCCTCAGCACCCGAACCCGAGCCGATTGTCATTCCAGACATCATCTCCGAAGTGCGCCAGGCCGCCGCCGCGCCGCTTCCGGCGGTCGAATGGACTGTCACTCCGGAAGTTGAGGCCGATGCTCCGCAGGTGGAGCAGTTTCTTCCAGAGTCTCGTCCGCAAGTGGAAGCGCCGCAGTTCTTGCCGGAACAGTTTGCCGAGCCGGTCTTCGAGGAAACTGTCGCGCCACAGGCCCAGACATTCGAACCTGCGCCGGTTGAGGTTTACGAAGAGTACGCAGCGCCTCCAGACATTCAAGAAGCTGTCGAGCCGGCAGCACCCGTCTTCGAAGCCATCGTCGAAGAAGCTGCTCCAGCTCCGTTTGTTGCCGAGCCTTCCGCGCTCCCGGAAAAGCTGACGCTCGCCGAACTCACCAAGCTGGTTTACTCCACGCCGGACGATAACGACCGCGCCCTCTATCTGCGCGAGCTCACCGAAATCCTGGCCGAGGAAACGGCACGGGCCGAGGAAGCACTGTCCAGGGCAGCCCACGAACACCATGCTCCGGCGGAAGCCGTCTTTGAAGAACAAGCCATTCCCGCGCCGGAACATCAAGAAGCTGCCGAAGCCGCGCCAGTCGAGACGTGGAATCACTTGGCTGTCGAGTCCGCTGCGGATGCTGCGGCAGTCTATGTCGAAGAGTGTGCTCCTCCAGAGTCCGAAACCACCTTCAATGCTGCCCCGCTGCAAGATTTCATCGAACCGGAACTCTCATCGGCGCTGATTGAAGAAGCTAAAGCACCCGCCGAAGAAATTGTCCTGGAAGAAGTTGCGCCACTCCTCATTGAAGAAGCGGTGACCGACCCTGTGTTCGAAGCGGAAGCTCCCGCTTTCGAAGAACCAGTTGCTCCGCCCGCGGACATTTCGGCTTTCCTCTCCGAGCGCCTCGGCGGCGCTGCACAACTTTTACGCAAAACCGAGGAAGTCGATCCGTTCGCGAGCCAGCCTCAGTTGCCCCCCGCGGCGGTTGTGCCGCAGGAGGAATTGGCAACCGAGGAAGCCGAAGACGTGGCCCGCTCGCTGCTCGACATGATGTCGTCGACAAGGGGTTCCGGCCTGCCTCAGGAGCGTGCACTTGCCGCCGACACCTTGCTGCGCATGATCCCGCGCATGCCGCTCAAGGCCATCGTCTCCGTGGTCGAGCGCATCGCGATGATGTCGCAACCGCCGGAGTTGCTCGTTGCCCGCCTCATCCGCGATCCGCGTTTCGAAGTCGCAGGGCCGCTGCTCGAACGCTGCAACGCTATCAGCGATCAGGACATCGCGGCCGTCATCCAGGAAGGCGACTTTGCCAAGCAGCGCATGATCGCGCGCCGCAGAGTCCTGTCGTCGCCGCTCGCCGACAAGCTGATTGCCTACAATGACACCTCCGTGCTGCTCACGCTTGTGCGCAATGCTGGGGCGAGCATTTCGCATGAGGCCTACTATCGCTTGGCCGAACATGCGGCCGAACATGCCAGTCTTCTGGCGCCGCTCTCGACCCGCCAGGACTTGCCCGCTCCGGTGGCGTTCGAATTGTTCTGGTCGGTGCCGCCGGAACTCCGGCGCTATCTGCTCTCGCGATTCCTCACCGATTCCGAGACGCTCAACAAGATTCTCAAGATCACCATTGCGATGCAGGGTGGAGAAGAGCAGGGCGAAGCCAAGTTCCCCGAGCGCGCGCGAGTTGACGCCGCGGTTGAACTTGCGATTGCAGGCAAACTTGAGGAAGCCGCGGTTTCATTGGCCGAAATCGCCGGCATCTGCGCCGAGAATGCCTATCGCATCCTCGCCGACCGCGATGGCGAGCCGCTGGCGATCGTCATGAAAGCCTTGGGCGTGGGCCGTGCGCGCTTTGGCGAAATACTGTCGACGATGAAGCGTTCCGAGTCTTCTACTCTCAGCCCCGCGCGCGAAAACGCCGAGTTGCAGAGCATCTTCGACTCGATGTCCTTCAACAAGGCGCGCATCCTTTTGACCTATTGGGACTGGGCCGTGCAGAAGTCCGGTCCTTACGCAGCGTCGCATTAAATTTTCGCGACAGCTACGAATCTCACGTCTTCATCTTGTAGTTCGCAGCAATAGTGACTATTCAGGTCGCACTCTTCGCGATTTAATCTGAAATTGGCGAAGATTGGATTTTTTTAGAATGGAGGAAGATGTGGAAGCGAAAAGCGAAGTAACCGGTCTTACCGCGCAAATCGTTTCGGCTTATGTCGGAAACAATACCGTACAACAAACTGATTTGCCGAGATTGATCGGCGATGTTTTCAGGGCGCTCTCGGGCGCTGGAAGTGGCGAGTTTTCGGGCGCGCGGATCGATCTGAAGCCGGCCGTGCCGATCAAGAAGTCGATCGCGAACGACTATATTGTCTGTCTCGAGGATGGAAAGAAGTTCAAGTCGCTGAAGCGGCACTTGCGCACGTCCTATAATCTTTCTCCCGAAAAGTATCGCGAGAAGTGGGGCCTGCCCGCGGACTATCCGATGGTTGCGCCAAGCTACGCGAAAACCCGCTCGAGCCTCGCCAAGAAGATGGGTCTGGGCCGCAAACGTTCGCGGCGCTGACGCATACGTTATATTTGTTCGGACGACTCTTGCAGCCGCGCCGCTGCCGATTCATAAACTGACCGGTCAACCGGTGGGGTGATTCGGCAGCTTCGGGGGCGGAATGTGACTATGGGATCGTTGAACGCGGCCTTCAGGGCCCAGTTAGTCTTGCCTGAGCAACGGCAGCTCTACGATTACTGGCTGGAGAAATCGGCAGGCCGCGGCATGCCCGAACGCGCCGATCTCAATCCATGCGAGATCGCCCGGCTTCTGCCGAGCATCAGTCTCGTCGACGTGGAGCACACTCAAGGCCCCTTCAAATTCCGTCTGGCAGGAACACGGCTTCGCGACATCTTCGACCGCGAGATCACCGGCCTCTGCTTCGGCGATATCGATTGGGGCGAGAAGCGCGACTACTGGCTCTCCGCTTTCAACTGGACCGCCGGCGAAGGCAAGCCTACGCAAGGCGTCCTGACCGGCCCGCGCCTGCACAAGGAACATCTCGTCCAATACTGGATGAAACTCCCCCTGGGCCGCATCGGCAAAGTCGGCATGCTGCTCTGCTGGGACTATTGCCAAGCAGTCGCAGATTTCCCCACCGAACAGGCCGCGGTGGGCTAAGCACACGCAATTTCAACTCCGCCACGCCCGCATAACCAATTTGCTGAACGCGACGCACGCTACCGCGCCGGCAGCAGAGGGCAAATCGCGCAGCATCGCCCTCGCCCGCGCTGCAAGCGTAGGAGAGGGCGCTTTAATCTAGTTGATTGACCCAATCGGAAGAGTCCGACCTCCGCGGCGAGAGGAAGCGCGACCAATGGTGGCTTCAAGCCCATTGCGGACCTTTGCCCCGCAGTACCCCATGTCCGTTCTGGGCCATGAACGCTGATCTAAAGACATCTGATCGACGTCCGCTGTTCACCGATCACAGATGTGGCGGTACCATCCCCTGCAAAACGGCTGCATATACAATATCGAAGCGACATGCCACGATCCCGTGATAGGCTTTGTTCGGGAATAGACGAGCGAGGGGCAATTCATGGCCAGACAAAAAGCCAGCAAGGCAGACGTTTCACTTGAGGGCATTGAGAATGTCTTTGCCGCGGTCTGCGATCTCAACGGCACCATGCGCGGCAAGCGCGTATTGGTCGACCAGGTACCAAAAGTGCTTGGCGGCGGCTTGCGCATGCCGCTGTCAATTGTCGGTGTCGACATCTGGGGCGAGGATATTGTCTCAAGCGAGCTCGTGTTTGAAACCGGCGATGCCGATGGTGTGTGTGAATTCACCGGCCGTGGTGTGCTGCCCGTGACCTACACGTCGAAACCCACGGCCCTGATCCCGCTCTGGCTGGCCGAAGAGAATGGCACGCCTTTCGTTGGCGATCCGCGCCGGGCTCTTGCGACAATCGTCAACCGCTTCAAGGCGCACGGCCTAACGCCGGTTGTGGCGACCGAACTTGAATTCTATCTCGTTGATCCCTCGGAGGCGGCGCCGCGGCCGCCCAAATCGCCCGTCACCGGCAAGCGCCTGGACTCAGACGGCGCCCTTTCACTCGACGAACTCGAGCATTTCGATGAATTGCTGAACGACATATATGCCACCTGCAAGTTACAGGGCATTCCTGCCGACTCCGCCATTTCCGAAAACGGCATCGGCCAATTTGAAATCAACATGCAGCACGTCGCCGATCCGCTCAGGGCCGCCGACGACGCCGTCTATTTCAAGCGCGTGGTGCGCGGGCTTGCCCGCAAGCATGGCTTTGCCGCCACATTCATGGCCAAGCCTTATGGCGACAGGTCGGGCTCCGGATTCCATGTGCATTGCTCGCTGCTCGACAAGGATGGCAAGAACGTTTTCGACAATGGCGGCGATGAGGGTACACCACTTCTGAAACACGCCATTGCCGGCATGCTTGCCACCATGTCACAGGTGTCGCTGAGTTTTGCGCCACACGAGAATTCCTTCCGCCGCCTGGTGCCAAGGGCGCACGCACCCTCGTCGATCGCCTGGGGTTATGAAAACCGCACGGTGGCTTTGCGCGTGCCCGGCGGCTCGCACAAGGCGCGGCGCTTCGAACATCGAGTTGCCGGCGCCGATGCCAACCCCTATCTCGTGCTGGCGAGCATTCTCGGCGGCGCACTGCTTGGCATCGAGCGGCAGTTGCAGGCACCTGAACCTGTATCGGGTGATGCCTATGCCCTCGACCTGCCGCGTCTGCCGCCGGACTGGGCCTCGGCCATTGCCGTCTTTGACAAGGGTGACCTGGTACAGGACATCTATTCCCGCCGCCTTCAGCGCATGCTGGTTAACTGCAAGGAGCAGGAGCTGAGCTACTTCCGCAAGCAGGTGTCGAACTTCGAGTATGACACCTATCTGGAGACCGTGTGATGGCGCCTGCAGCGTCCTATGCCGGCGATGGCAACCATACCGGCAGCTATTATGCCGCTTCCGCCAATCCGAGCCCGAGACGATCCGAACTCAGCGGTCAACATGAGACCGATATTTGCATCATCGGTGCCGGATACACGGGTATCTCCGCAGGCCTGCAACTGGCCGAGAGAGGCCACAAGGTCACCATTATCGAGGCGGCGCGGGTCGGCTGGGGTGCGTCGGGCCGCAATGGCGGGCAGATCGTCCATGGCCTCAACGCCAGTCTGCAAACCATTGAGCGGCGCTTCGGAAAGGAGACAGCAGGCTTCGTCGCGGGCCTCGTAAAGGAGGGAGCGGATATCATTCGCAGCCGCGTCAAAACCTATGGAATCAAATGCGACTTGAAGGAAGGCAATGTCTTCACGGCGCTGACGGCGGCCCACATGCGCGGACTTGAGGAGCGGCGCCTGCTGTGGGAGAGCCATGGTTACAAGACGCAGGAACTGCTCGACGCCGGGCAACTGCGCCAGCATGTGGTAAGCGATCTTTATGTAGGCGGCCTCATTGACCACTCTGGCGGACATTTCCATCCGCTCAATCTGGCGCAAGGAGAGGCGGAGGCTTTCGAGAAAAACGGCGGCGTCATCTTCGAGCAGTCGCCCGTCATTGCCGTCGACCATCAGGCGGACCGGCCCGTGATCAGAACGGCGAAGGGACAGGTGACATGCAGGACACTGCTGCTCTGCGGCAATGCCTATCTGGGCCATGTGGTGCCGGAACTGACGAACCGGGTGTTGGCCTTCTCAACCCAGGTGATGGCCACAAAGCCGCTTGGCGATTCCCTGGCCAAGTCGATTCTGCCTAGTGATACTTGCGTTGAAGATGTGCGCTACGTGCTGGACTATTACCGGCTGTCCGCCGACAAGCGCCTGCTCTTTGGCGGTGGCACGGTCTATGGCGGTTCGGATCCCCGCGACATAGAGGCCAAGCTGCGGCGCAATTTGAAAAAGGTATTTCCACAACTGGCCGATGTGCAGGTGGACTATGCCTGGAGCGGAAACTGCGCGCTGTCTTTCACCCGCGTGCCGCAAATGGGCCGCCTCGGTCCCAGCACTTACTTTGCTCATGGCTACAGCGGCCACGGCGTCACCGGCTCCCACCTCTTCGGCCGCATTCTCGCTGAGGCGGTCAATGGCGACCTGTCGCGTTTTGATGTCTTCGCAAAACTGCCATGGTATCCCTTCCCCGGCGGGCGAATGTTCCGCGTGCAGTATTCCATGCTCGGCTCCTGGTGGTACGGCTTGAGGGACAAGCTGGGAGTGTGACAATCCCAGCTATTTCATCCGACACAATATGCGGCGGCGTTTCTGAGCGTTGGCCGGAATAACACCCGCCTATTGTCCATTTCGCGCGGATAGTAAGACTGCGAGAACACGAAATGCGGTGGCCGGCTGCCCCATTGATCCTCAGGTCGAATAGATCGTAATCCCGTATTCCCCAATCTGGCGGAAGCCGAGCACCTCACAGGATCGCTGGGCCGTTGGGTTTTCCGTGAATAGCACCGCGCGCGTGACACCGTCCCGATGCTTTTGCCACGGCGTTCGCACCATCAAACGCCGCTGCGCAGGTATCCTGAAGTGGTTTGCCGTCATCCACCAAGTCGCCCTGGGCAAGGAAGAAGCGAAGGTACAGGGGAGCTGTCCGCGTGGCGACAAAGGAAGTCCAGGAGCGCCCCCTCGTCGCCTGGACGGGCTAGGCGAATTGTGATCCCTGGCATCGGTAACAGTCCTCTGCGTTCGTCCGGATTTGATCAACTCATCCGACAGCTGGCGCTGCGCAATGCATGACTGAATTCGGCCGATACTGTTGCAAAAGTCGGCATTGCCTTCCGCGTGCGCAACAAAAAAATCCAAACGTTGTGCCGAACGAAACAATCATGCCCGATAGTTTGACTTTTTGAATCAATATTGCGCGTCGGAATGCCAAAAAAACTTTTGCAACAGTATCGGTCAACAGCGGACTCTTACAGGTTGGAAACCACTGACCGTTTTGTCCGCAACACAGTCACTAGCCTATTTTTGGCCAACGTCAGCTATCGGAAGAATCGGTCGTCGCTATTTCCGCCTTTATATAGGTCCAGAGCCTAAACAATGAGGAGAGCAAAGCCATGGGGTCACGAACAGAAAAAATCTCATTCACGGGAAGTCTTGGAGAGACCTTGGCGGCCCGGCTCGACTTGCCGGAGGACAAACCTCAAGCCTACGCAATTTTTGCCCATTGTTTCACCTGTTCAAAAGAGACACACGCAGCTACTCGTGTTGCTGACGCATTGACCCAGCACGGCATTGCCGTGCTCAGGTTCGATTTCACCGGCCTTGGTGGTAGCGGTGGTGACTTTGCCAATACCAATTTCTCATCGAATGTTGCGGATCTGCGGCTTGCTGCTGATCATTTACGGAAGAATTATGAGGCGCCACGTATTTTGATTGGCCATAGTCTGGGCGGCACGGCGGTGCTGGCTGTCGCAAAAGACATCCCGGAGGTGCGAGCTGTCTCTACCATCAACTCCCCGAGCGATGCGGCACATGTGGCGGTGTCTTTCGGTGCTCAGGTGGACGAAATCGAACGGGATGGCGCAGCTCAGGTGACACTTGCCGGCAGGCACTTCACCATACGTCGCGATTTTCTGGACGATCTGCGTGCACAGTCTATCGCGGATTGCATCCGGGACATGAAAAAGGCGCTGCTGGTGTTTCATGCGCCGGGCGACATGACTGTGGGCATTGAAAATGCCGCCGAGGTATTTGGAGCGGCACGGCACCCCAAGAGCTTCGTTTCGCTGGAAGGCGCAGACCACCTTTTGACCCGCAAAGCCGATGCCACATATGTGGCATCAATGCTGGCTGTGTGGGCTTCACGGTATTTGCCGGAACAGCCGGTCTCCATCAGGCACGAAAGTCGGGAGCAGGAGGAGGGTACGGTGCTCGTTGCGGAATCTGGAGTGGGGAAATTTGCTCAATCCATTTGGGTTGGTCCCCACAACCTCAGAGCGGACGAGCCTGCTTCAGTGGGCGGCAACGACAGTGGACCATCTCCCTATGATTTTTTGGCAGTCGCGCTTGGGGCCTGCACCAGCATGACGCTCCGCATGTATGCCGAGCGCAAGGGCCTTACGCTCGGCCAGATCAGCGTCAAAGTCCAGCATGCGAAAGTTCACGCCCAGGATTGTGCGGAGTGCGAAGGCCGCGAGGGGCGTGTAGATCGTTTTGAAAGAACGATTAAAATTGCCGGAGGCGTACCTGCGGAGATCGCCGGTAAAATCGTCGAGATCGCAGGCAAGTGCCCGGTTCACCGGACGCTCGAGGCAAAGTCAGTTGTGGCAACTACGATAGCGCACGACTAGGCTGCCTGTTAAACAGCAGGCCCGTTGAACTGCCTTAGGTGCCCAAAGCCGACCCATCCAATTTACCAACAACCCCTTTGAATCCTTCGCGATTACGGATGATACCGACTCCGGTTGATTGAATCCTGCGTTGCGATTCCGTTGGGAGGCCGAAGCGGTTAGTTTGGCGCGTCATGATTCGCCTTTTGGGAGATGATGATGACGTCACTCACGCCCCACATGAGCAGCGCCGAACTTGAGAGCGAATACAAAGCAGC
>JBJXGL010000226.1:0-3795 GCA_046160365.1 Aestuariivirga sp. | reverse complement strand
GTCTGAAGCCCAGGGGTGCGGGCTTGTCTCCTTCAAGCACCAATCCCAACTGATGCCGCTTGATGCCCTGCGCCTTAATCTGCCGCAGGGCCTGAATGCCCACGACATCATCAGGCACATTAAGATCGGTATATTTCCCAAGCCGCACCTCGAAGGGATTTGTGTCATCATCTGTATCGCCGCCAACAGAGACCAATCCGCTTTCAACCCGTTCCGGCGTGGCAGGCGCGCCCGGTCCAATGTCCCAGGGCTTTCCAGCTTCCTTGAAAATGTTCCAAAGCTTTGTGCCTTTGCTGCCGTCTTTCAAGTAAATCTCAAAGCCGCCTTGCTTTGACCAGCCGGAACGCTGCACGGCAATAGGAATGCCATCGATCTCGGTTTCCTTGAACCAAAAATACTTGAGACTGCGTACCCAATCGCCCAGCACATGAGCCACCACGTCTTCGGCCTTGGGGCCTTGTAGCGCCATGGGAGAAACATCAGGCTCACTGATCTCAGCGTTCAAGCCGCGCTCGGCCGCAATGGCGCTAGCCCAGAGCCAGATGTCACTGTCGGCAATCGAAAACCAATAGTGGTCATCCGCGAGTTTCAGCAGAATGGGATCATTGATGACGGTGCCGCGATGGTTGCATAACGGCACATATTTGCCTTGGCCGACTTTACACGTCGAGAGATCACGCGGGCTAAGGATTTGCACAAGCCTGCCTGCATCCGGCCCTTTGATCTGAACTTGACGTTCAACCCCCACATCCCATTGGGAAACACCGTTGATCAGCCGCCAATATTCAGCTTCGGGATTGCCGAATGACGTCGGCATGATCATGTGGTTATAGACGTTGGCCGCCACCATGCCTTCGGCCACCGCAGCTTCAAAAAAGGGCGACGGGCGCACGCGTGCAGTTGGAAAGAATGAGAACAATAACACCTCCTACGGAGCAAGTTTTCCAATATGGATGGACCGGCGAACGGCCTCGCGTCAAACAACGGTTTCGTTGTTCATGAACTACCGTGAATTACCGCGACATGATTGTGATTACCGTGATGTGATACTGGACCGGAACCTTAGTGCCACCGTAACTCCCTGCCGCCATACCCGGAACCGAACGCTACGGTAAAGCAATTTTGCCGTGCTTTGTCCCTGTCTGAAGCGGCCCCCTGTGGACCCTGGCTTTCCCCAGGGTGACGGCGCCGTGGAATTTGGCGGGCTGACGGAAAACATGCGTCTCGTGGCTGGGGTGCCGTCCGATGCCGCCCGCCTTGCCGACGGCTTGGGATGGGTGCCATACTCGCCAAATCTCTGTGCGGCGGAGAGTTTTACTGGAGGGGATTCCGATGACGCGCTTTGCCGCGATGCTGGTATTTTTGTTGACCTTCGCGGCCGCTGCCTTGGCCGATCCCGTTCCGACCACCACGAGCCTCATAACCCCGGCGGCGCGGGCCGAACAGCAGGCATTGTGCGCGGCGGGAGGAGCTTTTCCGACGCAGTGGGCGTGGGACGCTGGCCAGACGGTTTCGCGGCCGCGGGCGGCAAAGGTTTCCGATGCTCTGGTTCCGAAGATCGAGCAGTATCGCGGTGGCAACCTTATTGCCACGTGGAGGAGTTTTGGCTCCGATCCCGCGACTTGCGACTTCGGCAACCCAAGCGCCACCCAACCGGTCGATCTCGCGGCGGCGGCAGCGAGCGGGTGCGGGCCATTTGGCAACTATTCGCATGTCGATCTTTGGAACATTCTCGAACCGGGCGACAAGTTCCTCGTCTATCCCGCAGTCTACACAGGGCGCGCCAACAATATTGTGCTGATCGACAAGCCCGAGTATTGGACAGGTCCGGTGCGGACGCCTTCAAACATCATGATTGCTGGCGTCACCCAGCGGGGCATCCGGCCGCTCATCTATCGCAACGATGACGGGCAGGGGGATTTCGCCACCTCTCAGGGCGCCATCTATGTCGCGTCGGCGCGCAACATCCTTCTGCAGAACATGGACGTCGAACTTGGAGCGAGTGGCTCCGTCGGCAAGGCCGGGATTTACATCAACGGCGCGCGCAACCTGACGCTCCGCGACATGCGCATCCACGAATTCGCCTGGCAAGCCAGCGGCACCGATGGTCAGAATGGCGTGTTTGCGACGTCGAACACCAGCGGTATCCTGACGCTGCATCAGATCGAAGCGTTCAACAATGGCGGCCCGATCGGGCCCACGCATAATTTCTATATCAACGCCAGCGCGCTTGATCCCACCTTCAAGGTGCGGTTTCTGCAAAGCTGGAGCCATGACGCGGTCTATGGCCACACTTTCAAGTCGCGCGCGCAGGTGAACGAAATCGAGGGCAATTACTTCCAAGGCGGGTTGCCCAATACGGTGCGCGGGCAGACACAAGCGGAGAATTATCTGCTCGATCTCCCCAATGGCGGCGTGGCGGTCATCCGCAACAATATTTTCGTCAAGAACGCCTCGGGGCCGAATTCGAACGGCATGTCGATTACCTACGCCATGGAGGGCATCGAGGATGCGCGGCGGCAATCGATCAGTATACGGAATAATACCTTCGTGGCGCTCACCCGGCTCTATGATGGTTTCCACCAGGTATATCCCTTGTCATTCTTCTATCCCAACATCGTGCCGGGTGCGGCCGCCTGGCCGGCGGCGGTCGCCCACGACATCCGCCACAACGCCTTTGTTGGTTATTGCCCCGCCGATCCCATCTATCTGAGATCGGGCAACTACCGCGGCCTGCTTTCGGTGACGGAGGCGTTTTCGGAGCTGAAACGGGATTTCTCGCTGACACGGAAATATGCGCCAGCGGGGGATTTGTCGATCGTGGGCACAAAAACCTATGCCCATGAGAGCCGCGCGGGCCCGAACCGCGCGGCGGCGACCATTGGGGCGCGGGACTAATAGATCGACTGTCTCATCGCCTTGCCCAAACCTGCAAACGCGCCTATATGCTGCCATATGGCATCTCTGGTCGCTATCGATCGCGCGGTTCGCGCTTATGATCCTTCGCCGCTCACCGGCGCGGAGGGGGCTGCCATGTTCCGGGCGGCGCGGAATTTGTTTGGGCGGTGGGGGCTGACCGATGCGGAGGCGGCGATGCTCTTGGACGTGCCGCTGCGCACCTACCGGCGCTGGAAGGCGGAGGGGGCGGCGCATACGTCACGCGATCAGCGCTCCAGGCTTTCGAACCTCATGGGCATTCATAAGGCGCTGCGGATTATCTTCAAAGAGCCGGAGCAGGGCTATCGCTGGATCAGGGCGGCGAACGAGGCCTTCGGCGGCAAGTGCGCGCTTGAGATCATGATGCGGGGCGAACTGACCGATCTGATGCGGGTGCGCCGCTATCTCGATAGCGAGCGCGGGCTCTGAGCATGTCCCGCCAAAGTGCGCAGCGGTTTGGCGATAAGGACATGCTCCAAGTTTTTGACTCTGCGCGTTTCCCTTCTCGCGAAATGAGGGCATTTCGCGGGGAAGCGCGCGGGTGATCGATCCGGCGTCAGTGCCGGTGTCTCCCGTCAACTGGCCGCGCTGCGTCAGGATCATCAGAAGCCGATTTCCAACGATCGATCTGTTCGAAGATATCGCCGATCCCGCCGATTGGGAACTCCTGATCGCGGCCGAACAGAAAACCAATCCGCGCCTCGCGGAGGCAATCGGCAATCTCGATCTGGTGCCGCCGGCCAGGCGGGTCTCGGGGCCGGGGGCTGGCTGGTTGATGGCGCCGTTCACCCATGTGAGTCCCGATCGCCCGAGCCGCTTCAGCGATGGCAGTTATGGCGTGCTTTATGTGGCGAAGGC
>JBJXGL010000225.1:0-2615 GCA_046160365.1 Aestuariivirga sp. | reverse complement strand
TGTAACCGTCCCAGTCGAGCACAAACGGAGCCGCCAATGCTCCCGCCACGGCGAGCACAAGCAGCACGCCGAGGTAGAGCACCGGGGATTTCCAGACTTTCATAGCCGCCAAGATAGGATCAATGGGCCAAAGAGCAAAGGATTGCGTTGATCAAATGGCGGGCGGCAAAAACGAAGCTCGCTCGCCCAATGCAAACTCCGTCAGCAGACCGATAGGGCCGCCAAATGCTCTTGCGATGGTCGCATCGCAGGAGCTTTTGGCGGCTGGTGCAAGCTAGTGAATTGACCCAATCGGAAGAGCCCGACCTCCGCGGCGCGAGGAAGCGCGACCAATGGCGGCTTCGAGCCGATACTGTTGAAAGACTCCCTATTTGCCTCTGGCCCAGAAAATTCCGCCCCATAGAGAAGGTTTTGGAAACTCTGGCCGAGGGGGTAGCGATTTTTCGTTTCTCGCGATCCTGATACGCCTGTAAGTCAGGGCGAGCAAATTTCGCGGTGGTTTTCGATATTTTGTTCCAATAACGAAAACACAAGGCTCCGCAATTTTCGAGTTTTTCAACAGTATCTCCACATTGCGGTCATTCGAACATCATTCCGGTGGGGGTTCGAAACGACTGAGGCAGACCACTAGATCGCCGCGTTCTTCCCCGGGTTCATGATGTTGTGGGGATCGAAGGCGCGCTTGATTTCGCGCATGAAGGCGAGGGCTGGACCGTGCTCGCGTTCGAGATACTTGATTTTTCCCGAGCCGATACCGTGTTCGCCAGTGCAGGTGCCACCCATGGCGAGCGCGCGGACGATCAGGCGGTCGTAGGCCGCCTTGACCCGTGCCACTTCGGCCGCGTCATTGGGATCGCAGTAGAGCACCACGTGGAAGTTACCGTCGCCCACGTGGCCGATAATGGGGCCATAGAGGTTTTGCTCTTCAAGATCACGCTGGGTCTCTGTCACGCATTCGGCCAGGCGCGAGATCGGCACGCAGACATCGGTGGCGAAGACTTCGGTCTTTCCCGGCATGAGGTTCTTGGTTGCCCAGAAAGCATCGTGCCGTGCTTGCCACAGCCTCGCGCGGTCTTCCTCCTTCGTCGCCCACTCGAACGGTCCGCCACCGAGGCTTTCGGCTATCTCGCCGAAGGTTTCCGACTGCTCGCGGGTGCCGGCTTCGGTGCCGTGGAATTCGACGAAGAGTGTCGGCGTTACCTTGAGCGAAAGCTTCGAATAGGCATTGAGCGCCTTGATGTGCTCGGCGTCGACAAGCTCGATCCGCGCTACAGGAATGCCAAGCTGGATGGTTTGAATAGCGGCATTGCAGCAGGCCTCAACGGAGGGAAACGGACAGACGCCCGCAGCAATCGACTCGGGGATGCCGTAAAGCTTCAGCGTCACTTCGGTGATGATGCCGAGTGTTCCTTCCGAGCCAACCATCAGGCGGGTCAGATCGTAGCCCGCCGAGGATTTGCGCGCCCGCGTTCCGGTGCGGATCACCTCGCCATTGGCCATCACGGCTGTCACGGAGAGCACATTGTCCTTCATCGTGCCGTAGCGCACCGCATTCGTGCCGGACGCGCGGGTCGCCGCCATGCCGCCAAGGCTTGCATCGGCGCCGGGGTCGATGGGGAAGAACAAGCCCTTGTCGCGGAGGTAGGTATTGAGCTGCTTGCGCGTGACGCCTGCCTGCACGCGGCAATCGAGATCCTCGGCATTTACTTCCAGAACTTCGTTCATGCGCGAGAGATCGACCGAGATGCCGCCGAAGGGTGCGGAGAAGTGGCCCTCGAGCGAGGTGCCCGTGCCAAAGGCGATGACCGGCGTTTTGTAGCGGGCGCAGATCTGCACGATCTTCTGCACCTCGTCCGTCGACAAGACGAAGGCCACAGCATCGGGCGGCGCGCCGGGGTTCCAGGTCTGGTCCTTGCCGTGCTGTTCGCGCACCGCAGGCGCAGTCGAGAGCCTGTCGCCCAGCAGATTGCGGACTTCGGCCACGGCCTGCGTTGTGCTGTTCTTGAGGAGTGGTGTATCCATGGGCGAAACCTAACAGAAATCCCGGAAAACGCGATGGCCTACCCTGCCCCGTTCGAATGCTCGATCCAGAAGGTCGAGGACCAATGGATCGACTACAATGGCCATTTCAACATGGCCTACTACAACGTGCTCTTCGACCGCTGCGGCGACGAGGCCTTCGCGCTGCTGGGCCTAGGGCCCGACTATGTAAAAACCGCAAATTCGAGCTTCTTCACCCTCGAAGCCCATGTCACCTATGTGCGCGAACTCCATGCGGGCGATGCGGTGCGGATCACGCTCCAGGTTCTCGATTGCGACGCCAAACGCGTGCACTACGTGCAGGAAATGTTCCACGCGACTGAAGGCTGGCTGGCCTGTGTCACCGAGAACATCGTGATGCATGTGGACCTGGCGGCAAAGCGGTCCTCGCCCTTTCCGGCAGATGTCCACGCACGAATCGAGGCCATGTGTGCGGCGCACAAATCTTTGCCGATCCCACCGCAAGTGGGCCACAAGATCGGGATTCCCCGCAAGGGATGATCCCGATCCAGTGTTCAGGCGTCACTGCCAGCGCATGGCGCGGAATTCCCACGGCGTCACTTTGCCGTCCTTGT
>JBJXGL010000224.1:0-2753 GCA_046160365.1 Aestuariivirga sp. | reverse complement strand
TTAGAGTCTGTCCGGAAACATCAAGCTGGATTGCAGAGTTTTCGAAGCATAAGGCGGATCGATGCGAGGCGCAGGAATGCGAGCGCCTTGCGATTGAGGCTCTCCCAATCCTTGGCGAGCCGGCGGCAGCGGTTGAGCCATGCGATGGTGCGCTCGACGATCCAGCGCTTGGGCAAGACGACAAATCCCTTGGCTTGATCGGCGCGCCTGACGATCTCGGTTTCGAGACGCGGCAGGACCTTGGCCAAGGCTTTGTGGAATTGCGGCCCCTGATAGGCAGCGTCGGCAAAGAGCTTGATCAAGAACGGATGCATCCCGGACAGGGTCGCAAGCAGCATGATGCCGCCGTCTCGATCTTGGATATCGGCGGGATGAACGATGGCGTGGAGCAGCAAGCCCAGCGTATCTACGAGAATGTGGCGCTTCTTGCCCTTGATCTTCTTGCCCGCGTCATAGCCAGGCGGATCGATCCGGGCCCCCCTTTTTCGGCGCTCTTCACGCTTTGGCTGTCAATGATGGCGGCGCTCGCACTGGCATCGCGTTCGCCGTGCTCCCGGCATGCCACATAAAGCGCGTGATGGATGCGATCCAGCGTGCCGTCGTAGGCCCACAAGTCGAGATAGTCGTGCACCGTGCTGCGCGGCGGCAGGTCTTTGGGGATCGCCCGCCACTGGCAACCCGTGCTCAAGATATACATCAGCCCGTTCATCACTTCGCGCACGTCGATGTGGCGCTTGTTGCCGCCCGGCTTGGCCGGCGCGATCAACGGTTCGACCCGCGCCCATTCATCGTCGGTCAGATCGCTCGGATATCGCAATTGGCTGCGATCGTAGCGCCCGCGGTTCTCCGCCGTCCACATCGGTGACCCTCCTCGAAGCAGGCCACCACTCTTGAATCACAAACGATTCAACAGATTCAAGATGTTTTCGGACAGACACTTAGACAACAACGCAATGGCGGCGATTCCAGGTCCGAAGATAGTGAGCGACTACCTTTACCACTTCCTCCGCACAATCGATCTATACGCGGTTGCGTCATCTACGACCGTTCCATCAATACGGAAGAGCGATCTTGCGCAGCTAACAATCCCTCTGCCGTCGCCGATGGAACAGCGGCGGATTGCGAAAGTTCTGAATCGGGCGGAGGCTTTGCGGGCTCAGCGCCGCGCTATCCTGACTCAACTCGACTCCCTCGCTCAGTCCATTTTTGTCGACCTCTTTGGCGATGATCGAACGGTTCTGGAACGATGGCCGACGAAGAAGCTCGGCGATTTGCTCGATTTCTTGACAAGCGGCTCTCGCGGTTGGGCTAAGTATTATTCCGATTCAGGAGATCTGTTTCTCCGAATACAAAACGTCCGACGTGATGAATTGGCCCTCGGTGATATTGCATATGTGAATGCCCCTGATACTGCCGAGGCAAGGCGAACACGTGTGCAGCCGGGCGACGTCTTGTTGAGCATCACCGCTGATTTAGGTCGAACTGCGGTAGTCCCCGATGACATCGGGAAAGCCTTCATCAACCAACACCTCTCAATTCTTCGTACCAAGGCGCTCGTGCCTCGTTTTTTGTCCGCGTACCTGACTTCGCCGCTCGGTCAGCGGCAAATAATGGGACGGAATCGGCAGGCCGTTAAAGCTGGTTTGAATTTCGACGACATTCGCTCATTTGTCGTTCCTCTGCCCCCATTCGAACTGCAGGGGGAATTTGCCCGGCGAGTCGGGACAGCCGAGCAGCTTAAGGCGCCGCAATCCGCATCGCTGATAGAGCTAAACGCGCTCTTCGTTTCGCTTCAGCACCAAGCCTTTAGAGGGGAACTTTGAAACTAAGCTTGCTAGGTGCGATATCACCAAGGAGCACTGGCTTTTCGCTCGCAATATGGGCCTGGGAGCAGGGCGAAAGACGCTCCTGGCGCCCTGCTCATTCTCCGGACCTTGCACACGAGAGGATACTAAGGTCAAATCATCCACACGGCCTATGAGCAACTTCGCCTTCGTCCAGCGTGAATGGCCGACCGTCCATGAGGCGGCGGGCAAGGCCGAGTCGGCGGCGCACACCGATCCGCGTACGGCGTGCTTCTACGCGCGACGCGCGCTTGAACAGGCGGTCGAATGGCTCTACCGCTACGACAAGTCGCTCCGCCTTCCCTATCAGAACCAGCTAAACGCGCTGATCCATGAACCCGGCTTCCGCAAGCTCGCAGGGCCGGCGATCTTTGCCAAGGCGCGGCTGATCAAGGATCTCGGCAACGAAGCCGTCCATAGTGCCAAGGTCATCCGGCAGATCGACGCGCTGAACGCGACGCGCGAGCTGTTCCATGTATGCTTCTGGCTGGCGCGGACCTATGGCCGAGGCGCCAAGCCCGCCGATGGAACGGCCTTCAATCCCGACCTGCTGCCGAAGACGCAGCCGATACCGCGGCAGACGCAGGAGCAGCTTCGGAAGCTCTCGGAGGAACTGGCGGCCAAGGATCAGCGCCTAACAGAGCTGCTGTCGAGCAAGGCGACGATCGACGAGGAGCTGGTCCGGCTGCGCGAGGAGGTCGCCAGGGCCAAGGCCGCCAACGAGGCGACGCCCGATGCGCACGATTACTCGGAGGAAGCGACCCGCAACGCCTTCATCGACATGCTTCTGAGCGAAGCCGGCTGGGCGCTCGACCAACCGCGCGATACCGAGTTCGAGGTCGACGGCATGCCCAATGCCGACGGCAAGGGTTACGTCGACTATGTGCTGTGGGGCGACGACGGCAAGCC
>JBJXGL010000223.1:0-9292 GCA_046160365.1 Aestuariivirga sp. | reverse complement strand
GACCGGACTTCGCCATGTATTCGCTTACGACCTGCGAGCCTGGCGCGAAGGACGTCTTCACCCAGGGCTTGGAATTGAGCCCCAATGCTGCGGCTTTCTTTGCAAGAAGCCCCGCTCCGATCAGCACCGAAGGGTTGGACGTGTTGGTGCAGGACGTGATTGCGGCGATCACGACGTCGCCATGGCCGAGATCGTAGTTCTTGCCTTCGACCTTGACGCGCCTGTCTTGCTCGCCGGGCCTGGCGAATCCTGCTTTGTCCTTCGGAGTATCCAGCGCCGATTGGAATCCGTTCTTTATGTCTCCGAGAGGCACGAACTTCTCCGGCCGGTTCGGGCCGGCCATCGCCGGGACGACAGCTCTCAGATCGAGTTCGAGCGTGTCCGTGAAAACGGGATCGGGCGACGACCTGGACGCGAACATGCCTTGCGCCTTGCAATACTTCTCGACCAGCGCGATGCGATCCGCCTTGCGCCCAGAGAATTTCAAATAGTCGAGCGTCACTGCATCGACCGGGAAGAAGCCGCAGGTTGCGCCATACTCCGGCGCCATGTTGGCGATCGTCGCACGGTCGGCGAGTGTGAGCGATTGCAGGCCAGGCCCGAAAAATTCCACGAACTTGTTGACGACGCCCTTCTTGCGCAGCATCTGCGTGACCAGCAGCACGAGATCGGTGGCGGTGACGCCTTCGTTGAGTTCGCCAGTGAGCTTGAACCCGATGACTTCCGGCAAGAGCATGGATTGCGGCTGGCCGAGCATCGCTGCTTCCGCTTCAATGCCGCCCACGCCCCAGCCCAGCACGCCCAGGCCATTCACCATCGTGGTGTGACTGTCGGTGCCGACCAGCGTATCGGGATAGGCGACCGTCACGGCCTTGCCCTTCACCTTCTCGGTTTTCGTCCACACGGTCTGTGCCAGATATTCGAGGTTCACTTGATGGCAGATGCCGGTACCGGGCGGCACAACGCGGAAATTCTGGAATGCCCCCTGCCCCCATTTCAGGAACTTGTAGCGCTCCTCGTTCTGCTCGTACTCGCGCTTGACGTTCTGCGCGAAGGCCTTGGCATTGCCGAAGTGATCGACGACGACCGAGTGATCGATGACGAGATCGACCGGCACCAGCGGATTGATCTTTTGTGCGTCACCCTTCAGAAGCTTCATGCCGTCGCGCATTGCCGCGAGATCGACGACGGCGGGAACGCCAGTGAAATCCTGCATCAGCACGCGGGCCGGGCGGAAACCTACCTCGGCATCAGCCTTGCCCTTGTTTGAGAGCCAGGCAACGAAGCCTTCGATGTCCTTTTTCAGCACGCTGCGGCCGTCTTCATTGCGGAGCAGGTTTTCCAGCAGCACCTTCATGGAATAGGGAAGCGCCGAGATGCCCTTGAGCCCGTTCTTCTCCGCCGCCTTGAGACTGTAGTAGGCGTAGGACTTCGTCCCCACCTTGAGCGTCTTGCGGCACTTGAAGCTATCGAGCGACATGGGATTTTGCCTCATTGAACGGTGAGATTTTTCGCGCCCGCTATAGCTAATATTGCGGCGCAAAACAAATCATCCCTTCGGTGGAAGGACGGGTTTGAGCCAGCCACGGTAGTGGATGAGAAGGCCGAAAAATGGAAGGCTCAGACGCACATCGAAGCGGAAGCGGCCCCGGCTGTCGAGGTTTTCGTGTGCCTCGGAAACAGGCAGCAGAAAGCGGGGCATGGGCGCTCCAAAGAAACGCCATCGACTCACAGGCAGGCTGAGGTTCCCGGCGCTGGCGTTGAGTGCCAGATCGAAGCCGAGCGGACCGAACCATTCGGTGAGCCGGCCGCCAGGGCCAGGCTTCATCACCGAGTGGAACTGCTCGCCGCCAAAGTTTCGCGTCCATGTTTCGCTGCCATCCGCTTCGCGTTCGACCGAGACTTTGACCGGGATAGCCGAACTAGCTTGCGGCAAACCGAACATCCTGGAAATCAGCCGGGCTGGGAAACTAGGACCAGTTTCGATGCTCGCTTCACCGGCCCAGACAGGTTCGCCCTTGGGGCTATGGAAGTCGCGGATGGGTGGGTGCAGTCCGGCGAAGGCCTCAGCGCCAAGTGACCTTTCGAATGCGCCGGTTTGGAGTGCGTGGTTTTGAATGGTGGTCGAGAGGCCGAGACCCTCGAACTCGGCTTCAATGTTGGCCAATGGGATGACGCCGTCCGCTGGCCGCGCACCTGTGGGCAGTCCGCCCGCCAGCAGCATTCTGGTTGCGGCAACGGCTGGAAGTCCGGGAACGAACGG
This sequence comes from Aestuariivirga sp., assembly GCA_046160365.1. GTDB lineage: Bacteria > Pseudomonadota > Alphaproteobacteria > Rhizobiales > Aestuariivirgaceae > Aestuariivirga. Next base: position 7,029 of record JBJXGL010000223.1, on the reverse strand, counting down.
CCCGTCGCCATTCTCCGCGAGCAGCGACCATTCGGCGCGGGTCCAGTTTCCGTTCACATCGAGACCCTGAACGGCAACCAGCATGCCGCCCCTGTCGCTCGCAAATTGGCGGGTGATCGCCCGCGATTTGGCCAAGAAGGGCGCGAGCGGCTTCAGACTTCCGAACACTCCCATCTGACGCAGCCGCGCGAGTGCGGTGAGGCCCCATTGCTCGAGACGCGACTCGAGTCCCGCTTGAAACCTCACGCGAGAACGCACCCGGTGGCGTCCCACCAGGAGGTCGGCATCCGGCGTATCGACGGGAGCAACCCGCCTGCGCCCCAAAAACGGAATGTTCCAGCGCTTGCTTCCGCACCAGCCGGTAGCCGAAGTCATCGCGCCATGTCTGAACACGCGCGTCGGTGAACCTGCGTAAGAGATGACGCTGGCAATTGCCGAGACGCCAATATCGTTCGCGCCATCGGGCGTGATGGCGATGTCGATCGAGTCGATCCGCTTCCAGTCTCCAATGAGATACTCGGCGGCAGCGGTGGAAAGTGCAGGCGTGGAACTGGCGCCGGTGATCGCAACGAGTCCCACGGCCTTCGCCTTCGCATCGAGTGCGGCTGCAAATCCCAGCACATAGTCTCGCGCATCCGCGAGATCGATCACATGCGCGCCCGCTTCGAGAGCCGCGAGCGGCACACGATAATCCCCACCTTGAAATGGCCCCGACGCATCGATCACGAGCCATGGACGGACGCGTGCAAGTGTTGCGGCAAGATTGCGATTTCGGTCGAGTGCGATGCCTTCGGCGTCAATCTCGCGCGCCAGGTCTTGAGCGGACGCCAGATTGCGGCTGGCGAGCACGAGCTTGATTCCGGGAATGCGGGCGAGCCGCCGCGACATGCGGCGTCCAAACACACCGGTCGCGCCAATGATCAGAACCTTCCGATCCATCATGATTCCGGCAGCACGAAGCGCCGCAACTCCGCGCCTTCGGGCGTGCGGCAGAAACTGGTCTTGCCGAAGAGGCGGTGGCGATTCTGCGCAATCAGGTCATAGGCGAAGTCGCGCAAACGTTGCGGCAGGATGACCCCGAGACTGAAGATGCGCGCTGGTCCGCCGACATGCCTGAGCAGCGCCAGCACACCGTCCGATTTTGCCAGAGCCACTCCTTTCTCGATGAAGAGGAAGGTCTGGGGATTTTCCGGATCGACTCCGTGCCGCGCGGCGATGGCGCGGCCTTCATCAGACTTGATGGCCACGAAGCGGATGTCCGGCTTGCGTTCATGTTTCAGAACATAATGCACAGCGCGGCTGCACAGCATGCAGGCGCTATCGAACAGCCAGACTGGCGCTTCGGCGTTCATGACGCTTGATCCCGGTAGATCGCAGCTTGATGGATGAGTTCGCCGAGCAACGGATGAGTGAGAGTCATCGAAAACTCGAAGCTGTCATTATCAAGAGCCCGGTGAGTTACAACGAGATCGCCGGGTGAAAGCCAGCGCGGAATCGGAATGCGGACGGAAGCCAAAGAAACAGAATAGCCGGCGCTATGAAAGGCGATGCCCTCCTCGCTTGCCCGCACTTCGAGAGCCATGCTCACGCCGCCGCCCACATATTCTTCGAGGCCGGTTGTGCCCAAAAATCTCTTCGCCGACTGAATGACCTGTGGAAAGCCTTGCCGGTTGGCGTACATGCGCGTCCAGACTTGTCCGCCGGTGCGGGCATCTTCGGTCACGCTGACGACGCTTGCAACGCCGACATCGGCGAAGAGCGGAAGCGGCGCGCCGGCGGGTCTCAAAAGTTTCCCGAGCACCCGTCCCGCGCGCGACATGCGGACGGCGGTGACTTTTCCGACATAGAGCGCCGTGCCGCCACCCGAGAGCCGTTTCGAGAATCGCTTGCGCACGGCTTCGGGAAGCTTGTTCCAATCATCTCGCGAGAGCAGCGCACGGAAGCGGAGATCGCCGAGCGCCGTATCGTCAGCGGGCGGAGGAACCTGGAGAGGCGCGCGGCGCGGCAGCATCGGAGTGCTAGTCCTTTCCACCCGGCAGGAAGTTCGATATGCGCGCGCCCAGCTTGAACAGCATCTCGCGCTTCTTCTTCGAAAGCCCCAGCATCTGCGTGTACCAGCGATCGGCCATCTGGGTGAAATCGTGCATGGCGCGGAGGCGCTTGCGCACTTCGGCGCTGATCTTGGGATCGTCCTCCGCCTTGGCGAGGCAGGATTCGAGTGCGGCCAGCGCCGGGTCAATCTCGCGCTGCTTGCGGCCCGCGGCGATGCGCTGGGCGATTTCCCAGACATCGGTCTCGGCCTCGAAGTGATCGCGCCGGTCGTTTCTGACCGGCACGCGCCGGATCAGGTTCCAGGCCAGAAGCTCCTTGAGCGAGTTCGAAACATTGGAGCGGGCAAGCGCCAGCGTTTCGGCGATGTCCTCGGCGGTGAGCGGCTGTTCCGAGATATAGAGCAGCGCGTGGATCTGGCTCACCGAGCGGTTGACGCTCCACTGCGAGCCCAGATCGCCCCAATGCAAGATGAAATCCTCGCTGGCTTCGGGAAGTTTGGTTATTTTTGTTATTTCTGTCATAACAGAAATATATGCAGAAATGAACGTGATGTCAAGTGTGCATGGTGGGGCCGGAAACCCGCGCCTCAGGAACTGTCAATTTTCCGCGCGGCCTTGGCCGCCTCCCCGGCGAGCCAGATGCATTCGTCGAGCACCTCGTCAACTTCGTGCCGGAAGGGATGACGGTAGCCGGGCGGATCGCCGTCGCGCAACGGTTCGGTGCGGACGAGCTTGCCCGCGTCGGCTTGCCGCTCGCGCGTGGCTTTCCAGCGGACGAAACGCTTGGCTTGATGGGGAATGTCGGCGAGGGCGAACATGATGGCCTGGAGCCTCCGCGTGAGGCGCATGCTGTCGACACATCCATCGTCCTCGCGTTTGGGCTTGGGGGCGGGGCCAGGTTCGGGCGCGACGTTGTTCCGAAACCGGAACAGCTCCGCGCTATGCGCTAGCGCGGCAGGCCAGGTCGGATCGTGGCCGAAAGAGGAAATGCGCGGGCCCTTCGGGGGCGGCTTCCACTTGTTGCGCGGGGGCAGCCACGGTTCGTGGCGGTCCGAGAGATTGAACGAGGCACGCCGAGCGCGGCCTTTGCCGGTTCCCTTGGCAATCTTGGTTCCCTTAGGCATGGGCCGCGAAGCCCCAGGCTTTGCCACCATGCCCCTTGCTGCCGCGATGATCAGCCGCCGGACGGCTGACTCGGCAGGAAGGAGGATACGCAGCACGGCTTTGTTCAAAGCCCGCGGAATCCGCCCCAGGCTGACGCCGTCCGCCAGTCCCAGCATGGCAAACAGCGAAGCCACGATGCGGATGAGCGCATCGCGATTCCGTGTCATTGCCACATCGAAGTTCATATGGGGATTTCGGAACATAAAACGAACATAAATCAGATTGAAAATCCCTGTCAAGGATTATTTTTCATCTCCGGCACAGAGGCCACCAAGTGCGCAGCATCATTTCAAAACCCTTTCTTCGTGTTCGATCTGAGTTGATAGAAAGGGTTTTGAAGTGGCCTGCATGATAGCCCGTGCGCGATCTTCAACATCACGCCAGGACATCAATGGGTTACGGTTCACGCTTCCGATGCGCGGATGGCGCTTGGGCGGAGTGACGAAATTTGAGAGTGGGAGAGAGTTTGCCGCCTTGGCCCCGTCAGTTCAGCAGCCCCAGCCTTTCGCGGAGCTTGGCGATCTTGTTGCGCTGGTTGGGGGTCACGGGCGCTACAGCCGATACCGCGCGTTCGACCATTTCGACAAGTTCCATACGCTCGTCGCGGCTCAGCGCGCCTGCCCAGAGTTTCGCGTAGCGGAGCGAGACATTGTTGGCATCGCTCACATGATCCGCCACCCATTTCGAGAACACCATCAGTTCGGTTGGGTCATCCACTTGCATGACGGCCGTGGCCTCCTTGCGGATGACCTCTTCGGCTTGCGGCGTGAGCGGGCCCTCTTCCTTGACCAGCGCGATCATCATGACAGTTGCGGCCGCAACGGGATCTTCAACGGCTTCGACGGGCGAGTCCTCAACCTTCTTGCGGAACTTGTAGCGCTTGTATTTGCCCCAAGCGCGGCCGGCCACATCGGTCACGTCGCTGGCAGCCTCGGAGACCGCCTTCATCCGCCACCACCAGAAAGCCAATCCGCCAAGGATGGCCAGAATGCCAAGAATTATGTGCGTGATGCTACCGTCGATTGTACCGGACGGTTCCTAACTGATTGCCGCGGCACCGGCAACGGTCATGGCGGAAGAGGGTTATTGAGGGACAACCCGGAAATCCTTTCCCTCGGGAAGCGTCTGCCCGCCGTCGATGATGATTGTCGTGCCGGTGATATAGGAGGCCTCGTCGGACGCGAGAAACAGCACGGCATTGGCCACATCGCGCAGCGTGCCGAAGCGGCCAATTGGAATACTCTCTTCCATCGAACGGATAAATTCAGGTGAGCGTTGGGCCTGCACGTTCTCAGTCAGGACGTTTCCGGGTTCGATGCCGTTGACGGTGATGCCGTAGCCTGCAAATTCGAGCGCCGCTGCCCGGATGAAACCGTTGATGCCTGCCTTGGACGCGGAGTAATGGCCTTGGCCCGGCATGGTCACGCGGGGGCCGGTGATCGACGACGTGAACACCATGCGGCCGTAATGCGCGGCCTTCATGATGGGAAGCGCGGCTTGTGCCGCGAGGAAGACGCCTTTGAGGTTGACGGAGAGCACCCGGTCCCATTCATCTGGCGAAATATTCTCGATCAGTGTCCAGGGATAGATGCCGGCGTTTTGCACCAGAATATCGAGCGTGCCGTAAGTATCGGTGGCGCACTTCACCGCCGCCGCGACATCGGCAGGGTTTGAAACATCGGTACGGATGAAAATTCCGCCGAGCCGTTTCGCTGCAACTTCGCCCGCCTCCGTTTCGACATCGGCGATGACGACGCGCGCACCCTCCTCCACCAACCGTTCTGCTATGCCTTCACCGATACCGCGCGCGGCGCCAATGACAAGAGCAACTTTCCCAGTGATTCTATTGGTCATGCGAGTTTCTGCCGGATTGAGTGTTTGAGCGTGTCGAGCAGCACCGCAGCCAGCACCAGACCGCCCAGCACGATCTGGGTGTAATGCGCGGGAAGCCCCATGAGATTGATCGCGGTCTGGATCGAATGCAACAGCAGCACGCCCGCATAAACACCGGGCAGCTTGCCAACCCCGCCCTTCAAGCTGACCCCACCGATCACCACTGCCGCGAAAGCCTGAAACAGCATGCCGACGCCGAGGTTGGCCGATGCGCCGGAGGTGCGGATGACAAGCAGCCAGCCAGCCAGCCCTGCAATCGCGCCACAAACAATGAACGAAACCAGGATCAACCGGTCCACCTTGATGCCGGCGCGGAACGCCGCCGTCTTGTTGCCGCCCACCATGGTAACGTGAAGGCCAAACGGCGTCATGCGCATGAGGAAGGAAAACGCCACGAAACAGAGTATGGCAATCCAGGCGATGAGCGGAATGCCGAGCAGGGTTTCGGTGCCGATGAAGCGGATTTCGGGCGCAAGCCCTTGCGCCGAACGGCCGCCGGAAATCGCCACCACCAGGCCCCGCACCCAGATGAACGAGGCGAGTGTGACGATGAAGGCTTCCATCTTCAGGCGCACGACGAGATAGCCATTGAGGATGCCGATAAGCGCGCCAACGCCCATGGCTATAAGAAGCGAGACAGGAAGAATGAGCCAGGACGGCGTCAGCTGCAGATTGATGCCGATGCCGCTGGTGCAGAACAGGATGCCGACGATCATGGCGGACAATGCGGCAATGGACTCGATCGAAAGATCCATGTTGCTGGCAATGATGACAATCGCAAGTCCGATGGCCATCACCGCCACCATGGTGGAGCTTTCGATGATGTTCACGAAAATGCCAGGCTGGAAGAAATTGGGCACCGCGAAAGAGAACACGGCGAGCACGGCGACGAGCATGAACCACACAAGGTGTTCGAGCACGAACTCAATAAGGGCGCGGCGGTGCTGGAGCATGTGGAATGCCGTGAAAATTCGAATGGCAAAGACGAGCCTCCGCTTTCGCGGAGGCTCACTATGTGATGATGATCGTGCTTACTCGACCGGCATGATCTTGTCGGCGGGAGCTTTGAGATTGCCCCAGAAGCGTGGCTCATCCACATTAGCCTTGGTGATGGCCGCGCCCGGGATTTTGAGGTTGGGTCCCCACTTTTCGATCGACAGCGCCGAGTCGAGGCCAAGCACGTTGTAAGTGCCGGCCTTGATTTCCTGCTTGTTCACCACCTTGTCGGCGAACATGGCGAGTGCGGCGGCCTGGGCATAAAGCGGCTGCTCCACTTCCACATTGAGCCAGCCCTTGCGGATGAGATCCAGCCCAACGGGAGCACCGTTCGATGACATCATCATCACATCACCCGGCTTCTTGCCCTTGGCCTCGAGTGCCGCGACGGCGGCGACCGAGAGATGCGCCGCGTGCAGGAAGATCAGATCGATATCGGGATTGGCGACGATCTGGTCGGACACGATGCTGCCGGCGTTGGACGCTTCCCAGGCCATGGCGGGAAGCGAGATGATCTGTGCCTCCGCATGCTCCTTCATCTTCTCCTCGAAACCCTTCTGGATATCGAGCGTGTAGGGATCGGCCGGATCGCCCAGCACCTGCAGGATCTTGCCCTTCACGCCGCCCTTCTTTTCGGTGAAGAGCCGGATCGTCTCGGCCGCCGCGACATAGCCAATCTCGACTGTGCCCGCGACCGACGTGAAGTCCGAAGGCGTTGCCGTGATCTGCCGGTCGAAGATCATCACCGGAATGCCCGCTGCCCGCGCCTTTTCGATCGAAGGCTGGAGAGCATTGAAGTCCACCGCCGCCAAAACGATGGCCTTGGGCTTCAGATTGATCACATCGTTCATCTGGCTCTGCTGCAGATCGGTCTTGTTGTCGGCATTGAGGGTCTTGGCGGTGTAGCCGACATCGGTCAGGAATT
>JBJXGL010000222.1:0-14475 GCA_046160365.1 Aestuariivirga sp. | reverse complement strand
ACGCGCTGGAAGCCATTTCGGCCGAAGACGTGGCCAAGGCTGCGGACTTGCACCCCAACTATGCCATGACGTTATTCAAGCGAGCCGTGGGCCTGACTATAAAGCAATCCATCACCCGGCACAGGCTCGATACTGCGCAATCCATGTTGATCGCCTCGGATCTGCCGGTGGCGTCCATCGCTTTCGATTGTGGTTTCGGTTCGCTGTCCAGCTTCTATGCCGCCTTCGAACAACGTTTCCACAAGAGCCCGGCGGCCTTCCGGCAGACCTACAGCCGCATCACAAAAGTGGCCTGAGAGTGAACTGACCTTAGAAAGCCGGAAGCATTTTCCGCCTGCGGTAATTGTCATTGCAGCAGCAATTGCGGAATGTGCCAATCCTTATCGTCATCTCTGCCGGTTCACTTCACATGGCATCTTCTCCGCGCATTACCTTCATTGGCGCAGGCTCCACCGTGTTCATGAAGAACATCGTGGGGGACATCCTGCAACGCCCCGCCATCAGTGGCGCCACCATCGCGCTGATGGACATCAATTCCGAACGCCTCTCTGAATCAGAGTTGGTGGCGTCCAAACTCATACGCACCCTCGGCGTCAAGGCCCGCGTTGAAACCCATACCGACCAGCGCCGCGCCCTTGAAGGTGCTGACTTCGTAATCGTTGCATTCCAGATCGGCGGTTATGAACCCTGCACCGTCACGGACTTTGAAGTGCCCAAGAAATATGGCTTGCGCCAAACCATTGCCGATACTTTGGGCGTTGGCGGCATCATGCGCGGACTTCGCACCGTTCCGCATCTCTGGAAAATCTGCGAGGACATGCTGCAGGTCTGCCCCAAGGCCATCATGCTGCAGTACGTGAATCCCATGGCCATCAACACTTGGGCCATCACCGAGAAATTTCCGCAAATCCCGCAGGTGGGCTTGTGCCATTCCGTACAAGGCACTGCTGCCGAATTAGCTCACGATCTGGATATTCCGGTCGAGGAAATCCGCTATCGTGCTGCTGGCATCAATCACATGGCCTTCTATCTGCAATTCGAACACCGTCAGAAGGATGGCAGTTACACCGACCTCTATCCCGCCTTGCGCAAGGGATATGCCGATGGACGCTTTCCCAAACCCTCCACTTGGAATCCGCGCTGCCCTAACAAAGTGCGCTACGAGATGCTGAAGCGTCTCGGCTACTTTGTCACTGAAAGTTCCGAACACTTCGCGGAGTACACGCCCTACTTTATCAAGGAAGGCCGGGAGGACCTGATCGAGAAATTCGGCATTCCGCTGGACGAATATCCCAAGCGCTGCATTGAGCAGGTGGCGCGCTGGAAGGACGAGGCAGAAGCCTATCGCACTGCTGACAGGATTGAAGTCAAGCAATCACATGAATATGCCTCGGCCATCGTGAACTCTGTGTGGACGGGTGAGCCGTCGGTCATCTACGGAAACCTCCGCAACAATGGAAGTATCGCCTCACTGCCGGATGACTGCGCCGCTGAAGTTCCGTGCCTCGTTGATGACCGGGGCATCCAGCCCACTCGTGTGGGCGCGCTGCCGCCACAGCTCACAGCCCTCATCCGCACCAACATCAATGTCCAGGAACTCACAGTGCGAGCCCTGATGACGGAAAATCGCGACCACATCTACCACGCCGCGATGATGGACCCCCACACCGCCGCTGAACTGGACCTGCAACAGATCTGGGACCTGGTGGATGACCTCGTCACGGCACATGGTTCGTGGTTGCCGGACTGGTTGCGGAACTGAGTTCTTGCAGGATCAGTTTCGCAGCAGACCGTGATGCGGTTGCGGTGGCCGACAGCAGCTTGATGCGGTCGAACTCATCCGGAGCTTCAAGGAGCGCAGTTCTGAGTGCCGCGCCAAATGCCATGCGCAACTCAGTGCCGATGTTGAATTTCTTGACGCGGGTTTCGCGCGCCAATCTTTGGCGCACATCAATCGGGATGCCGCTGCCACCGTGCAGCACGAATGGCAAGTGCGTGACAGCTTCAATGGCGCGCAGCACGTCAAAATTGATGCCCGATGTCTTTTCCGTGTTGAGATGAACATTGCCCACAGAAATGGCGAGAGCGTCAGCGCCTGAGTCCCTGTCGAAGGCCTGAGCCTCCTCGGGCGAAGTCATGGCAGAAGGCACGCCATCGCTATAACCCACAACACCAACTTCGCCTTCAACTGAAACGCCAGCGGGTTTCGCCAGATCCACAACGCGACGGGTCAACGCAATGTTTTCAGCGATAGGCAGTTTTGAGCCGTCAATCATCACAGATGTGAAGCCATTGTCGATGCCAGCAGCGCACTCTTCGACTTTGTAGGCATGATCGATATGCGCCACGACGGGTACACGTGCCTGTTCCATCAGTGTGCGGAACATTTTACCCAGAATTGGAACAGGGGTATGCGCTCGGCAACCGGGCCCTGCCTGCAAAATCAAGGGAAGCCCAACTTCGTCGGCGGCCTCGACATAGGCACGCGCATCTTCCCAACCAAGTACAACAAGCCCTGCAACAGCCGAGTGATTATCCAGTGCCTGGGCCAGCACCTGTTTGAGCGTCGCAACTGTCATTTGAATTTGGCGATCATGTCCTTGATGCCTGGAATGGTCTCAACTTGATAGGCATGTGTGGGCTGGAAGAATTGCACCAATGGGCGCTGCGAAAACCCACCCAGAATGGTGAAGTAGTACATCTCGTAGCCCGGTGCGGCTACGCAAGGGTGATAACCCGTATCGAGAATGACCGTTGAGCCATTGACGATGTGATAGGCCTCACCAACCTTGCCATCTTCATGCTGGATCAGCTGCATGCCAAAGCCGTGGTTTGGCTTGAAGCGGAAATTATAGGTTTCGTCATGCCGCGTTTCGAGGGGGAGACGATCCGTATCATGCTTGTGCGGCGGAAAACCCGACCAGCCACCAGCACCCACAGTGAAGAGCTCTGACACTAGCAATCGACCGACACGATCTTTGTACTTCGTCCCAAGAATATGCTTGATCTTGCGGTGTGTCTTGGTGTCGTCAGAACCATATTGCACCTTGTCGATGTCAGCTGCACGCACATCAAAGGGCTCAAGCACCTGGTCAAACTTTGCACCCGCAATGAAAACTTCAGCGTCATCACTCACGCAAACGAATGTGGCCTTTGCTGAGGATGGCACATAGCAGCCTTCAGGCTCGCCACCCCATACATCGCCAACACGATGACCAAGCGATTTGAAGGAAACACCTTCAATCTCAACATCGACTGTACCTGTCGCAGGCACAATCGACGTTTCATAGCCAGGCACCTGATAGGTGAAACTCTGACCCCGCTTCAATTTCACGATATTGAAATAGTTGAGCGGCACGCGCGCGTGATCAACATCGATGATCGGCTTATTCTGATTTTCATACGGCGCGAAATGCATGGTCATTGTCCACAATGAATTGATTGAGTTCTTGTTCGGTGGGCATGGCCGGTGCGCAGCCCACACGCATGACCACAATGGCAGCCGCAGCGCTGCCCCGCTTCACCGCCTCTTTCACGTCACGGCCTTTGGCAAGCGACGACATGAAGGCTGCCATGAAACTATCGCCGGCACCCGTGGGCTTAAGCGGCGTGACGGAGAAGATATTACTCTTGGTCTTCGTTCCGTTCGCAAATGTGATGGCACCGTGCTCGCCCATTTTATAAACGACAATCTTCGTTGGGCTGTTCAGGCTTTCAGCGAAGGCCAGACCGCTATCACCGGCGAGAACGGCAAATTCTTCATCATTGCCAATGACGACGTCAGCCCGTGTGGCCACATCGAGCAATACGTCTCGCGCCTCGTCACGTGATGTCCAGGCTGTGGGGCGATAATCAAGATCAATCACGGTCAACGTGCCGGCTCGATTTGCCTTCTTGATCGCAAGGAGATGTGCTGCGCGCGTGGGTTCTGCCGAGAAACCGGTACCCGTCATCAACATTGCGCCAAATTTTGAAAAATCGATCTGCTCAATCTGCTCTGGTGAAAGCTGAAGATCCGCTGCTTGCGAGCGATAGAGAACATTCTGGTTATTCTCCCAACGCGTATCGACAACAGCAAGTGATGTGCGATTGGAGGGGTGAACTTTTCCAACATAGGAAACATCAACACCATAGGCTTTCAACTGGTTCAGCACGAAGCGGCCCACGGCATCATCGGCAACCATGCTCGCCATTGACACCGCATGGCCCAGGCGCGCGAGCCCGGCCGCCGCATTTCCGGCTGAGCCACCAAGGGCCGATTTGAACGTGATGGCAACTTCAAGCGGAGTGCCCGGTGGGTCGGCATAGAAATCCATGCCGGCGCGACCAAGCACCAGAAAAGACGGCGCAGAGAATTTCACGTCACACGCCCACCCGCTGCTTCTTCCGGCCAGCTTCCCAGTTCTCGTGTGCCTCAGTCACGCGCGGCGACGTTGAAATACCCGGTGTGCCACATTCCCACCAGGTGTGGCCCTCCTTGGTCCAACCTTCATAGGCGTCAACCTGGAGCGAAATGACGGTTGTGCGTGTGTTCGTCTTTGCGCGTTTGAAGGCCTCTTTCAAGGCGGCGATGGAGTCGACTGTTTCTGCGATTGCACCCATGGCGCGGGCATGGGCCGAAAAGTCCACGGCAAAGGCCTCGCCCTCGATGTTGCAGTCTTTGATGAGGTTGTTGAAGGACACGTTACCCGTGTTGTTCTGCAGTTTGTTGATGACTGCGAAGCCGCCATTATCGCAGACGATGATGATGAGCTTTTTGTTGGTGAGGACCGATGAGTAGATATCCGAGTTGAGGAGGAGATAGGAACCGTCGCCCACGAACACGATGGTGTCCTTTTCCGGCTGTGTTTCCATTTGCGCCATGCGCGCACCCCAACCGCCCGCAATTTCATAGCCCATGCAGGAAAAGCCGAACTCGACGTCCACCGAGCCCACCGATTTGGTGCGCCAATTGGCGGTGACCTCGGCTGGCAAGCCGCCTGCAGCGGTCACAACGCGGTCTTCCGGATCACAGAGTCCATTCACAGCACCAATAACCTGAGCGTAGGACATGGGTCTATTGGCCCCTTTTGTGTCTGTCGGGCGCACATTCTCGTCAACGTAAGCGTCCCAGGCCTTACGCTCTTGCTTGGCTTTGGTTGTCCAGCTTGCTGGTGTTGCAAAGTCTCCGAGCGCTTGACCCAGAAGCTCAAGCGAAAGCTTGGCGTCACCCACCACAGCCAGCGACAAGTGTTTCGACGCGTCAAAGCGGCCGACGTTGATGGAGATGATGCGGGCGTCTTGCGCAAAGGCTGTCCAAGAGCCTGTGGTGAAGTCTTGCAGGCGCGTGCCGACGGCCAGCACCACATCGGCTTCAGCCATCAGATTGTTGGCGGAGTTCGAACCCGTGACACCCACGGGGCCGCAGTTCAAGGCGTGTTCATGCAACAGGTTGGCGCGGCCTGCGATGGTCTCCACAACGGGGATGTTGCGGGCTTCGGCAACGGTCTTCAGCGTGCCTGCAGCACCTGAATATTGCACACCACCGCCTGCGATGATGACGGGGCGTTTGGCCGAACGCAACAAGGTTGCTGCATCAGCGATCTCGCGATGATCCGGTGTTTGACGACGGATGTGGTGGGTCCGTTCTTCGAAGAATGAAACGGGATAGTCATAGACCCAGCCCTGCACGTCCTGTGGCAAGCCCAGGAAGGCCGGACCACAATCTGCTGGGTCCAGCATGGTTGCAATGGCATTTGGCAGAGCATGCAAGATCTGCGCGGGGTGGCTGATGCGGTCCCAATAGCGGGTAACGGACTTGAAGGCGTCATTCACGGAAACGGTGGGATCGCCAAAGTGCTCTACTTGCTGCAACACCGGGTCGGGCAGGCGCGTGGCATAGGTGTCACCGCAGAGCAGCAGCACAGGCAATCGGTTTGTGTGTGCAATGGCGGCCGACGTAAGCATGTTGGTGGTGCCGGGCCCTGCTGATGCAGTTGCAAACATGAATCGCTTGCGCAGTTTCTGCTTTGCATAAGCAACAGCCGCCATGGCCATCGATTGCTCATTCTGCCCGCGCCACACGGGCAGTTCGGCGCGATGATTGTAAAGGGCCTCGCCGAGACATGTTACGTTGCCGTGGCCAAAAATGGCAAATCCACCACCGCATAATCGAACACGCTTGCCTTCAATCTCGATAAACTGTGCCGCTAGATGCTTGACCAAGGCTTGCGCCATGGTCAGTTTGATGGTTGAAGCGGACTTGGTCATGTGTGCAATCCCATCTTTGTCTTGACGTCTTTTGTTAATTGGTGTCTTCAGGTTTTGCAACCGCTTGCAGAAAAGAATTCGTGAATGTTAGGCATAGGAATTGTAGGTGGCGGATACATGGGCAAGGCACATTCCGTTGCCATGTCCGCCGTAGGCGCCGTTTTCGGTACAGTATTGCGGCCCTCGTTGGAAATCATTTGTACGACAAGTGAAAAGGGCGCTGCGGAAAAGGCCAAGGCCCTTGGCTTCAAGCGTTCCACCAGTGATTGGCGCAAACTTGTTGAAGACGCCAAGGTCGAGGCAGTGGTCATCGCCAGCCCGCAGGAAACACACCTTGAAATTGCGCTGGCTGCATTTGCACTGGGCAGGCACGTGCTGTGTGAAAAGCCTTTGGGTCAGAATCTATCAGAAAGTCGCAAGATGCTGGCAGCTGCCGAGGCGTCGGGCTGCGTGCACATGGTGGGCTTCAACTACATCCGTACTCCTGCGTCACGCATGGCACGCGACATCATTGCATCGGGTGAGATTGGCGAGGTTACTTATTTCCGTGGAGAGCACACGGAAGATTTTCTAGCCGATCCGCAACTGCCCGCTACCTGGCGCACGCAGGGACGCGCCAACGGCAACATGGGAGACCTCTCTCCACATATCATCAATGCCGCTTGTGCTTTGATGGGTCCGATCTCATCTGTCAGCGCCGAAATTGAAACGGTACACAAGACACGCCCTTCTGCTGACGGCCCAAAACCTGTCACCAATGATGACCATGCGCAAATCACGTGTCGGTTTGAAAATGGATGTCTTGGTTCGCTCTATATCAGCCGGGTCGCGACTGGGCGGAAGATGGGTTACATTTACGAAGTCTTCGGCACCAAGGGCGCTATTCGTTTTGATCAGGAAGATCAAAATGCGCTTTGGCTTTACAAGGGTGATGCCGCCCCTAACCGGCAAGGCTTCACCAAAATACTCACGGGTCCGCAACACCCGGATTATGAACCCTTCTGCCTCGGTCCCGGCCACGGCACAGGCTATCAGGATCAGATCATCATCGAGGCAAAGGACTTTCTCGAAGCCATAGCCGCTGGCAAACCGCGCTGGCCGACTTTCCGTGATGGCATGATCGTCAACCAAATCATTGAGGCCTCCTGGAAGTCTCACGATGAGCGCCGTTGGATTGATGTCGCAGCGGTTTAATTAGGAAACGGAAAGAGACCTATGACAATCGAAATCGGCAATGCACCCTGTTCATGGGGCGTTGAATTTGCAGACGATGCGCGCAATCCTACTTGGCAGACCGTGCTGAAAGAATGCGCTGAGGCAGGCTACAAGGGCATCGAACTTGGCCCCGTCGGTTTCATGCCAGAAGACCCGGTGAAGCTGGGCGAAGGCTTGGCACAACATGGCCTTGAACTCATTGGCGGCGTGGTCTTCAGTCCCTTTCATGACGCATCCAAATGGGATGAGGTGAAAGACGCCAGCATCCGCACCTGCAAAGCGCTGAAGGCACATGGTGCAAAGCATCTCGTATTGATTGATTCAACGGCTGGTGCACCGTGGAGCAGGACTGCGATCCGACATTGGATGTGCGCCCGAAGGATGATGCGCGGGCCAACCGCCTGTTCCTCGAGTCGATCGGTTTCTAAGTGAAGGATATTTGAAATGGCAAAACTGAGTTGGGGCATGATTGGCGGCGGCGAAGGCAGCCAAATCGGCCCGGTGCATCGCATTGCGTCCGCTTTGGACACACATTTTGATTTCAAAGCAGGTGCACTTGATGCCGATCCCGCCAAAGGCAAGGAATTTGCAACGCGCCTTGGCATTGCGTCAGACCGCGCCTATGGCGACTGGAAGGAAATGCTCGCCGGTGAGAAGGGCCGCAAGGACCGCATCGACCTTGTGACGGTCGCAACGCCTAACTCCACGCACTATGCCATCTCAAAGGCTTTCCTCGAAGCGGGCATTCACGTGCTCTGCGAAAAGCCGATGACGGTGACCGTTGAAGAAGCTGAGGATCTCACGGCGACGGCAAAGCGCACAGGTGCCATTTGTGCGGTGAATTATGGTTACACCGGATATTCTTTGGTTCGTCACATGCGCGCCATGATCGCGCGCGGTGACCTCGGCAAAATCAGATTGGTCGTCGTGGAATTTGCCCATGGATTCCATGCCGACGCAGCTGACGCTGACAATCCCCGCATGCGCTGGCGCTATGACCCCGCACAAGCTGGCATCTCCGGTCAGTTTGCCGACTGCGGCATTCATGCCCTCCACATGGCAAGTTTTGTGTGCGGCCAGAACGCGCGCGAACTGCAAGCCGACTTCATCTCAGCTATTGCGAGTCGCAAGCTAGAAGATGATGCGATGGTCAATGTTCGTATGGATGGCGGCACGACAGTTCGCCTGTGGACGAGTTCAGTGGCAGTCGGAAGTTTCCACGGACTTAACATTCGCGTCTTTGGTGAAAAGGGCGGCTTGCGCTGGGCGCAACAGTGGCCAGATCAATTGCAATGGACACCGGTGAACGGCAGAACTGAAACTATCGAGCGCGGCATGAGCAACCTGTCGCCAGATGCCCAGCGCGCCACAAGAATTGCCACGGGTCATTCCGAAGGCATGCTCGTCGCTTTCGCCAATATCTATGCCGATTTGGCAGAGGTGATTTCGGGCAGAAAGTCCAGCACCAAGCCAAACTCTGCAGCTCTTCACTTCCCGACGGCCGAGGATGGTCTTCGCTCAATTGCCGCCATCAAGGCCTCGGTTGAATCAGCGAAGTCAGGCGGCGCATGGACCGACGCGCGCCCACCGATGTTCCGCTGAGCTTACGGGGTGGGGCGCAAGGTTTTGCGCTCCACCAATCTGCACGGAAACAGTCGCATCTCCGGCAAACGATCTGGCTGTTCAAGCATCGCCACCATGAGTTCAATCGATGCGTTGACGATCTCTGTGATGGGCTGGCGGATGGTGGTGAGGCTGAAGTTGTCCCAGCCCGCCATTTCCATGTCATTCAGCCCTAGAAGGCCCACAGTCTCCGGCACTTTGATGTTCTTGTCCTGAAGTGCGCTGAGTGCGCCGAGGGCCACAACATCATCCCCGCAAAAATAGGCTTCGGCAGGTTTCTCCTGCAGCAAGCGCAGCATTTCCGCCCTGCCACCTTCATAGGAGTAGGTCTTGGAATAACTGACGGTCGCGCTCACATGCTTGTGCTTGCTGCATTCCTCCAGGAAGCCGCCGCGACGTTCCTGTGTGCTAGTGGCGCGTTTGGGTCCGCCGAGAAATGCAATCTGTTCATAGCCGCGCGCCGCCAGGGTTCGCGCGGCAAGCCTTCCGCATTCCCAG
This sequence comes from Aestuariivirga sp., assembly GCA_046160365.1. GTDB lineage: Bacteria > Pseudomonadota > Alphaproteobacteria > Rhizobiales > Aestuariivirgaceae > Aestuariivirga. Next base: position 4,890 of record JBJXGL010000222.1, on the reverse strand, counting down.
TTGTCCACACCTACAAAATTCACATCGGGCGTTGTTACGGCGCGACCAAAGGAATAGACCAGTGGCAGCTTTGCCGCGCTAAAGGCTTCGTCGAAGCTGGGCGGCAAAGTCGACGACGCAACAATGATGCCGTCAACGCTGTATTGTTTCAGCATCCGCAATGGACCTTCGGGCGTGGGTTCATCGCTCAGATTGACAAGCAGCGGTTTCAGGCCCTTGGCTTGAAGGCCCTTGGTGAAGCGGTCGAACACTTCCAGAAAAAAAGGATTGTGAAAGTTGTTTGACACAAAACCAATGAGCCGCGTGCGGCCTGTCGTCAGACTTGAGGCCAGAGCGTTGGGCGCATAGCCCAGTTCCAAGGCCACCTTCTCAACTTTCTTACGCATCTTCTGAGAGACGGACGCGCCCTGTGTGAATGCTCTCGAAACAGCAGATTCTGATACGCCTGCACGTTTTGCCACGTCCTTAAGTGTGATTGCCATGTCTCTACTGGGTCCCCTCAACAATGACATACAGCAAACGGCGTGAGAGTGAAATCTCTCAGAGAATTTGTTGCAAGCGGTTGCAAGATGCGTGTCAGGTAAAAGGCCTGCGATCGCATCTATGATAGAGCGGGCTGATCCGGAGGGCGTTGAGCCGGTGACAATGTTCGGAGATCTCAAGAGATGAAGGCAGTTTCCTATGCTCGCCATCGATTTCCAGCTGACGTCATCCGCACGACGGCTTTGCGGCCAACCAACTTTAGCTTGTCAGCACCGGGCGCACGGGATGGCCTGATCGATGCGCAAGCCGGAGCCGCGGGCGCGCAAGCCTTCACCTTCATCGCAGGCGCCGCCTTCACCGCCGAGGGCCAGGTGCGCGCGGTGCAGTCCGGCGCTCACACGGTGATCGAGATCAACACCACCGGAGTTGGCGTGGCCGACATGACCATCCAGCTTTCCAACTTCGCCGTGGCCAACCTGACGGCGGCGGATTTCATTCTGTAGAACATCGGGTTCAAGACCGGCGAGATTGCGCGGGTGATCGCGATTGATGAGGGTTGAGGCGCCCACATCTTGCACGTGTTGCGCGAGTGATGCATTCTGCATTGAGAAGGGGCCGGCCGTGATTTGACTCCTTAGCTGAAGGAGCTCCCCCATGCCTGAATTCGCCCCCATCCCGAATGTCACCGCCCTCAACGGCAGCAATGGCTCCCGCTTCGATGACGACCGAGCCGACCTACCGTGCCTCGCAATTGCAGTGAGGAGGTAGCGATGCCGTCGTTTCCCGCTGTATTCGAACTTTCAAGTCTCAACGGCACGAACGGCTTCCAGATCAGCGGCGAGGCGGAGGGCGACTACAGCGGCGTCTCGGTCGCGGCGGCGGGGGATGTGAACGGCGATGGCTTCGCCGATCTCCTGATCGGGGCCACTGGGACCGATCCGAACGGGTCCCAGAGCGGTGCGAGTTATGTAGTGTTCGGCAAGGCTTCGGGCTTTGCGGCCGATCTGGCGCTGTCTTCGCTCATCGGCACGAACGGCTTCCAGATCAGCGGCGAGGCGGCGTTCGACTTCAGCGGCCGCTCGGTCGCGGCGGCAGGGGATGTGAATGGCGATGGCTTCGCCGATCTCCTGATCGGGGCCTATCTGGCCGATCCGAACGGGTCCTATAGCGGTGCGAGTTATGTGGTGTTCGGCAAGACTTCGGGCTTTCCGGCCGATCTGGCGCTCTCGACACTTGACGGCTCGAACGGCTTCCAGATCAGCGGCGAGGCGGAGGGCGACCGCAGCGGCCACTCGGTCGCTTCGACGGGGGATGTGAACGGCGACGGCTTCGACGATCTCCTGATTGGGGCTTTTGGGGCCGAGCCGAGCGGGTCCGTCAGCGGTGCGAGCTATGTGGTGTTCGGCAAGGCTACGGGCTTTCCGGCCGATCTGGCGCTCTCGACACTTGACGGCTCGAACGGCTTCCAGATCAGCGGCGAGGCGGAGGGCGACCGCAGCGGCGTCGTGGTCTCGGGCGCGGGGGATGTGAACGGCGACGGCTTCGCCGATCTCCTGATCGGGGCCTATCTGGCCGATCCGAACGGGTTCAATAGCGGCGCGAGCTATGTGGTGTTCGGCAAGGCTACGGGCTTTCCGGCCGATCTGGCGCTCTCGACACTTGACGGCTCGAACGGCTTCCAGATCAGCGGCGAGGTGGCGCTCGACTACAGCAGCCGCGGGGTCGCGGCGGCGGGGGATGTGAATGGCGACGGCTTCGCCGATCTCCTGATCGGAGCCTATCGGGCCGAGCCCAATGGCTTCAAGAGTGGTGCGAGCTATGTGGTGTTCGGCAAGGCTTCGGGCTTTTCGGCCGATCTGGCGCTGTCTTCGCTCAACGGTACGAACGGCTTCCAGATCAGCGGCGAGGCGGCGGGCGACAAGAGCGGCCTGCGGGTCGCGGCGGCGGGGGATGTGAACGGCGACGGCTTAGACGATCTGCTGATCGGGGCGGAAGGGGCCGATCCGAACGGGTCCTATAGCGGTGCGAGTTATGTGGTGTTCGGCAAGACTTCGGGATTCGCGGCGAATCTGGCCCTGTCGACGCTCAACGGCACGAACGGCTTTCAGATCAACGGCGAGGCGGCGAACGACTTCAGCGGCGGCTCAGTCTCGGCGGCAGGGGATGTGAACGGCGACGGCTTCGCCGATCTCCTGATCGGGGCCGATGGGGCCGATCCGAACGGGTCCGAAAGCGGTGCGAGTTATGTCATTTTCGGCAGGAACGATTTCACCGTTCCAACAGTCGACTCGGCCTCGGTGTTCCAGCGTTTCGGCGGCGTCACTGGCTTTCTTGGAAAATTTGCAGCCGCTGCCTATCACTTGGCAGACTTGGAGCCGGAAGGGCCAAGCATCAATGACAGGAAGCCGGCAAACGATGTGGTCCATACATCGATAACCAACGCCATCAACTTGGCCGGTTTGACGTGGGTTACAGCGGCAGACATCCCTTCGCTCGCTCCTCAGTCTGTATTTGATCCTGACTATCCAGACTTTCCGTCACGCGGGCTGATAGGTGACGGCATTTACGTGAGCAATAACGCGGCGGCCCTGATTGGAAAGACGACCGACGCATTGTTTGTGAGTTTTCGAGGAACAAACGACAATAGCGGCGGAGAAGGTATCACCGGCGGCACTCCCGATACTGACGATTGGATCGGAATGTCTGATCACTACGCTGAATTTTCCGGTCTGATCGATGCGATAACAACCTACGCTCAGGAGCACACGATCACCAAGCTTTATGTAACTGGCCACAGTCTCGGCGCGGGCATGGTGCAGGCTTTCATGGAGGATTCTCGTATTGCAGCCCTGCCTTCGAATCTGGAGATTGTGGCAACAAGCTTTGCCACTCCGGGCTACAGACTCGGCCTCGATAGCAATCTACCGATTCTGAGCAACATCTTGATCGATGGTGACAGCATCAATAGTGCAGATTTTGGAAACGGCGTCGGTGGAGACGAGTTTGTCATCCATCATCAGGACGCGATAACCGATGGTGGCACTCTTCACAATTCGCTTCTGTATGCCGAAACCGCTGCATTTCTGGATAAGTATTTGGACGTCAATCGGTTGTTCGATTTTTACCGCAGCAATGGTCGGCATGACGATGTAGCCCTGCATGCAAGCATAACAATAAACACGCAGGGCGCATTTACCGTTGCACCGCTTGCTGGTACAATCTCTGCCGCTCAGGGCACCAACATCTTTCTGGCATTTAACGGATTTGCCAATGTCTTTTTTGGAGGTTCCGGCATTGACACCGTCTGGATCGCCAAGACTGTTGCCGCTGCGGCAGCTGTCAACCTGGTAGGTCAGACGATTACCTACAGCAGCGGCGTACTAAGTCAGATTTATTCGATTGAAAATGTGATCGGCGGGAAATTTGGCGATACGATTACAGGGAACTCGGCAAACAACCAACTTTCTGGCCTGGGAGGCAATGACTTAATTTATGGAGATTTTGGCCGTGATACGCTTGATGGGGGCGTTGGCGCTGACGAAATGCATGGTGCAATCGACAACGATATTTACTATGTGGATAACATCGGCGATACTGTCGTCGAAATCGATGACGCCGTGGCGCTCGGCGGCTCCGATCAGGTGTACGCATCGATTTCCTACACTCTGCCGCAACATGTCGAGACACTCAGACTATTGAAAGGCGCCGCCAATGGGACAGGCAACGGTCTCACCAACTTCATCTATGGCAATGCGGCAAGTAACACCTTGGACGGTTCTACTGGTGCTGACCGCCTTCACGGCGAAGGCGGAAACGATACTTTTATTGCCGATTCCTCGGGTGACCGGTTCTTCGAGTCGCTGGGCGGCGGCACGGACATCGTTCGCTCCTCGGTCAACCAAACGCTCGGCGACAATGTTGAACGCCTGTTTCTTGTCGGTTCCGTCAATGCCATGGGAACCGGCAACGGGCTCGCCAACCTGATCACCGGCAACAACGGAAACAACTTTCTTGATGGAAAACTGGGAACTGACAATCTCACCGGCGGACTCGGCAGCGACCATTTTGTCTTCACAACAGCGCTTGGTTCGGGAAATGTCGACACGATCACGGATTTCTCGGTAGTGGACGATTTCGTCCGACTTGATGATGCAGTTTTCACCGGGCTCGCGGCGGGTTATCTGACGGCGAGCGCCTTTAGCATTGGAAGCGGTGCGCTGGATGCTTCCGACCGCATTATCTACAACTCCACAAATGGGGTTCTCTACTTCGACCCCGATGGATTAGGGTCTGTACTCACATAGGCTGTTGATTTGCAACAGAGAAGCTGATTCACCGTAGGCGGAGGTGAACCATGCGATTCGATTTTACCGACGAGGAATGGGCGGAGCTTGAACCATTGATGCC
>JBJXGL010000221.1:0-8723 GCA_046160365.1 Aestuariivirga sp. | reverse complement strand
TAGCGCCGCTCCAAATCGAAAAACCCAGGCTGAACATGCTTGCGGACCATCGATCGCTCCATCCAATTCCAACCACGACGGAATCAGATCGACACCGATTTGGCCAGGGTTTTTAGAGGTGTCCAATTGCTTTAGGCCTGTTCTTGGCGGGAGGCGTTGATGCCGAGGCGGCCAAAAAGAAGGGCAGAAGTACTTTCACCAAAGACCAACAGGCAGCTTTCTTCAAGGAAGCGACCCAGCGGTGCCGCAAAAGATTTGGCACGAGATTGCATTACGTAAAGGTCGACTACAGCAAGGGGCGCCCACAGTTCTGGTGCTACCACTACTGAGCCTGACTCAATTCTTCTCCACCATGCTGGCGCCGCCTGCCGCAGTGAGCCTGGCGCAGAGCGCTTCGGCTTCGGCGCGGCTGTCGCGGCCGACTTGCACTTGCACCATGCGGCGGGTGCCCATGCTCAGGTTCTTCTTGCGCATCACCAGCGGTTTCTCGCCGCTGAGGAGCGAACCGTAACGGCTGCGGATGCGGCGGAAAGCTTCCAACGCGCGGGACTCTGAGAACCCACCTGACAGCACGACACCCCACGCACGCCATTTGCCGCCCTAAGCAATGAAATCTGCTAGCGTCAACGTCGCAGCGGTGAAGTTGAGCAGCTGGATGCTCATCTCCGCGCCGTTGGCGCCCGCTGTGTTGAACTCGATGATGGTGCTGGTGCCCGCCTGGAACGCCCGGATCTGTCCCTCGGCAGTAAAGGCTCCCGCGCCGATGAATTGAGTGAAGGCATTGTTGCCGCCGGTCGTCGCCATGGCGTCGATCGCCGAGACGTCGATGTCGTCGATGAGGTGAACGAAGCCGATTATACGGTCCCGGCCCGCGGCGCCGCTCTCTGAAAGGGCCGCATAGTTGAAGTCGTCTGCGCCGGCATCGCCGATGAGCGTATCGGCTTGCGCTCCGCCCGCGATCTCGTCATTGCCGTCGCCGCCGCTGATCGTATCGAGGCCCGTTCCGCCGTTCAAAATGTCTGCTCCAATCTCGCCGAAAATCCGGTCATTGGAGCCGCCACCGTTAACGATGTCGTTGCCGTTCCGGCCGAAGAAAACTTCCGGCGCCGCGCCGCCATTGATCGTATCGATGAAGTTACCGCCGATAATGCGTTCGATGCCACCGAATGTGATCGTACCGAGGCCTCCGCCGGTGACCGTTCCGGCGAAGGGAACGGCCCCGAAAGTCACCACCGTGGCGCTTGTTGCGGCGGCAAGGCTAATCGTGTCGGTTCCGGCATCCCCGAGGAAGGTGTCGGATGCTGCATCGGCAGAAGCGAGGAATGTGTCATCGCCTGCGCCGCCGCGCGCAATATCGCTTCCCGTTCCATCGATGATGACATCATTTCCGTCATCGCCGGAGATCGAGTCATTGCCGCTGCCTCCGTCCACCACGTCGTTGCCGAAGCCGCCGAACAGTGCGTCGCGGTCGGCTCCGCCGGTCAACCTGTCATTGCCGGACCGGCCCTCGAAACGTTGCGTTCCGGCACCTCCCGTCAGCGTATCGTTGAAGAACGAGCCGATCACGCTTTCGAAGTTTGTGATCTGATCGCCCGTGGCATCGCCGCCCGAGGCGGTGTTGAGCGCGAGATTGATCACAACGCCCGCGCCTGATGACGAATAGTCAAGCGCATCGAGCGTGCCAATCCCGCCGTCGAGGATGTCTCCGGCCCCTCCGCCCGCGATTTGGTCGTTACCGGTCCCACCCAGAATCGTATCGATGGCGCCGCGCCCCGCGAGCTTGTCGTCGCCGTCGAAACCGGAGATGTTCGATCCATCTTCCCGGCCGACGATGTTGTCTTTTCCGAGAGTGCCAAAGATCGTGGCCTCACGCGGATCGAAGAATTGATAGTTGAGCGTTGTAACGTTGGTCGCGTCGCCGGTTTCGCTTTGATAGGTCAGTATCACGCGGCCGTCCGAAAGCGTGGCGATGCTGAAATCGAGACCCTGGTCACCCGGCTTGTCCATGTGGACAACGCCGCCCACGGCATCGCCGGCGCCGTTGAACCGCTGCAGGAAGATATCCAGTTCCGGCGAACCGTCGCCTTCCGTTCCGTCGATGGCGCCCCATGCGATGATAAAGCCGCCGTCATTGAGCGCCGTGATCTTCGGCACGAAACCCAGACTGCCCGGGATTACTCGTGGAGAAGCGTCGAGCGGCGTTGCTTCGGCGAAATAGCGGCGGAAGGCGATGCCGTCATTCTGCTGCCAAACGACGACAAAGTTTCCCGTGCTGCCGCCTTTCAGCGCGGCCACGTCGGGAAAGCCCGCGTTCACATTTGTAGCACTCACCTGCACTTCGCCTGACGTGTCGGTTTCGTCGGGCGCATAGGCATGCAAGCGGATGTCGCGCTGCGAGGTGGCGAAGTTGAAGTTTTCATAGGCCACGACAACATGTCCGGTGTGGCGGCCGGCAATGGCTGCGTTCTGCTGCGTTTCGCCCGCGCGCTCTCCGACAAAAATCTGATTGCTCGCAGGTAGGCCATTGGGCGCTACGAATCGCAACACAAGGAGCGTTTCGGGTCCCGGGCCAGGGCGAGGCGTTGCAAACACGATCGCGCTGCCGAAACCGCCAACACCATCCGACCTTGCCGTGCTATCCCAAAGGAACTCGTCAAAACCAGTCTCTTCAACCCCAAACGATAGTCCGTGCGGCGTAAAATCCGCGGTGGGGGCGTGCCAGCGGATATCGCCGTCGCCTGGCCCGAACAGCTCATTGAAGAAGACATGCGTCTGACCATCAGCAGTTTGGACGAGTTGAGGCCCGAAAATGTCCTTCGTCCTTGCAGCCGACAAAGCTGACAGAAAGTTGCCGCCAGTGAAACTGCCAAACTCGTTGAGATGGCGGCCGAAAATGTCGGTGCCGTCTTGCCAAACGACCGTGAACGTTCCATCCGCGAGTGGCGAAACCTCCGGGCCGAATGCAAATGTGTCGAACGAAAAGGTGACTTCTGAACCCCAAAGGGTCGGTGTTGTGGTCATGATCGAACTCCGCGTGACGGGCTTGCATTCGCGATACGCAAGCAGCCGAGGTCATGACCCCCTCAACTTTGCATGATAACAGAATTGGGGTGCGCGGACAACCGTAAACCGGAAACTTTGCGTGAAACGATTGCGGCTGCAGCCCGACAACATCATAAAGTTGCGACACCGATACGCGATTGGCACCGCTACGCGCCCCAAGAGACGGCTTGCTAGAATAGCGCGAGCAATGGGCATTCCTGCCCAAGTCGCGGTTTTGCTATTTCCTGACGCTTCGCAAAGTTTCAGCGGTGTGTCCGGGTGGCGGGCCCCATCGAAAATTCATCAGCCTACTGATCATTTACTCAAGACCCACATCTTGCACGTCACACGCGTTCTCAATTCTTCTCCACCATGCAGGCGCCGCCTGCGGCGGTGAGCCTTGAGCAGAGCGCTTCGGCTTCGGCGCGGCTGTCGCGGCCGACTTGCACTTGCACCATGCGGCGCGTGCCCATGCTGAGGTTCTTCTTGCGCATCACCAGCGGTTTCTCATTGCCAATGAGCGAGCCGTGACGGCTGCGGATGCGGCGGAAGGCTTCCAGCGCGCGGGACTCCGAGAACCCACCTGACAGCACGACACCCCACGCACGCCATTTGCCGCGCGGACCTGGCACTGAAATGGGCCTCAGCTCGCGTTTCACCAGCGCCACGCATTCGATGCCGAAATCCCCGCCCTTGCCGATGCCGGGTATGGGATGCTCTATCTTTTCATCCTTCCAGATATCGGCGGCGCGGCCGGTGATGAACTGCACGTAATCCTCGGTCTCAAGAGGAAGTGAGGACTTGCCCGCGATGTAAAGGCGGGCACCTTCCTCGCCAAAATTATAGGCTGCGGCGGCGAGGCCGAGGTTGCCGAACTTGTTGCGCAGGAATGCAAGATACTGCGCGGAGGCCGAAAGTGCTTCCTTGTGATCGAAGGGATCCTGAAGCCCGCGAATGGCAGCGGTGCCCGGCATGAACTGGGCGATACCTTGCGCGCCCATTGGACTGACTGCACCCGGATCGAACAAGCTTTCCTTCCAGATGAGTCTAGCGAAGAACGTTTCGGGCAAACCGTTGGCCGTGGCGTGCTGCGTGATCAGTCCGCAGACTTCCCTGGCGAATGCATCCTTGTCGAGCTTCGCCACGGGCTTCTGCGGCGGCTTCGGTATCGCCGCGACGGTCTGAGCGGAGGCAACTCCAGTCCAGAGCATTGCAACAACACCGATGGCAGAAGCCCAAGCCTTCACGTTCATCCCCAATCCTTCCACGGCGGAAGGTAAGGGGGAGACGGTAACAACTCAATAAAGGCTAAAATCAGCCCTGGGCGGCGCGGAGCGCATTGGCGAGGCGGTCGAACTGCTCGTTGACCGGGCTTGCCAGAGCGCCTTCGGCCTTGGCCTGCACATTCAGCATCGCGTCGAGTTTCTGGATGCGCTCGTGCAGGCGGAGCGAACGCTCCACCAGTTCCTTCAAATCGGCGGGAATCTGCTCCGAACCCGTGAGATCGTGGCCGCGCCCGATATCGTTCAGGCTGATGCGGTGTTTCTCTTTGCGCGCATCTTCGATGGTGAGTTCGCCGGCGCTGATGGCGCGCTGGAGCAGAAGCCATGAGGCAAGCTGCATCAATCGCGTGGTGAGCCTCATGCTTTCGGTCGCGTAAGCAATCGCGCCGTGGCGGTCGAGCAGGCGCGCATCCTTGCGGCCCGGGCCATCGAGATAGTTGGCCGTCTGCTCAACGAGGCCCATGCCCTCCTTGAACACCTTCTCGAATTGCTCGGAGGAGGTGAACCTGGTGAAGAAGTTCACGGTCGCCGACTTGGTTTGCTTGCCCGACATGCTTTACGGCCCCTTACTCGTTTACGCTCATTTGTACGTACCCACGGGCCGATCATGAAGCTTGCTTCATTTCCGGTCAATATCTGGGCCGCATCTGCCTTCGGCACATACACGAGCAAACCCGATGCCAAAAAAAAGCCGCGTAAAAACGCGGCTTTAAGTTCTAACAGGGAGGCGTCAAACAGAGTGGACAGGAGCCACTCGGACAATCCAGAAGCCTGGATTACATGGATAGAATTAAACGAAATAAGTTACTTAATGGTTAACGCTAACGCTGCGGACGGCGGAAGAATGCGTCCGCGGCGTTCATCGTGGCGAGTTTTTTGGTGATTTCGTCCTTTACGCGGGCGATCTCGGAGTCCAGGGCCTGAATTCGCTGTTCCAATTCGGCCACCGACAGCGGGTCCAGAGTCTCGCCGATAACCATATCGGGCTTCTTCTTGGGAAGGTCGTCGAGGTCCATGGGGCGTCTCCTTTCGTGCTTGCCAGTGTGCCTCACGTAGCGATAGGCCTCAAGACGGGAGTCCCATGATGACACGCATGAAAGCTATTGGCATCGAGCAACCCGGCGGACCGGAGGTTTTGAAGCTGACCGAGCTGCCGGTTCCGGAGCCGCGTACGGGCGAGTTGCTGGTGAAAGTGAAGGCCGCAGGGGTCAACCGGCCCGATGTGCTGCAGCGCAAAGGCGGTTATCCGCCGCCGCCTGGAGCGCCATCGACGCCTGGCCTTGAAATCGCGGGCGAAGTGGCGGCGGTGGGAGAAGGGGTTCGGCGTTACAAGTTGGGTGACGCCGTTTGCGCGCTGGTGCCGGGCGGAGGATATGCGGAGTATTGCATCGCCGCCGAGGATAATGCGTTGCCGGTCCCGAAGGGTCTTTCTTTCGTCGAAGCCGCGGCACTTCCCGAAACCTTCTTCACCGTGTGGACCAACGTGTTCGACCGCGGCCGTTTGCAGCCCGGCGAAACGCTGCTGGTCCATGGCGGATCGAGCGGCATCGGCACAGCCGCGATCCAGCTTGCTCACGCCTTCGGTTCAACAGTGGTGGCGACCGCAGGCTCGGAAGATAAGTGCGAAGCGTGTCTGAAGCTCGGCGCAAGCCTTGCCATCAACTACAGGACCCAGGATTTCGTCGCCGTCCTCAAAGAGAAGTCAATCGCTCCCAACGTCATTCTCGACATGGTGGGCGGCGATTATGTTGGCCGCAATCTGCAAGTGGCCGCAATGCATGGCCGCATCGTCATCATCGCCTTTCAGCAGGGCTCGAAACTCGAAGCAGATTTCCTGCCGATCATGCTGAAGCGGCTGACGCTCACCGGCTCCACCCTCCGCCCCCGCACCGTGGCGGAGAAAGCCGAAATCGCGCGCGCTCTCGAAGCCAAAGTTTGGCCGCTCCTCGCGCAGGGAAAATGCAAACCCGTCATCTTCAAAACCTTCCCCCTCGCCGAAGCCGCCGCCGCCCACCGGCTCATGGAATCGAGCGCTCATATCGGGAAGATCGTGCTGACGGTTTGACCTCTCACCCCGCCCCGCTTCGCGGGGCGGGGCAGTCACGCCGAAGGCGTGACGGGGCGGGGAATTATTTTTCACATCCCCACCCCCGCCGCTGCGCGGCGACCCCTCCCCGCGACGCGGGGCGGGGTGAAGTAACCCGTTGCGCCTTTCGCTCCAGCCCCCTATATAGCCGCCATTCCCAACATCTTGTTGTGATAGCCGAGAACCCCAGGCGGTTCTCAAGGAGCGAAGAAACCATGTCCGCACCATTGATGCCAAAGGCCACCGCCGTGTGGCTGGTCGAGAACACCGCGCTGTCGTTCCGGCAGATCGCGGACTTTTGCAGTCTTCACGAACTCGAAGTGAAGGGCATCGCCGACGGCGACGTGGCGGCGGGCATCAAGGGCCTCGATCCCGTGACCGGCGGTCAGCTCACCCGCGACGAAATCAAGAAGGGCGAGGCCGATTCCGCCTATCGCCTCAAGATTCTCGTATCGACGGTCAACATTCCGGTCAAGAAATCGACCGGCGGCCCGCGCTACACGCCGGTGTCGCGGCGCGGCGACAGGCCGGACGCCATTCTGTGGCTGCTGCGCAATCATCCGGAATTCAACGACGCCGCGATCATCAAGCTCGTCGGCACCACCAAATCGACGATCGCCGCGATCCGCGACCGCACCCATTGGAATGCCTCCAACATCAAGCCGGTCGATCCGGTTTCGCTCGGCCTTTGCTCGCAGCTCGAGCTGGATTTCGCCGTGCAGAAGGCGGCGAAGAAAGCCGGCAAGATCACCACCGAAGCGCCAGCGCCAAGGACACTCATCCCCGCCGCCGAAGTCCTCGCCGCCAGCGCCGCGGCAGCCGCCGCCGCAGCACCTCCGCCACCACCCGAAGCAGCGCCTCAGGCCGAAGCCAAGCCGAAGGAAGAAGAATTCAACGCCGACTCGGTCTTCGCGAAACTCAAGAGCCTGAAGCTCGAAGAGAAGAGCGAGTAGGGCGCATTCTGATAGCAGGCGCTGAAGGGACCGTCGGCAAGGCCGCCGTTGCCGCATTGAGTGCGCGCAATCAGATCGTCAAGGTGGGCCGTTCATGGGGCGATGTGCAGGCCGATCTCATGGACGAAGCCCCCGATCCGCGCGATGTTCGAGAAGGTGGGCAAGGTCGATGCGGTCGTCGTCACCGCGGGCCACACCAATTTCGGCCCCGTCGCCACCATGACACCGGATCAGTTCCGCAAAGGCATCAACGACAAGCTGATGGGGCAGATCAATCTGGTGTTGATTGGCTTGCCATACGTGAACGACGGCGGTTCCTTCACACTGACCAGCGGTGTGCTCGACCGCGATGTGATCCGCCGAGGCTCGAACTCTGCCGCCGTCAACGGCGCGCTCGACGCTTTCGCGAAGTCGGCGGCCATCGAAATGCCGCGCGGCATCCGCATCAATGTGGTGAGCCGGGGCCTCTGGAAGAGTCAGTCAAGAAGTATGAAGGCTTCTTTCTGGGCCATGAGTCGGTATCATCGGCCCGCGTGGACCTTGCTAATGTGAAAAGCGTCGAAGGCGCGCTCACGGGGGAGGTTATTGTCGTCGAGCAACAAGGGCTTCGATGGTTCACCGAAACCAAGGAGGAAGACAGACGCTAGTCCAAGTCCGTGGTCTATTGGATCGCCTAAAGCGCAACCGCCCATTTCAATCTTAGTGCCATTTGTGGCAACAATGCCGGGAACCGGTTACGACGGCTTGCGGTGATAAGTTCTAAATGAGCAATCGCACCAAGCGTGAAACCGCTGGAGTGGCAAGTGCGAAAGAAAAACAGGGGATACTACCGGGACTATTCTGCTGACGATTGGCTGCAAAAAAGCCGATCGGCAATCAGTTCGGTTCAGTCTTGGACTGGAAATTACAGGGACGCATATCGCGCGCCACACGTTGAGGAGCCCGACTACGCAGCTTTTGCGTACCGCAGCCAAATTAATAAAAGTCGCACAAGCTTGAGCTCGGTGCAGAATAGTACTCATGGAGGTACCGCCGACGGAACGATCTATGAAAGCGAGATCGCAGCAGTGCTGCAGTTGCCAGCCATAAGAGACATATTTCAACCGATTGAATTAGTTTTTCCCGCACCAAAGCCAATTCGGCCCAACTTCCCACCACCGCCCAACGAACCTGATCTGTCATCTATTCATCGAAAACCCGTGCAGTATGCTCTTCCAGAACAACCCGTGCGCGGATTAGGGTCTGTACTCACATAGGCTGTTGATTTGCAACAGAGAAGCTGATTCACCGTAGGCGGAGGTGAACCATGCGATTCGATTTTACCGACGAGGAATGGGCGGAGCTTGAACCATTGATGCC
>JBJXGL010000220.1:0-9508 GCA_046160365.1 Aestuariivirga sp. | reverse complement strand
CTGCATGACCGGCTGGGCGAGTCGCCGATGAGTTACTACCGCAAGATCAGGCTGCAGGCGGCGAAGAACGCGCTATTCTACAGCGATGTCGCCATCCAGGATGTGGCCACGTCCTGCGGATTCGCCTCGCCGGAAGTTTTTTCGCGCACCTTCAAAAAACACTTCGGTGTTTCGCCGCGCGAATTCCGCCACCATTTCGCCAGCGACGAACTACGTCGCTTCCGGCCTGAACTTGACCACAGACTCGGCTAGTAAACCCGATCGGCCAGTTCTGAAGCGACTTGCTGAGTAATACATGAATTTGTTGCCTTCGTTGTTCCGGCTCTTTTCTGAGGCGCATTCTCCAGGATAGCAGACTGCCCGCTAGGCCGCATTTTGCTCCTTCACCTACCGGATTGCGGAGTCGGTGTCCTGCATCGACCAGCGGGTTGGCTCGAAGACAGAGCAGGCCAAAGCGCCAGTCTCGACGGAAGCCGTGGTCGTTGCGCGACTGTCCGGAATCAGGAGCAAGCAGCGCGGTGCGCGTCGCGCGCCTTACGAAAGAGATCAAGGGCATCGGTCGCGGACGCCACAACAATCTCGACCCTGCCGGAACCTTCAGGCCGTCGTCTCCGCACCATATCGACTATGAGGATGACGGCATTTCTCACCTGCGTACTTGGAGTTTCAAAATTCTCAGTCCATTCAAGGGTGCATTTCGTTGCCAGTCTCTCGCGCGGTGCCAACAAGCGATGCGACAAGTACGCAGATCAATCGAACAAAAACGACGTAAAAACAGTATCTTGTGAATTCCGTATTAGGATCCCGCAGTCCACGGCTTGGGAGAATTTAGCGAAGAGAGAACGGAATTCTTGGCTTTGGCTCACCCTCGCAGTGCACAGGTTTCTCGCAGAACCGCGCAGTTACTGGAGATTTCAAACGCGGTTAGCCAAGCGGAGAATATTGAACTGGGCGGAACTGGCGGAGAGGGAGGGATTCGAACCCCCGGTACCTTGCAGTACTCCGCATTTCGAGTGCGGCGCGATCGACCACTCTGCCACCTCTCCGCAAAGAAAAGGCGTTTGTGACCGCGAGCGCTAGATAGCGAACGGCTCCTTCCCTGCCAACCCCTTTTGCTTTTACGCCTCCAATGTTACAAGCGCCCTCGAATTTCCCGCTCCTTTTGGCTGGCAGTTCCAATTTTCTGGAGAACATCAATGGGTTACCGGGTTGCCGTCGTTGGCGCCACAGGCAATGTGGGCCGCGAGATGCTGAATATCCTGGCCGAACGCGAATTTCCGGCCGACGAGGTGCATGCCATCGCCTCGCGGAAATCGATGGGCGTTGAGGTGAGCTACGGCGACAAGACGCTGAAATGCAAGGACCTGGAGCAGTTCGATTTTTCGAATATCGACTTCTGCATCATGTCGGCCGGCTCCGCCGTGTCGAAAGACTGGTCGCCGAAAATCGGTGCCATGGGTGCCATCGTCATCGATAACTCGTCGTGCTGGCGTTACGACCCCGAAGTACCGCTCATCGTTCCCGAGGTGAACGCAGGCGTGCTCGAAGAGTACATGAAGCGCAACAAGCGGCGGAACATCATCGCCAACCCCAACTGCTCCACCGCGCAACTCGTCGTGGCGCTGAAGCCGCTTCACGACGTAGCCAAGATCAAGCGTGTGGTGGTGGCAACCTATCAGTCTGTCTCCGGCGCGGGTAAGGAAGGCCTCGACGAATTGTGGGATCAGACCAAGGGCATCTTCGTCACGGATCAACCGACGCCGAAGAAGTTCACCAAGCAGATCGCCTTCAACGTTATCCCGCACATCGACGTGTTCATGGATTCAGGTGACACGAAGGAAGAGTGGAAGATGATGGCCGAGACGAAGAAGATTCTCGACAAGAACATCAAGCTCACCGCCACCTGCGTGCGCGTGCCGGTGTTCGTTGGCCACTCGGAAGCGGTCAACATCGAGTTCGAACAGCCGATCTCGGCCGAGGAAGCGCGCGAGATCCTGCGCGAGGCGCCGGGCTGCATGGTGGTCGACAAGCGCGAGAACGGCGGATACGTGACGCCGGTCGAATGCGTGGGCGACTTCGCGACCTTCATTTCGCGCATCCGCGAAGATGCCACGATCGAGAACGGGCTGAACCTCTGGGTCGTCTCCGACAATCTGCGTAAGGGGGCCGCTTTGAACGCTGTTCAGATCGCCGAAAGCATCATCAACCGCGGACTAATGAAACAGGCCGCCTGACAAGCAATTGAGAACAGGGCGCTTTCGGAGCGCCTTGTTTTTTGCCGATTTATGGAATGAGCTTCCGGCATGGAAGCCATGACCTTGTTTCGGCTCGCTCTCCCAATGATCTTCGCGCTCGCCTCCCCGGCCGTGGCGCAGGAGTTCAAGCTCGAACTCCCCATCGCGTGTGACATTGGCAAGACCTGTTGGGTGCAGCAGTATCCCGATCACGATCCGGGACCGGGCGTGGCCGACTACACCTGCGGAGGCCAAACCTACGATGGCCATGACGGCACCGACATACGGGTGCTGGACACCAAGTCCACCGCCGATGTGGTGGCGAGCGCGCCAGGAATCGTCAAAGGACTTAGAGACGGAGTCGAAGACCGCCTCGCCCGGACCGCTGCGGATCGCGCGGCCATCGCCAAGATCGAATGCGGCAATGGCGTGGTGATCGCCCACGACGGCGGCTACGAAACCCAATACTGCCACATGCGGAACGGCAGCGTCGCGGTGAAGAAAGGCGATGCCGTAGCCGCCGGGCAGAAACTCGGTGAAGTGGGCTATTCCGGCGATGCAGCCTTCCCCCATGTTCACCTCTCGCTGCGCAGGAATGGCGAGAAGCTCGATCCCTTCAGCGGCGCGGCCGCAACGGCGTGCGATGCGGCCGATCAATCGATGTGGTCGGACTCCGCGGCGAGAAAACTCGCATATGCGGAAGGAAATTTTCTCCGCATCGGATTCGCACCGGGGAAAATCGAGTTGCCCGCACTCGAAGAAGGCCGCATCGCAAACGATCCGCCTACCGACGATTGGCCCGCAATGGTGGTTTATGCCTGGGCGATCAATCTCAAGAAGGGAGACACGCTTAGAATCGATCTCACGAAACCCGATGGCCAGACGCTCACCAACAGCGTCACCCTCGACCGCAACAAGGCGCAGTATCTGCTCTTCACCGGAGAACGAAGGCCCGCGGCGGGTTGGAGAAATGGGACTTATCGAGCAGCGATCCACGTCGAGCGTGACGGAAAGACAATAGTCTCGCGGACTTCGGAAGTTACGATTGAGTAGTTCTCTTTGAATTTTGCGTGAACAGCCCGTTCACACCGCGTTCAGCCACAAACACATAACATCTGCATCCAGGTGAATGCGAGATGGGGCAGTGACACCAGTGCGGCGAAGGCCGCCTCGTGCAGGTCATGGAGACCGCTGTGCCTAACCATCTTGGCAACAATTTCGACACTTCATCGTGGCCTCCGCAGGCGACGACACTGTCTCCACCTTCGGCGCCGGGCGGGTTGCCGGTTTCGTGGCGGCCTCTGCTTTCCACTCCCGCGCCGACAATTTGGCGCGGGATGCCAACGACTGCTTCATCTTCCGCACCACCGACAAGACCCTGTGGTTCGACGCCGACGGAAACGGCGGCGGCGCCGCTGTCATGGTCGCCGATCTGCAAGCCGCAGCCGCAATGACCAACGCCGACATCTTGATCGTTTAACAAAAGGAGACCTAGCCAATGCCGACACGCAAATGGAAGAACGAATTTCTTGTCAACACCACGACTGCAGGCGCCCAGGGGCAGTCAGCA
Source organism: Aestuariivirga sp. (assembly GCA_046160365.1). GTDB lineage: Bacteria > Pseudomonadota > Alphaproteobacteria > Rhizobiales > Aestuariivirgaceae > Aestuariivirga. Next base: position 5,704 of record JBJXGL010000220.1, on the reverse strand, counting down.
GTCACTGGCCTCGCCGATGGCGGATTTGTCATTGCCTGGACCAGTGGTAACCCGACTGACTCGGTCATCCAATGGCAGCGATTTGACGCCACTGGCGCGAAACTGGGGGCCGAACAAACCGCGGGCTTCAGTGGCACCGATCAGACTGAGCCCACGATCTCAACACTCTCGGACGGGAACATCTGGATTGCGGCGCAGGATATCTTCCTTCCCGGCGACAATGACATCACTGGTGGCGTATGGACGCCTGCCGGCGCGTTTGTGCGGTTTCAGCAACCCAACGTAACCAGTTCGGATAACCACATCCAACCAGATGTCGCTTCCCTCGGCGCCAACGGCTCCGTGGCGGCGTGGTTGGACGACACTGGCGTAATCCCGAACGTGCTGATACGCGGCTTCAACGCCGACGGTTCCGAGCGTTTCGCCCAGACAATTGTGCAAGACGGCGGCACTCCCTTTCTATTTGCGCGCCCCAGCGTTGCCGCAGCTCCGGATGGATCGAAGTTCGTCGTCACGTGGACAGACAACGACGGTGGATTCGGTGACATCCACGCCCGCGTGTTCGACTCTTCCGGAACAGCTCTGACAGGCGAATTCCCCATCAACATCTTCACATCCGGGCTCGAACAGGCCCCGCAGGTGGCCTGGATCGACAACACCAAGTTCGTCACAGCGTGGATCGAAGGCAGCGAGTCCCTCATCGACGGCGGTGATGGGTTTAGCGAATCGATCAAGTACATCATCTACGACGCGACCGGAGCTCAGATAGGGCCGGAGCGCCGCGCCAACACGATCACCGAGGGCGCGCAGGAACCCTGCTGCATCACGGCGACGCCCGGCGGCGGCTTCGTAATCGCCTGGGAGGACAACGCGGGCGTCATCGCGCTCCAGGCTTTCGACAATGACGGCAACAGATTAGGCGGCCAGATCAGCGTCAATACGTCAAGCCCCGACGTGTACAATCCGGCGGTGACGGCTCTCGCGGACGGCCGCGTGGTCGTCACCTGGTCGCAAGACTCATCCACCGACTTGGAAGTCCACGCCCAGATCGTCGATCCGCGCGACGGCATTGTCGATGGCAACGCCGGTGCAAATCTGCTCTATGGGCATGACGCCGTTGGCGACATCATGAACGGCTTCGGAGGCGCCGACACAATTTTCGGCCTCAACGGTGACGACCAGATTTACGGCGGCGCTGGCAACGATATCGCCGACGGCGGACGCGGCGACGACATCGTCTACGGTGGCGGCGACAACGATACGCTGATTGGTGGGACCGGCGACGACGAACTCTATGGCGAGGACGGCAACGACACGCTGCGCGGTGGCTCGGGAGCCGATCTGCTCGATGGCGGCGCGGGTGCCGGCGACTTGGCGGACTACATCGGCGCCGCCGCTGGCGTGACCGCGGCACTCGATGCATCGCTTGCCGGAACCGGAGAGGCCTTGGGCGATACCTTTGCAGGCGTGGAGCGGATTCGCGGTTCGAACTTCGACGATACTCTGCGTGGCGATGACCAAGCCAACATCCTCTTCGGCCAAAGTGGCGCAGACAACTTGAACGGCCGCGCCGGCATCGATCGCCTCTTCGGCGGACTTGGCATCGATATGCTAACTGGAGGAACTCAAGCCGACCGTTTCGAGTTCGCCGCACTGACCGAAATCGGCGACAGCATTACCGACTTCACGGCGGTCGACGACACCATCGTCGTGACTGGCGCCACTTTCGGCGGCGGGCTAGCGGCGGGTTTCCTAGCGGCCTCGGCCTTCCAGTCGCGCGCCGACAATTTGGCGCAGGATGCCAACGACCGCTTCATCTTCCGCACCACCGACAAGACCCTTTGGTTCGACGCGGATGGAAACGGCGGCGGCGTGGCGGTGATGGTCGCCGATCTGCAAGCCGCGGCGACGATGACGAATGCGGATATTTTGATTGTGTGACGATTGGTTTTCTTCCTCGCGCGCGGAACGCGCGTGGGGGAGTGGCCCGAAGGGCCGAGGGGGTGTCTCCACAGGCTCTACCCTCGGCTTCGAAACCCGTACCGTGATCGACACCCCATCGCCGCCTACGGCGGCACTTCCCCACGCTACGCGTGAGGAAGAGAATTTAACCATCCACCGCGCCGAACCGCTCAAGCCAATTTGCAATTGTCTGAACTTGTGCTTCAATGCCCTCGCATTCCTGAGGGGCGATGGCGATGACGTTCGTATTGCGTATTCTCTTGTGTCTGGTTCTGGTGATGGGACTGGGCGCGGACATGGCCATGGCGGCCAAGAAGAAGAAAGCCAAGCGCCAAGCGGCGCCCGACGACGCCATGACTGTTGTGATCATGCGCAGCGCCTTCAAGAAGTGCGAGCCCAACTGTCCCATGTGGATTTTCGCCGATGGGCGGATCACATCGGGCACGCCCGGCCGCTTCCGGAAGGTCTTGAAACAGGTGGGCGACAGGAAACTTCCCGTGCTGCTGCGCTCGCCCGGCGGCGATGTGAACGCGGCCATGGAAATCGGCCGGCTCATCATGGCCAAGAAACTTGACACCGTCGTCGCCGATGCGCGGTTCGCGAAATGCGGGCCACGCGAGAAGTCCTGCGAGTTTGCCAAGATCAAAGCGCCGGTCTATCCGGGCTATTCCGACATGTCGCGGAGCTACTGCAACTCGGCCTGCACGCTCATCCTCGCCGCCGGCGCAAAACGCATATCCGCGCCCAATGCGTCCGTCGGCCTGCATCAGATTCAGACCACGTGGTACCGCGACCGGCAGCGGGTTCTCGAAACCTACCGCGTCGTGAAGGGCAAGAAGAAAGTGGTGAGCCGAAAAGTGGTGAGCAGCAAACGCACCACATGGACCTCCACCAAACTGCCGAAGGGCTTCCGCAATAAACTCGTCACCTATTTCAAGGCGGCGGGCATCAACCAGCAAATTCTCGACTACATGGACAAGGCGCCGCCCGACCGGCTGTACTTCGCAAATCCAACCGAACTCGTGGCGTTGCGGCTGGTGAACGATACCAGCAAGGTTTCGAATTACGTCGGCGACGACATTTGCGGAAGATCGCCGCCCGCCGGAAATTGCGGGCCGGCGTCGGCGCGGTAGCGATCCGAAATCAGACTCCGATTTCGCCCCAGCGGCCCATGCCCAGAACACGGCCAGCCTTGCCCTCCTGGACAATGGCAACGCACGCTTTCGAATCCTTCGTCAACACACTGTCTTTCTTGAACGACAGCTTGGTGTCCGCCCCATGCCACATGCCGATGGGCAGGAGTTTGCGCACCACGTTGGAATAGACGATCTCCTTGCCGCTGTTCTCGCCGCGGTCGATCTTGACTTTGACGCTTGGCGCAATGGCGGTGAACCATACGGTGGCCTCGGGCGGGGCCTTGCCGGCGGCGATGCCGACCACGATCTCGGATCCGGATTCGGAAATGGTGACTGACGTCCAAGATGCCGAGTCAGTTTGCGCGGAAACGATGGCCGGCGCGATCTTCTTGCGGTCGGCGCCGATGTAATGATTGCCACCGTTGACGATGGCCTGCGGCGTGTAGACGTCCATGTCGCCCCGCGCCTTGGCGTAGTCATATTGGCGCTGCGAATGCTCCGATGCGGCGAGCGTGTCGCGCCAGCCGAGATAGTCCCAGTAATCGACATTGTAGGAGAGCGCGACGACACCCTTCTCGTGCCGCAGCTCTTCCATGTAGGCATCCGCCGGCGGACACGACGAACAGCCCTGGCTAGTGAAGAGCTCGACGAGCGCGAACCCGCTGCCCGCCCTGACGGGCGAGCCCGCGGCAAGTGCAGCCGCACCCACGCCCAAGGCGAGCACATTGCGGCGGTTGATGGCACATGTTCCGTTCATGCTGGCAATATGTATGATGAGCCGCAAGAATGCCACTCACGAGGCGTTGAGCCGCGATCACAAAGCCGTATCCTAACGGAAGGTTAAGCTAGAGGCTTACCAAAGTCTTGAAGCCGCCCCAGAACATGCGCTTGCCGTCAAAGGGCATCTTCTTGGGATCATAGTTGGCCATGAAAGGATCCTTCATGGCGAGTTTCCAGCAGCGGTCGCGCGCCGCGCGGTTCTTGAAGGTGATCCACGAGAACACAACAACCTCGTTCTTTTTGAGCCGCACAGCCTGCGGGAATGACGTGAGCTTGCCGGGCTTTACATCGTCGGCCACGCACTCGGTGACCGAGAGTGCCCCATGCTTCTTGAAAACCTTGGCTGCACCCTTCGCCAGCTTCTTGTAAGCCGCGAGTTTCGCCTTGGGCACGGGAACGACATATCCATCGACATAGGGCATGAGATTCTCCTCAATCATCAAAACAGAGACGCATGGGTTTGGTCACGGTAGCACGAAATGCGAGAAGAGGATATTGAAAGCGCTCCATCACGGGGACGGCACAATGAGATGGGCACTATTCGCCTTGTTGTTGACCGCAGCATCACACGCGGCCGCGACTGAAGAGATTTCGCCGCAGGAGAAACTCCTCCGGCAAGCGATGACGCCAGGCACGGAAGAAGGCACGCGCGCGCTCGAACCAGGTATTGCGATCCGCGCCTACATAAAATCTGGCCACGTCAGCAGAAAGCCCGACAACGCAGCGGACTACGTCGACTACCGGCGTCTGCGCAAGCCAACGGCACTCTTCGGTCATCCGCTGCTCGTTCTCGAAGAGGAGTACATGAACCAATACATCGGCTGTTGCGTCAATCCCGGCATCGGCATGGTCATCGAGGTGAAGGGAAGCACGGAGGCGCTCGATGCATTTCTCGCCGCCAACAAATGCCGCAAGAACTGGCCGTCCGGGCCGGAGGACTCATTGGACAAAGCTGGCGTCAAGCCCAAGCCAGACACCACTTATGTGAGTATCACCTGCCGTCAGAACGACATGCGAAACGCCGAGACGCAGCAATAAATTTTCACGCCGCCTTCGCGATGTTCCGCAGAACGTAGTGCAGGATGCCGCCGTTCTTGTAGTAGTCGATCTCGTCCAGCGTATCGATGCGGCAGAGTGCGGGGAAGGTCGCCGCCGTGCCGTCGGCGCGGGTGATCTCGACGGTGAGCGTTTCGCGCGGTTTGAGGCCATCGGCCAAGCCCTTGATCGTCACCGTTTCATCGCCGCGAAGTCCCAGTGTCTGCCAGCTCTGGCCTTCCTGGAATTGCAGCGGAATGACGCCCATGCCGACAAGATTCGAACGGTGGATGCGCTCGAAGCTTTGTGCGATGACGGCGCGAACACCAAGAAGGTTGGTACCCTTCGCCGCCCAGTCGCGCGATGAACCGTTGCCGTACTCGACGCCGGCGAAGACGACGAGTGGCATGTTCTCGACCTTGTACATCATCGCCGCGTCGTAGATCGGCATTTCAGTACCATCGGGATAGTGGATCGTGAGGCCACCTTCTTTCACGTTACCGCTCTCGTCCTTCACCATGTTGTTCTTGATGCGGATGTTGGCGAAGGTGCCGCGCATCATCACTTCATGATTGCCGCGCCGCGTGCCGTACTGGTTGAAGTCGAGGGGCTTGACGCCATTGGAGGTGAGATAACGCCCGGCCGGTGAAGCCGCCTTGATGGCGCCCGCGGGCGAAATATGATCGGTGGTGATCTTGTCGCCGAAAAGGCCAAGAATACGCGCGCTCACGATGTCGGTCACCGCCTTCGGCTTCACTGTCATGCCCTGGAAGTAGGGTGGGTTCTGAACA
>JBJXGL010000219.1:0-3423 GCA_046160365.1 Aestuariivirga sp. | reverse complement strand
GAAGCGCTGTCGCTCGAGAGCTTTTCGCAAATCGGCACGTACGATGGCGGTGCCATCGCGGCCGATACGAAGACGGAACTCAAGAACCTCGTGATTCCCGGCGCCTTGCTGAAGGCCGATCCGCAGGTGGCGCAAGTGTTCGAGGCGCTGGGCTACGACCGGCTGGCGATCGGTGGATCGGGGGTGCAGACCTATGACAAGACGCTCGGCGCCTTTTCGGACCAATCGCGCATCGCGGTCGAGAATGCCGGAGCGCTGGCGCTCTATCTGGCGTTTGGCGGGCTGACGCCGGAGCGCATCAAGGCCGTGTTGGTGCCGGTAGTCTCGGCGCGCGCCGGTGCCGATCCCGAAATGGGTGCGATCATCGCAGCGGCCAGCGGCGCCACCTTCAACGGCTTCAGCCTGCGCTTCGAGGATGCCTCGCTGACCAAGCGGCTCATTACTTATGCATCGAAGATGCAGAACATGGACGAGCAGACAATGATCGCCAATGCGATGGCGATGATGCAGTTGGGCATGTCGCAATTGCAAAGCCCGGATTTCGCGCAGACAGCGGTGGCGGCGTTGGGGGCATTCCTCAAGCAGCCGGGGTCTTTTACCGTGTCGTTCAAGCCCAAGGCGCCGGTTGGGGTGCGCGAGATGATGAGCCTCGATCCGAACAATCCGGCGAAAGCGCTTGAATTGTTTGGGGTTTCGGTGACGGCGAACGATTAGGGCGGCCTAGGGCAAGCATAGGCTGCGCGGATGGACACGCCGGGGGGCGAGGGCTGCCGCGTTGGGCGAAGTGGCCGGCCGGCCTAGCGCTGTTGGCCGCCGCCGCGTGGCTTGCAATTCAATTCATCTGGCCAACCCACACCGTTCGCTATCGGCTCACCATCGATGTCGAGACACCGCAAGGCATCAAGAGCGGTTCGAGCGTCATCGCGGTCGACTACGTACGGCACTGGGCGCTACTGCCAGACACCGCGGTGATCACCACCGAAGTGACCGGCGAGGCCATATTTGTCGATCTGGGCGACGCCGATGTCACCTTCACCGGCCACTCGCTGGGCGGCGGCTTGGCCGGGCTGTTGGCACGGATTTGACGTGGCACGCCTTGACACAACTCCTGGAGGCGCAGTAGGCGACTTGAGTTGGGGGCATGGGGGCATGCTTGAGGCTTTGCGCCATCCGCCGCGCTGGGTGGAATGGCTGATCAAACTGGCGCTGGTCATCGGCGCGATCTGGCTTGCGATCAACCTGATTTGGCCGACCTGCACCTTCCGCTACCGGCTCACCGTCGAAGTCGAGACACCGCAAGGTCTGAAGACCGGATCGAGCGTGATCGAGGCGGTCGTCGCCTATCAATGGCAGATGCTTCCCGACGTTGGCGTCTTTAGGCCATCTGTCAACGGCGAGGCGGTGTTCGTCGATCTTGGCGACGGCAGGAACCTCGTCGTGACACTCACCAACAACGGCTCAGGACGAATGGATGCGCGGGAGCGCGAGCGCAGGTCGCGAGACGCGTTCTACCTGCCATTGGATGTCTTCGAGATCGATTACCTTGACAAGTTCGCGATGTGCAAGGCGGTCCATCGTGCTGGCGAAAGCCGCTCTGTGCCGCTCGGCATGTTGCCGACCATCGTGACATTCGAAGACACGAACAATCCGAAGAGCGTCCGTCGAGTCGAACCAGATGACTTAACAACCGCGTTTGGTCCCGGCTACTCGGTTTCGTCGGCGAAAATTGAACAAGTGCGCGGCCCAATGACGAACGTTATCGAAGCGAGACTTCCGTGGCTCATGGCCATCAAAGATCGCTCAGGCGGACTGGACGGTCGCCGCTTTGCCGGACCCAACGATCCGATCGCATCGCAACTTGGCTACGTATCGTTTAAATCAAAAGATGGGGGTGTCTAAGGTGAACAACGATGTTTTCTACGCAATCTTGGCCATGGATGCCTACAATCAGGGCTATGGTGCTGGTATCGTCGGCGTCGGCGCGGAGGTTGGCAATGCGTCGATCATTCGCACAACTCTAGCAACCGAAACTGAAGCGGTTGATGAATCTTTTGCTGCAACGGCCTATCGCTGGAACGGCGAAACAATCATCTCCTATCGGGGTACCGACAGTATCACAGGCGACGCCGGCGATTGGGGTGGCGGCGGCGGATTTCAGACCGATCAGGCATGGCTTGGCGCGCAATTCTACCGCGCGGTGATCGCCAACGACATTAACACCCCGGGCATCTACGATGCCAATGTCACATTCACGGGCCACTCGCAGGGCGGCGGCTTGGCCGGGCTGTTGGCACGGATTTGACGTGACACGCGTTGACAAAACTCCTGGAGGCGCAGTAGGCGACTTGAGTTGGGGGGGCATGGGGGCATGCTTGAGGCTTTGCGCCATCCGCCGCGCTGGGTGGAATGGCTGATCAAATTGGCGCTGGTGATCGGCGCTATTTGGCTTGCGATCAACCTGATTTGGCCGACCTGCACCTTCCGCTACCGGCTCACCGTCGAAGTCGAGACGCCGCAAGGCCTCAAGACTGGCTCAAGCGTGATCGACGCGACTATCGCCTATCAGTGGCAAGCTCTGCCGGAGGTCGGTGTGTTCAAATCTTCAGTGACCGGCGAGGCGGTGTTCGTCGATCTTGGCGATGGCAAGAACCTCGTCGTGACATTGACCAATGACGGCTCGGGCAGGACGGATGCGCGCGAGCCCGAGAAGCGCTCGCATGACGCGTTCTATCTGCCATTCGTGCTTTTCGGCCTCGACTACCTCGATAAGAGCACGCTTTGTGGCGCGATCCGTGCCGTCAACGATGCGCGGCAAGTGCCTCTGGAAATGTTGCCGACCATTGTTACGTTCCTTGACGCGAACGATCCCAAGAGCGTGCGACGCCTTGAGCCTCGAGGCCTGCCAGCAATTCTTGGTCAAGGTTACTCGATCCGCGCTGCAACACTTTTGCGAGTCACCGATCCGCCATCTGACTCTATCGAACAAGAGCTAGGTTGGCTCAAGGGTGCGTCCGGCGTGCTCTGGGGGCCGAACTATCAGCCGGATCATCCGGAACGTTATCTCAGCTTCAGCAACTTCAAGTCTAGGGGATGGTCTCAATGAACCGCGACGTCTTTCTCGCTATCGCAGCTATGGACGCCTACAACCAAGGATACGACGCTGGCATTGAGTTGATTGAGCACGGCATTGGCACCGCTGATTTCGTCGCAGATTCTCGGATACTTGGTGCAAACGGACAACGGCCTGACATCGACGAGTCCTTTTATGCGCTAGCCTATCGCTGGAACGGCGAGACGATCATCTCCTATCGGGGCACCGACAGTATCACAGGCGACGCCGGCGATTGGGGCGGCGGCGGCGGATTTCAGACCGATCAGGCATGGCTTGGCGCGCAATTCTACCGCGCGGTGATCGCCAACGAC
>JBJXGL010000218.1:0-5733 GCA_046160365.1 Aestuariivirga sp. | reverse complement strand
GTCAGCGTCTGGCTCATCAGGTCGCGGCCGGTTTCGGGATCCTTGTCCTTCCAGAAGGGCCGGTCCACCATCACGAAAGTTTTCGACGACTGCATGTAGCGGGTGCGATCGAGCGCCATCCAGAGCCTGGGCGAGAACAGGCTTTCCTCCACTTCCATGTTGGTGGTGAGCACCCAGCTCTGCACGGTAACGAGGCAGGCATCGAAAAGCCGCGTGTGGCCCCAGCGGTCGGTCACCGAAATCTTGTTGCCCGCCACGCGCTCGATCCGCCGCGCGCCTGGCCGTGTTGCGCCGGCATGAAGCTTGGCAAGCGTCGTTCCCTTTGGCCAATGCACCAAACCTTCGGGCGACGTACTCCAAAGCCCGCGCGGCACCTGTTCGACGCCGCCCACCATGAAGCGCTGGTTCTCGTCGCAATCGGTGCAGACGACGCGCAGGATTTCCAGCATCGAGTTGGGGAAATCCGAATCCCAGCCGCCAGTGCCGAATCCCACCTGTCCGAAGACTTCGCGGTGGCGGAAGGACTTCTGCCCAAAAGCGTAGGACGTGGCGACGAAATCATAGAAGGTGCGATCGTCCCAGATGGGAATGAGCGTGTTCCATATCTCTTTCACGCGTTCGGTATCGCGCTCGCGAACCGCCTGGCGGAGTTCGCTGAAACCAGCACCTTCCTCAAGTGCCTTGGCCCAGCATTCCTGGATTTCGCGGAAGAAGGGCGGAAGCTGTTCCGGCTTCTCGACATAGATGTTCTCGCCTTCAAGCTCGATCACGGTCGAATTGGAAGCGGGATAGGCCAGCGGGTTGGGGAACGGCTTCGAAGGAATGCCGAGCTTGTTGACGTAATGATAAAAGGCGGTGGAGGAAACCGGAAATCGCATGCCGCCCAATTCGGCGATGATGCCGTTGGCGCCCTCGAAGGGTTGTGAACGCAATCTGCCGCCGATCCGCGCCGATTCGTAGATGACGGGCTTCAATCCCATCCGCATCAATTCGTAAGCCGCCGTCATTCCCGCCATGCCGGCGCCGATGATCGCGACTTCTTCTCCATGTCGATGAGCGGGCACGGAACCCAACCCCGCCTTGTGGGCGAGCCATTCGTCGTAAGAGAATGGGAAGTCTGGCCCGAACATGGTGACCGGCTGCGACGTATCGGCATCCGGCGCGAACAGATTGGACGAGGCTGTCATGATGAAACTCCCTCGTACAAGATTGCCACAAGGCAATCGAAAAAGGAAACCGGCCGCGGAGGGAGGACGCGGCCGGTTCGCCGTCAAACTGCAGGACGCCAGCGAGAGGGGGCGGGAATTGGCGTTCCGCAGAAACGGGGTGGCTGAGCCTTAGCTGCAGACCATCACTTGCTTCTTCTTGATCTTGAACTTGGTGTGGGAGGCGTTCCACTTCTTGTAGGTCACGATCTTGTAGTAGCAGTCGCCGTCGTCCCAGCCGTCATCGGCAACCGGGTAGCTCGGATAGGGGTCGACATATCCGCCGCCGCCGAAGAGGCCGAGGCCGATGTCGAGGTTGATGTTGGTCTTGGCGGACGCGGCGCCAGCAGTGGCGGTTGCCATCATGGCGGTGGCGGCGAGCGCGATCAGGGTGTTCTTGAGCATGTTACTCTCCTCTAGGGTTCCGTTGTTCTCAGGTGTTGATCACCGTTGATGACCCCTTCTAAGCCCCTGACCCTGAACCCAATCTGAGGCTCGGGTTTAGCTCCCGTTCATGTTGCAAGGCCCGGGTTCCGCCTGTAAGACCCGCGCCATGACCAGCATATTCATCGACGGGGAGGCCGGAACCACGGGCCTCCAGATCCGCGACCGGCTGAAAGCCCGGGCCGACATCACCCTGCTTTCGATCGATCCCGCGCGCCGCAAGGACGAAGCGGCGCGGCGCGAACTCTTGAACAGCGCAGATATCGCCATCCTTTGCCTGCCGGACGATGCGGCGAAGGAAGCGGCGTCACTCGTTGGCGGCGGAGCGAAGACGCGGCTCATCGATGCCTCGACGGCATTCCGCACCGATCCCGCCTGGACCTATGGGTTTCCGGAGCTCGACAAGACGCAGGTTTCGAAAATCAGAAGCTCGATCCGCGTGTCGAACCCCGGCTGCTATCCGCAGGGGCTGATCGCATTGCTCCGTCCATTGATCGTTGCCGGCATCATGTCGCGCGATTATCCCGTTACCTACAATGCGGTGTCTGGTTATTCCGGCGGCGGCAAAAAGATGATCGAGGCATACGAACAGGCGGGCGACAAGGCGCAGGTCTACGCGCCTTATGGCCTGACGCTCAATCACAAGCATCTCTCGGAAATGCGGATGTATGCGATGCTCGAGCGCGACGTGATCTTCCAGCCCGCCGTCGGCAACTATGCGCAAGGCATGCTGGGTGTGGTTCCAGTTTTCTCCGAATTGCTGATGAAGCAAACGAGCGCCAAGGACATTCACGATTGCCTTGCTTCGGCGTATTCGACCGCGAAATTCCTCGATGTTGCTCCGTTTACAGATATGGAGCGCGCGGCCGAAATCGATCCGCAGGCGCTCAACAATACCAACCGCATGCGGCTTCATGTGTTCGGCAACGACAAGCGCGGGCAAGTGCTGCTGATGGCGATCTACGACAATCTCGGCAAGGGCGCTTCCGGCGCCGCGGTGCAGAATCTCAACCTCATGATCGGCGCCGACGAAACCCTGGGTGTCGATCTTCCCAAGGCGGCATAACTTCCATGCAGAAATTCGACACGCTGACCGGTGTTGCAGCCCCTCTCAACATCGTCAATATCGACACCGATATGATCATCCCGAAGCAGTTCCTCAAAACCATCAAGCGGACGGGGCTGGGCAAATCGCTGTTTTTCGAAATGCGCTACACCCAGGCGGGCCAAGAGCTACCGGAGTTCGTGTTGAACAAACCTGCCTATCGCAAGGCGCAGATTCTCGTGGCCGGCGATAATTTCGGCTGCGGCTCCTCGCGCGAGCATGCGCCCTGGGCATTGCTCGATTTCGGCATCCGCTGCGTCATCTCCACGAGCTTCGCTGATATTTTCTACAACAACTGCTTCAAGAACGGGATATTGCCGATCGTGGTTTCGCCGGAGGACTTGAAGAAGCTGATGGACGATGCCGAGCGCGGATCGAATGCAACGCTCACCGTCGATCTCGCCAAACAGGAAATCCGCGGACCCGATGGCGGGCGCGTTACCTTCGACATTGATCCCTTCCGCAAGCACTGTCTGATGAACGGCCTCGACGATATCGGCCTCACGCTCGAAAAGGCCTCGCATATCGACAGCTTCGAAAAGAAGAACGCCGAAGCCCGCCCCTGGCTTTGATGGAACCGTTCCCAACCCCTCCATGGCCGGGCTTCGACCCGGCCACCCAGACTTTGGCCAGAGCAGCCTTGGTGGCCGGGTCAAGCCCGGCCATGGAGAGAAGGTGGGGCCTGATTCAGTCCCACTGTCCTGGGGTCTGATCCTTGGACGCCATTCTCAACTCCGTTCTGCCGGTCTTCGGCATCATCGCGCTTGGCTTCCTGTTCGCGAAACTCGGCCTCGTGTCGGAAGGAACGGCGCGCGGCCTTACGCAGTTCGTGTTCATGCTAGCGATTCCGGCGCTGCTCTTCCGCACCGTGGCGCTGATGCCACCTCAGGAGGCAGCGCCCTGGCGCTTGTGGATCTCGGTATTCGGCGGGCTCGCCATCGTCTGGGCGGTAACCGCGCTGATTGCTCAGCGCACGGAGAGTCTCTCCGCATCCGGCGGGGCGGCGGCCAGCATGGCCACGTCATTCGGCAACGTGGCGCTGCTCGGTACGCCGCTGGTTCTGGCGCATTACGGCGAGAGCGCCGCCGTTCCCGCGGGCCTCATCCTCTCCATTCACGCGGCCATCCTGTGGCTCGCGGCAACGCTGCACCGGGAATTTGCGGTTCATGCGGATCAGGTGTTATGGCGGAAAATCGGCCGTGAACTTCTGATAACGCTTGCCACCAATGCCATCATCATCGCGCTCGTCGCGGCCGGCATCTGGCGGCTGTTTGGCCTTGGCCTTCATCCCATTCCCGACCGCATGCTGGAGATGCTGTCGGATGCCAGTATTCCTTCGGCTCTCTTCGCGCTCGGCCTTTCGCTCGCGACCTACAGCCTGCGCGGCCAGTGGGGCGGCGTGGCGATCCTCCTTGTACTGAAGATGGCGATTGCGCCGCTTCTCGTCTACGGCCTGCTGCGCGTTCTCGGACCCATTCCCGATCTGTGGATGAAGGTGGCGCTGGTCTTCGCCGCCATGCCAACGGGCGCCAACGCCTTTCTCTTCGCGCATAAGAACGAGGAGTCGGTGGCGCCGATTTCCGCGTCTATCGCCCTTGGCACCGCGCTCGCGGCGATCACCGCCAGCGCGCTGCTCTATTTGCTCGACCACGGAATGATCTAGGTTTTCCTGGCGCGTAGCGAGAAGGACAGCGGCAGGCGCGGGAAACCTTCGGGCAGCACCCACATCGTACGCTTGCCTTCAACCGGCATCATTATGGGCGCGAACTGCCAGGCCAGTTCTTCATGCTCGTGCAGCCATTCGAGCCTCAGCCCCGCGGCGATCACGGCGTTGACGATATCGCTCAACGGATGAATCCATTCGTGAGTGACCGGATGAGCGATCTTCGCGGTGTCGCCAGTGTAGGTGAGCTCTTCCGCCATTGTCAGCGGCTTGTCCGGCGGATTGCGCCAATCATAAGCAGGGCGAAGTTCTGGCGTTTTTTCGTCCAGCGTCATCAGTGACGGGTGGCCTTCGAGCAGATAGATCGAGCCGCCGGGCCTGAGCAGCGATGAGACGAGGTAGGCCCATGCCTTGATATCGGGCAGCCAGTTGATGGCACCCCACGTGACATAGACCATGTCGAAATGACCATCGATGAGCGTTCTCGCATCATAGACGTTGCCTTCGATGAATATTGCATCGAGTTTGGTCTTCGTCTGAAGTTCGCGGGCATGGCCGATTGCCACTGGCGAGAAATCGAGGCCGACACAGCTGGCACCGCGTCTTGCGAGGCACAACGTGTCGATCCCGAAATGACATTGCAGATGCGCAATGCGCTTGCCGCGCACATCACCGATCTCACGGTCTTCAATGGGATGGAGATTGTCTTCACCCGCCAGAAATGCGGCCACCTGGTAGCCGCCCGCTTCATCCCTGCAGTGGATGGCGGCGCGGTCATCCCAGTTGCGGCGGTTCTGCTCGAAATAGTTTTGCATCGCACTACTCCAAAACAAAAAAGGCCGGTCTTGTGGACCGGCCTCCAAAATTGATCCGTGAACGGATGATTACGCCTCGGCGCCGGCGTCCTTCTCGGGTGCTGCGGCCGCTGGTGCCGCAACTGCGAGGCCGAAGGCTTTCTGCTTTTCGGCGATGCGGGCCGACTTGCCGGTGCGGCCACGCAGATAATAGAGCTTGGCGCGGCGCACCTTGCCGCGGCGCACCACCTTGATCGAGTCGATCATCGGCGAATAGACCGGGAAGACGCGCTCCACGCCTTCGCCATAGGACATCTTGCGCACGGTGAAATTCTCGTTGATGCCGCCGCCGGAGCGGGCGATGCACACGCCCTCGTAAGCCTGCACGCGGCTGCGGTCGCCTTCCTTCACCTTCACATTGACGATGACGGTGTCGCCGGGCGCGAATTCCGGCACGGTACGCTTGGCGGCAACGGCAGCCACCTGCTCTTTCTCGAGCTGCTCGATGATATTCATGATCTC
>JBJXGL010000217.1:0-9382 GCA_046160365.1 Aestuariivirga sp. | reverse complement strand
GTCAGCGTGTAGGGGGCGTGGAAGATGGCGTGATTGCCGGTGCGGGTGGATTCGATCCATGATGGCGGCACGATGCCGCCGCCGTTATCGAGCAAGAGCTGGCCGAAGCGGGCGTAATCGCGCAAGGATGCGTTGAAGCCGCCATCGGCCAGCGCATAACCCGCGGCATCGACGGTGAAGCTGGCGCTCTCTTCCATGCCGGCCTTCTGCCAGAGTTCTTCGGAGACGAGCTGCGGCATGCGCTTGCCCGAGACGCGTTCCATGGCGAAGGCCAGCACATCGGTTTCAATGGAACGATAGGCGAAGAGCTCGCCATGCGGACGATCGATTTCGGTGAGGCTCAGAATCAGCTCCCACACGTGACGCGGCCAGCGGAAATCCGGATCGCTCCCCGGTGGAATTGGTTTCCATCCGGAGGCAACGTCGCATCTTCCAACGTCGGAGTAGGGGTCGCTGTAGTCTTCGCTGAAGCGGACGCCGGTGGTCATGTCGAGCACGTGCTGCAGCGTGGCGCCGTGCCAGGCTGTGCCGCCGAGTTCCGGCAGATAGTCCGTGACCGGAGCATCGACGCTCAAGAGTCCTCGGCCGATCAGGATGCCGGCTACGGCGGCGGTGATCGATTTCGCCATGGATTGCGAAAGATGCAACGTGCGCGCATCCATGCCGTTGAAATAGCGCTCATAGGCAATGGCGCCGTTCTTCAGCACGATAAAACCATCCGTGTAGGTCTGATCGAGAAGTGCGGCCAGCGTCACAGCATCTCCGTCAACGCTGGTCACAGCGAGGCTATCGAGATCATGATCGTTGCGCGCAAGCACTCGCACCGGCCCGGTTCCGCGCCAGACTTCTGCGGTGGGGAGAATCTCGCGCATATGCTGGAATGACCAGCGGTTCCACGGCGGCCGGTCCCAATCCATCTTCGAAGGCACGAGGGCAGGCGGAGCGCCCTGCATGATGGGAAGGCGAATTCCGGAATTGAGATAAGAGTGGGACACGTGTTCAGGACCGCTGTTTTGCCACATCTTCTGCCATCGAGCAGAGGATTTCGAACATCATGACCACACCGGCATAAGCGGTGAGGCCCGAGGGATCGAAGGGCGGGGAGACCTCGACGACATCGGCGCCGACGATGTTCAGTCCGCGCAAGCCGCGCAGCATCTGTTGCGCTTCGAAGGTGGTGAAGCCGCCGATTTCCGGTGTGCCGGTGCCCGGCGCATAGACGGGGTCGAGCATGTCGATATCGAAACTCACATAGGTTTCGCCGGCGCCGGCGACTTTACGTGCGATCTCCATGACTTTGGCAGGGCCGAGCTCCTTTGCTTCCTCGATGCGCATGAGGCGCACGCCCATTTTCTCGCCGTAGTCGAAATCGTCATTGTCGTACATGGAGCCACGCAGTCCGATCTGGATCGTGCGCTTGGGATCGAGCATGCCTTCCTCGATGGCGCGGCGGAAGGGGGTGCCGTGGGTGTATTTGAAGCCACCGAAATAACTGTCGTAGAGGTCGGTGTGGGCATCGAAGTGAATCATACCGACGGGCTTCTTCGCGCCCAGCGCGCGCAGCACGGGGAGTGAGCTCAAGTGATCGCCGCCGGCTGAGAGCGGGCGGATGTTCTTGGCGACGAGTTTCTTGAAATAGGCTTCGACGCGCTTCAGCGCATCGTCAACATTGGCGGGGTTCACCGGGCAATCGCCGAGGTCGGCCACGTTGGCGAGATCATAGGGAACAATCCGCGTGGTCTGATGCATGCGACGGACCATGGAGGATTGATCGCGCATCTGGCGCGGCCCATGGCGGGGGCCGGGGCGATTCGTGGTGCCGCCATCCCAGGGAATGCCGACGATGCCGATGTCGAGATCCTTCGCGTCATCGAGCGGCACGTGCGGCAGGCGATAGAATGTGGCGATTCCGCCGAAGCGTGGCGTTATCAGGCCAGACATGGGTTGGTTAAATTTGGTCATTTCTAACTCCGTCAGCTCTTGATCACCAGCTTCCTCGGCGTCTTGCACAGGCATTCGGCGCCTTGGGGGGTGATGAGGATTGTTTCGGACAATTCGAGGCCGCCGTCTTCGAGCCAGAGCGCTGGCATGAAATGCAGCGTCATGTTGGGCTTGAGTTCGGTCTTGTCGCCGCGCCGCAAGGACATGGTGCGCTCGCCCCAATCGGGCGGATAGGAGAGGCCGATCGAATAACCGGCGCGGGAATCCTTCGAGAAGCCATGTTTCGCGAGCGTGTCGAAGAAGGCAATCGCCACATCCTCGCAGGTGTTGCCGGGCCTGACTTTGGCGAGGCCTGCCTCGGTTGCTTCGAGGACTGCTTTCTCGGCGTCGAGAAATTTTTGCGGAGGCTTGCCCAGATAGACAGTGCGCGAGAGGGGGGCGTGATAGCGGCGATAGCAACCGCCGATTTCGAAGAAGGTGCCTTCGTCTTTTTTGAAGGGACGGTCGTCCCAGGTGAGATGGGGTGCGGTTGCATCGATGCCCGATGGCAGCATGGGCACGAAGGCGGCATAGCCGCCCCAGTTGCCATCGGCGCCAAGGATGGCTTGTTTCTGGATTTCGGCGGCGAGGACATTCTTTGGAAGGCCGGGTTCGACGAGTTCGACGATCCTGGCATGCATGGCATCGACAATCTTCGCGGCGCGGCGGATGAAATCGATTTCGAGATCGCTCTTCACCGCGCGCTGCCAGTTCACGAGGCCGGTGGCGTCGGAGAATTTTGCGTTGGGGAGATTGGCGGTGAGGTTCTGGTGGGCAGCTGCCGAGTACCAGTAATTGTCGAGTTCGACACCAATCCGCGCTTTTGCCCAGCTGCGTTTTTCAATCTCGCTAGCGAGATGCTGCATCGGATGGCGTTCGGTCGATTGCACGTAGTGATCGGGATAACCGACGATATTGGAGAGATCCATGAACACAGTGCGTTCCGCGCCGCGCGCGTCCATACCGCGGCCCCACCACACGGGTTCGCCATCCAACGCCAGCAGCACGCCCTGGTGGGTGTAGAACGACCAGCCGTCATACCCCGTGAGCCAGGCCATGTTGGAGGGATCGGAGACGTGGATCAGCTCGAGGCCAGACTTGGCCATGGCGGCACGCGTCTTGGCGATGCGCCGGTCATATTCGGCGCGGGGGAAAAACAGCGTGGCGTTGCTCATGAAACTCCATCCGGCAGGGATGGAGTGTGGCGGGACGGCGCGTTTTAGGCAAGCGTCTCGCTGCGGACGGCCGCGGGAGGCAATGCGGCCTTCAGCGCCACAAAACAAAGTGATGCGGCGGCCAGCATCCAAACCGTGGGTATCTCGCCGAAGAGAACGAAACCCCAGCCGAGGCCTGCGCCAATTGCTATGAAATCGGCGCAGCAGGTGAGCATGGCGCCGGAAAGCCGCACCAGCACGGCAAGCAGGAAGAACTCCGCGCCGATCGTCGCGGCAAAAATGATGAGGCCCACACTGATTTCACCCGCAATGCTCACGCCACCTCCCTGCCACAGGACAACAGGCAGAAGCATGACGGCCACGGACGAGATATTGCCGGCGGTCACTTGCAGGGGCGAAAGGCGCCTGGGCCAGAATCGCGCCATGATGACGGTCGCGGCCGCGGCGGCGAAGGGAATTCCAAGCGCTGCGACGAGCCACGTCCATTGCGATTGGCCAGGGGAAGAGGCCGCGTCGGGAACGATCATGGCAAAGGCCGCTGCGAGCCCAAGGCCAATCGCCGCGACCCTGCGCACGCAAAACGGTTCGGTCCGGAACAATGTCACCATGGCGACAATGAACACTGGCGTCAGCGATACGATGAGGGTGAGTTCTCCGCTGGTGATGAAGGGTGCAATGAAAATCTGGAGGCCGAACTGCACGATATTGCCGATGAAGCCCAAGGTGGCGAAGAAGGCGAGTTCGGAGAGTTTCGGCATGAACCCCTGGCGCTTCAGGAAAAGCACCGGGAGGAAGACCAGGGCAAGCAAGACGTGAATAATGAAAAGTGACTCGGCCGATTCAAGATTGGCCGATCCCGCGAGCTTCGCGGAGGCGTATTGAAGGCCCCATATCACCCCGAGCATGACTACCAGGATGGCGGGAAGCGACCTGCGCAGCCAAGCTGCCTCGCTGCTAAAGCTTCGCTGGCTGATTTGTACGGACATGATTTTCTCCCTGCTCGGCAGCAGTGCAACACAGTTTCACGGCTGTGACTGTGATGAAGATCACAGATGAAAATCACAGTGGCGCAACGAAATTGTTCCCGGTATTCCGTCGGGAATGACACAAATCTTCGATATCGCAGTCATCGGGGCGGGCATTGCGGGGGCTTCCGTTGCCGCGCGCCTGGCGGACAATCATTCGGTTATCGTTCTCGAAATGGAGGAGCGGCCGGGATATCATTCCACCGGCAGATCGGCCGCCGCATTCGAGCCCAATTATGGGCCGGCACCCATTCGCGCGCTGACACGCGCCAGCCGGGAGCTGTTCTTCAATCCGCCGGCGGGGTTCAGCGATGCGCCGCTGGTGCTTCCACGGGAGACGATCTTTGTCGCGCCAGAGGAACAGAACAGCGCGTTCGAGCGGCTGCTCGCCGAGTCCCAGGGGCTTCGCGAAATCGATGTCAAGGAGGCGCGACGCCGTCATCCGAAGCTGCGCGAAGGTTTTGCAAAGCGCGCTGTGCTCGATGAAGGAACCGCCGATCTCGATGTCGATCTCATTCACCGCGGCTTCCTGCGCCAAGTGAAGGCGGCGGGATCGCAGGTGATCTGCAATGCCGAAGTAACGAGCCTCGATCACGGATCGCATTGGACTATCGCGACGCGGGCGGGGACGTTTCATGCGGTAATCATCGTCAACGCCGCGGGAGCCTGGGCGGGCAAAATCGCAGCACTCGCGGGGGCGCGGCCGATCTCGATCCAGCCGAAACGCCGCTCCATCGCCGTGGTGCCGGCGCCGGAAGGTGTGTCGTCGGATGATTGGCCGCTCGTCGGCGATGTGGGCGAGACCTGGTATTGCAAACCGCAGAGCGGCAAGCTGCTTGTTTCTCCGGCCGATGCAACGCCGGTCGATCCGCACGATGCCTTTGCAGATGACATGACACTGGCTGAAGGCATTGAAAGATTTCAAGAGGCGATGGACATTGAAGTCTCGCGCGTGGAGCACACGTGGGGCGGGCTTAGAAGTTTTGCGGCGGATGGCAATCCGGTGTGCGGCTACGATGCGGTGGCGCAGCGCTTCTTCTGGCTGGCGGGGCAGGGCGGATACGGCATCCAGACCTCGCCCGCGCTTTCGCTGCTGGCCGCGGCACTTGTTGATGACGGCGAGGTTCCAAAACCGATTGCAGACGAAGGCTTCGATCTATTAAACGTGTTGCCCGCCCGCTTTGGCTAAGGCGTGAACTCGTAAGCGGGCATGGTTAGTCATGCACGTATGTCTACTTCGGGGGTGAAAGCGGTCATGATCGGCTACCGTTGCGATGTTGCACAGAGGCGAAATGTGCGTCGATTGCCGAACATCACATCACGCAGGATCACCAAGCTCCATCCGTCGCCCAGCACCTCCGTTGCCAGATTGATTGGAAAGCCGGAGCGTTCAGTTCTTGGTTCGGACATAGCGAAGCAGAACACCCCCCGATTTGAACGCACGCGACTCGATCAGCTTAAAGTCCCTGCGAATGCCATCGTCTTTGAAGAGAGGATTGCCGCGGCCTAGAACGGTAGGAACCAGGCAAATCTGAATTTCGTCCACTGCATCTTTCGCCAAAAGAGTTGCTGTCAGATCAGCGCTTCCGAATACATAGATGTCCTTCTTGTCGTCTTCCGCCTTCAATGCTTCGATATGGTCGGAGATATCACCTTGCAATACACGGGCGTTGGACCACTTCACGGTCTTGCCAATTCGCGTTGCAACGATTTTCTCAACTGCATTCATCCGATCTGCGATTGCGCCGGTCTCGTTCGACCAGTAACCGGCCATTCCGTCAAACGTCCGGCGGCCAAAGAGAAGTGTGCCCACCTCATTGAGTTGCTTTAGGGAAAAGGCTTCCAGCTCTTCGCCCCAAACCAAGGTATGGAATTCCAAGGTCCAAGGTGAAGCCCCTTCGAAGTACCCATCCAGTGTCATCATGTTCCACGTAACGATTCTTCTCATGGCACAACCCTTTCCGCTTGTGTCCGCAAGCAGCATATCGTGGGTGAAACCACTTGCAACGTATCATCACTTTTCGATCGGAGGCCATATGACCGAAGATCGTGTTGATCGTGCAAGCAGAAAGATCTCAGCCTCTGCGGACGACCTCTACCGAGCCTTTGTAGAACCAGTGCTACTCGAAAGGTGGTTGCCTCCTGCGGGGATGCACGGAACAGTTCATGAGTGCGACCCGCTTGAAGGTGGAGGTTACGTCATGAGCCTCTATCACGAGAACGCCGCACCAACGGGTCTCACACCGCCGGACCCAGAGCGGTACCTGCGCCGATACACCCAACGATGATGAGACTGATTGCCCAGACGATATCGAGGTTGAACCAGCTGCGCTGCAGAAATTTAAGGCCCAGCCAGTAATAGACTCCTGCAGCGAGCCCGCCGCCTGCAACGCACATCCCGGCTGTATGGACGATGGCCACCAAGAGTGCCGTCAGTATGTTTCCGGCCATCAACTCGCCCGCCGCAACATGGCCCTTGTCCTGCATCGTTGGGTCGGTGCATAGGCCCAGATAGATCGGCACCAGCATCAAACCTGCTCCATGCGCCATCGCCGCAAGGAAAGACCACAGCGCGAGTTTGCTTGGTGGCACGCGGGCGAGAAAACGCGGATGCCTGCGGGTTATGAGCAGGTAAAGGCCCATTGCAACAACGAGCAGCCCCGCACCGATCCGCAGTTCGCGTTCCCAGGTGATCAGTGCCGTCATCAGCGAAAACGGCAGCAGGATCGCCGTCATGGCGAGAAAGTGCCCACCTGCAAGGGCCGTAAGCGCCATTGGTAACGCTGCGGACCGCCGCTCCATCAGCGCTGCCGACACGGCAAGCGGCCAGCCCATGCCCGGGTTCACGCCGTGATAAACTCCGGATACAATGACGGCCCACCAAAGGGCCGTCACCGTTGCAAGTTCACTCAAGGCTTATACGTTCGGGTAGCAGAAGCTGTCGGTTGAACAATCGCCGCCTTCCAGCCGGATCTGATGGCTGCGATAGCCTTTCGGGAACTCCACCCAGAAGTCCTTGTTCAGTGTGAGCCCGCCGTTCGGACCCACATCGGCGCAGACCATCGCTGCACCGCGGTCACCCGGATAGAACTGGTCGTCCCACGTGGAATAGAGCGAGTTCGTCCAGTAGACGCGCTTGCCGTCCCGGCTGATCTCCACCATCTGCGGGCCATAGCCGAAGGCCTTTCCATTGGGGTGCGGGGTCTTCTTGACGATGCCGCCAATCTGCACCTTGCCTGCCAGTTTCGGGTTCATCGGGTCAGACACATCGTATTGGTGCATCTCGCCCAAACCCCAACAGGCGACATAAAGATACTTGTCATCGAGGCTGAGGTCGATGTCGGTGACCAGGGGCGGCACCGCACCGAAGCCCTTCAGAAGGTCGGGCAGATCGGCGGCGTCGGCGGGAACCGGGTCGATGGTGATGGTCTTCTTCGCTTCGAATGTGCCATCGGGCTTGCGCCACCAGGTGAAGATCGCGCCTTGCAGGTTTGTGGTGTCAACCACCACGCCGCAGAATCCGTGCTGATTGGCCGGGTCATGTGCGGGACGGATTTCCAGCGCCATCTGGTGGTTGGCGCCGAGGTCGATGGACTGCACACATTTACGCGCACGCAGGTCCCAGAAGTGGATGGTGTGGCCGTACTTGTTGGACAACAAGTCTGCGGGCACGACGCCGTTCTCGAACTGCGGCGGCAGGGCCCATTCAGAGCTCACCATGTAATCGCGCGGGAGGTTCCACCAGAAGTCATAGTGCTTGTTCTGGATACCACGATCCATCTCGTAGCGGCCAAGGATTTCGAAGGTCTGGCAATCCATGATGAAGATGCCTGGGGGGCCATCGGTGCCATCCTTACCTCCGCCACCGAGGGTGGAGACGTAGATGCCTTCGGGGCCGCAGTGAATGGTGTGTGGGCGCGAATAGCCGGTCTTGGCGAACAGCTCAGCGGGTTCAATGATCTTGTGGATTTTTGCCTTCAGTGGCTCCTTCACATCGATGATGTAGATACGGCTTGACCGGATTCCGGGGATGATGAGGTAGCGGCGCTCCAGAAAGGCATGGCCAGTCAGCGGCGACAGGGCCGACGAACACGCGTTCCAGCCGAAATGATGAAACTCGTCACCCGTGTTCGGCATGAACAGGCTGTGGACGATCTGTCCGTAAGTCTTCGATTTCGGATCGACATCGACCACCGCAAGGCCATCGGGCTGTTTGCCGTCCGGACTGAGCATCAGAGTGAAGGCCAGTGTTTCGACCGGTGCCTGCATCGCCATGGTGGCTGTCGCGTGAAAGGTCGGATCGGGTCTGAAATTCATGGTCTTCTCCTCCCAATATGATTGAACGCGTTTTTGGTGTTTTTTGATAGATACTCCGATGCATGACAGCCAGCAAACGTCTTGTCATCTCTCGCCGCCACTCAATCATTGAACTCCGACGGATCAATTCCGAGCATGTCAAAGAAGTTGGGTTCGGAGGCCGACGACACGTTTCAAGTGGAGCTCTCGTTGGAGACTCCACTGAACGGGCTGATGGCCTGCTTTAGGTCATTCACTTCGGTCTTGCCGAATCTCTGATGAGTCAGGCCACTGGGACACGCGCTGACTACTGAAGCAGTGGGAACTCCGGCGCATCCATGACGGCGCCATGAGCGAGCTTCACGGAGCGGAATGGTGGCGAGGTGTTGATTCCGTCGCGGCGGGCGAAGCGGGCGTTGTCGCCCAACAGGCGGAGCGAGAAGACGCGGCGCTGATCGACTTTGGACGTGTTGGCAGGCGCGCCGTGGAGAGTCAGGTAGTTGAAGGCGACGGCGTCGCCTGGTTCCACCGCCCAGCCGAGGATATCGTATTTGTCGCGGTTGCCATTGATGTCCGGCACCGGCTCGAGGCCGTCGTTCTCGTTGAGCGCGGTCTTGTTGAAACGTTCGGGGCGATAGTATTTGCCCCACTTGTGGGAGCCGCCGACGAATTCCAGGGTGCGTTCGCGGGGCACACTGTCGAGCGGAATCCAGAGCGACACGGTATCGGTTCCATCGACGCAGTAATAGGGCTGATCCTGATGCCACGGCGTTGGCACATCGGCGCCCGCTTCCTTCACCAAGACATGCTCGTGGAACAAGCGCACCGAGTTCGAGCCCATCAGGGCGCGGCCAACATCCTTGGCGTTCGAGTTGAAGATGAAGTCGCGATACTCCGGAATGCGGT